>CANRWA010000067.1 GCA_947643415.1 uncultured Clostridia bacterium | reverse complement strand
CCCACCAATTATAAAGATTTTATCGGCGGTGTGCTGACACTGCATGGGGAAGCGATCCTGCCAGTGTCAGCAGACATGCTTTTGGTCGTACAGGAGGGTACGCAGAAGCTCACTATGGACAATGGCGACCTGACAGGGACGGCGACGTTGGAAGTAAAGAGAAACCAGGTGACGAAGGTCAATATGGCGCAGTACCAGAACCAGGTACCAGATACAGCAAGAGTGACATTTGAGATCGACCCGCAGGGGGCAGAACTGTATGTCAATGGCAAATTGACTGATTATAGTAAGAAAGTTTCCCTTAAATATGGAAATCATTCAGTCAGGGTAGTGCTGGAAGGATATAACGAGTATACAGGGATCGCAACAGTAAAAGACAGCAGTCCGACATTCCGCATCAATCTGCAGAAGGAGACAGCGACTGTGAACAGTGATTCCTCTTCCGTAAAAAAATCAGATTCGTCTTCTGCCAGCAGTACATCTGCGCCAGAGACAAAAAAGACAGATTCCAACCATACCATTACTGTCAGTTCGCCAGAGGGAGCTGCTGTCTATGTAGATGGCACCTATAAGGGTGTGGCACCATGTAGTTTTGCAAAAGTCATCGGCAGTGTGACAGTAACATTGACGAAACAGGGAAGTGAGACGAAAAGTTATAATATAGAGATATCCGATGACAATCTGGATGTAAACTGGAGTTTCCCGGATCTTCTGGAAGGGAACAGCAGTGGTAATAGTAGTAATAATAGCAGCAATGGTGCAGGATAAAGCGCAGGCTATGCGTTTTCATAAAAAGAAAAATTTAAGCCGGCTTACGGCGGATTGGAGGAAATTATGGATTACAAAGAAACTTATGAGGCTTGGTTGGCAAACCCGTATTTTGATGCGGAGACCAAAAAGGAACTGGAAAGTATTGCGGGGGATGAGAACGAGATCAAGGAGCGTTTTTATGCGGATCTGGAATTTGGAACAGCGGGACTTCGTGGCATTATCGGCGCTGGAACAAACCGTATGAACATCTATACAGTGCGCAAGGCAACACAGGGACTGGCAAACTATATCATGAAGCAGGATGGCCAGCAGAAAGGTGTGGCGATCGCCTTTGATTCACGCCGTATGTCACCTGAATTCGCCGATGAAGCAGCATGCTGCCTCGCGGCCAATGGCATCAAGGCATATGTCTTTGAGTCACTTCGTCCTACGCCAGAGCTTTCTTTTGCGGTGAGGGAATTGGGATGCATTGCGGGGATCAACATTACAGCAAGTCATAACCCGCCAGAATACAACGGCTATAAGGTGTATTGGGAAGACGGCGCCCAGATCACGCCGCCACATGATTCCGGAATCATGGATGAGGTAAAGGCAGTGACTGATTATGCTACAGTAAAGACCATGGATAAGGATGAGGCAGTGAAAGCTGGACTGTATGAGAGCATCGGCCAGGCGATCGACGACCGTTATATGGAAGAACTGAAGAAAAATGTCCTTCATCCGGAGGCCATCAAAGAAGTTTCGGCAGATCTCAAGATCGTTTACACACCGCTTCATGGTACTGGTAATCTTCCGGTACGCCGTGTATTAAAAGAACTTGGCTTTGAAAATGTGTTTGTTGTGCCTGAGCAGGAACTGCCGGATGGCGAGTTTCCGACGGTGAGTTATCCAAATCCGGAGGCAAAGGAGGCATTTGAGCTGGCACTGAATCTGGCAAAAGAGAAAGATGCTGACCTTGTCCTGGCAACGGATCCGGATGCTGACCGCCTTGGCGTATATGTGAAAGATACAAAGTCAGGCGAGTACATCTGCCTTACAGGAAATATGTCTGGAAGTTTTCTTGCCGACTATGAGATCGGACAGAAACTTGCCATCGAGGGCAAACTTCCGGAAGACGGTGAACTTATCAAAACTATTGTTACTTCAAATATGGTAGATGCCATGGCAAAGCATTATGGCATTAAGGTTATTGAGTGCCTTACCGGATTTAAGTGGATCGGCAAGGAGATCCTCCGCATGGAGACGACAGGAAAGGGACAATATCTCTTTGGGTTCGAGGAAAGTTATGGCTGTCTTATAGGCACACATGCAAGGGATAAGGATGCCATCGTTGCTTCCATGGCACTGTGTGAAGCGGCTGCTTATTATAAGACACAGGGCAAGACGATATGGGATGCCATGCTGGAGATGTATGAGAAATATGGTTATTACAAAGATAATGTGATCGCAATCTCCCATCAGGGTATCGAGGGACTGGCAAAGATCAAAGCGATCATGGAGAGCCTTCGTGAGAATCCGCCGATGGAATTCGGCAATTATAAAGTCACAGCAACAAGAGATTATCAGCAGGATGTGATCAAAGATGTTAAGACTGGAGAGACGAAACCTACGGGTATTCCGAAATCTAATGTTCTGTATTTTGAACTGGAGGGGGATGCATGGCTCTGTGTACGCCCATCTGGTACAGAACCAAAGATCAAAGTGTACTTTGGCGTTGTAGGCACTGATCTTGCTGATGCTGACAAGAAGTCCGAAGAACTGGCTGTTGTTGTAAAAGATCTAATGGATAAACTGGGATAAAAAAGCCTGGCTGAGAACCGCAGGCTTCTGGGAACGGCAGCAAGCCGTTCCTGCTCCGCAGGGAGGGAAGGTGCCTGGCTAAAAGCCTGCAAAGATACAATTAGTGTTTGGAGGATGGATGTATGAATCAATATTTGCTGGACTGGGCAGGGAAAGAGCTGATGGAAGAACTGGAGGAGGGTGTGATCAACGCTCCCAATGACTTGCTGGGCTGCCATATTTATAATGAGGAAGATGTACAGATATTTACAGCGTACCGGCCCTGTGCAGAGAAGATCTGGCTTTTGGATGACGAGGGCAGAGAGATCGGTGAAATGGAAGAGATGTCGGTGGAGGGTCTTTTTGGATATGTGATCGAGAAGAAGAGGGACCGTCTCAGTAAATATCGGTTTCGGGTTAAGTATGGGGATGATGATATCATTGATATCGACGACCCCTATGCATTTGGTAAGGTGTTCTCTGACTTTGACCGCTATATCTTTGGGGAAGGGAAACATTACCAGATCTATGAAAAATTTGGCGCCCATATTGAGAAAGTGGACGGCGTTACAGGAACGCGGTTTATTGTGTGGGCGCCAAGGGCGCGGAGTGTCAGTGTTATCGGGGATTTCAATATGTGGGATGCCCGGCTGCACAAAATGATGCTTCATGGTGAGAGTGGTATTTATGAACTTTTCATACCAGGGGCATGGGAAGGTGCCGCCTATAAATATGAGATCACAGCACGGGATGGGGAGAAGCTGTATAAGACCGATCCCTACGGAAATTACGCAGAACTCCGTCCGGGCAATGCGTCCCGTATCACTTCACTGGATGGTTATGAATGGCAGGACAAAGAGTACCTCACAAGAAGGTCAAATAAGACCGCTGAGAGACGTGACCGTGAACCCATGAGCATCTATGAGGTACATCTGGCATCATGGAAGAAACGCATAGAAGATGACGATAATGGCAGCTACAGTTACCGGGAAATGGCACAGATGCTGGGAGATTATGTGGTGGAGATGGGTTACACCCATATTGAGCTGATGGGGATATCGGAGTATCCCTTTGATGGTTCCTGGGGATATCAGGTAGGGTGTTATTATGCGCCGACCAGCCGCTATGGTGAGCCAAAAGATTTTATGTATTTTGTCGATGAGATGCATAGGAGAGGCATCCAGGTTATCCTTGACTGGGTTCCGGCACATTTTCCGAAGGATGCCCACTGTATTGGCAATTTCGATGGTCAGGCATTGTATGAGCATCCTGACAGACGCCGGGGGGAGCATCCCGACTGGGGCACTTATATATTTGACTATGGGCGCAAGGAAGTTATGAATTTCCTTATCGCCAATGCCTTGTTCTGGGTAGAGAAGTTTCATATTGACGGACTCCGTGTGGATGCGGTGGCATCTATGCTGTATCTGGATTATGGTAAGCAGGATGGTGAGTGGCTGCCAAATAAGGATGGCGGAAATGAGCATTATGAGGCAGTAGAGTTCCTGCAGAACCTGAATGATGTTATGGCAGAGAGAAATCCGGGAGCTTATATTATTGCAGAGGAGTCAACGGCATGGCCGGGTGTGACGGCACCTGTGAAGGATAAGGGCCTTGGCTTCTCCTACAAGTGGAATATGGGATGGATGAATGACTTTCTTGAATATATGAAGCTGGACTCGTATTTTAAGCAGTTTCATCATGGGCAGTTGTGTTTTAGCATTGATTACTACCTGAGCGAGAAATATATTCTTGTTCTGTCCCATGATGAAGTGGTTCATGGAAAATGTTCCCTGTTGAATAAGATGCCGGGACTGGAGGGCGATAAATATGCGGCGCTACGGGCAGCATATGGTTTTATGTATGGCCATCCGGGTAAAAAGCTCCTCTTTATGGGACAGGAATTTGCACAGAAAAGGGAATGGGCGGAATTCCGCAGCCTTGACTGGTTCCTGCTGGAAGAGGACGAGCGCCACCGGAAGATGCAGGAGTATATTAAGACGCTTAATCATCTTTATGCGAAGTATGATGCCCTGTACTATAATGATTTCGATGTCATGGGATTTGAGTGGATGGACTGTTCCCGACCAGAGACCAGTACAGTGGCATTTGTCCGCCGGGGCAGGACGTCAAAGAGCCAGTTGATGTTTATACTGAATTTCACTCCTGTGGCTCATGAGAAATATAAAGTAAAAGCTCCCTGTAAGGGGAAATATAAGGAAATCCTGAATTCGGATGATCCAAAGTTTGGCGGTCAGGGACGGCTGAATGAAAAATCGATCGTGGCGAAGAAGGTAGAGACTGTCAATAAGAAAGGCAAAAAAAAGACAGGCTATGAGATCGAATTCTATCTCCCGCCTCTGTCAGCAGTCGTGTTGGAATATGATTATCAGGGTTAATAAAGATTATAGTAATGCCATCAGGCGGTACCGGTAATTGAATGGTGCCGCCTGATTTTTCGTTTGAATCAGTTTTCACATTCGGTATCTCTGGCGCTGTTCCCCAGAATATCCTGAATTACCGCCTGCAGATGGGCAATCTGTAAGTCTGACAAACCATCTACATTTAACATTCTTTTATTACTGAATCCCAACAAATAATCTGTACTCACATCAAAGAAAGTGGCAATGCGGATCAGCGTGTCAATGGATGGCGGTATATTATTATTTTCCCAATTAGAGATAGTCTGTTTGCTGACATGCAGCTGCTCTGCCAGTTCAACCTGACTTAAAGAATGGGACTTTCGTAATTCCCGGATTCTGTCTCCCAGCATTTTCAACCTCCTGGTCTCTATCCATTCCTGATATAGTAAAAATATCGCAATACTAAAATATTTACAAAATACTATAGTATTGCTATAATGGACATAATGTTTTGTAACTATACAGATTGATTTAGCTCGACAGTGCTAAATTGAACCCAATGTTGAGCTGGGAAGAGGAAAGAAAATGTCAGAATTCAGCGATTTTTGTAATATGCTGCGGGAGGAAAGCGGCATGACCATTTATCATATAGCCAAAGTGTCCGGTATAGAGCGGACTGCCCTGAACCGGATGCTGAATGGCAGGCGGTTTCCCAAATATGAAGATGTTGATTTGTTTTGTGAGGTACTTCGCGCCAGTGAGAAGGAGAAGGAGCATATCAGGAAGCTGTATCTCATGGAAAAGGTAGGAAAAAGCCGTTATGAAAACTACAGATATATTCAGGATTTCCTCTATGAGCTGGATCAGGGAGAGAGTTATGCCATGCCGCCAGAGCAGATTTTACCAGGGAATACGGATGGGGATAGAAAACCGTTTGTCAATGGGAGAAAAGGGGTAAAGAATCTGATCTGTAATATATTGGAACAGGAATACAGGCAGCAGGGCATTGTGGGGATGTATACGAATTTCCCGGTATATGAGGATACGCTGCCGGCAGCCGTGGGATTTTATGAGAAGAAATACAAGAAAGAAGTCCCGCTCTGCCATTTCCACATATTAAATGTCAATCCAGAGAAATATTATGATTCCGGCTGCAATCTCAAAGTTCTGCATTCCGCACTAAAATGGATATTTTCCAAAGGCAGGAGTTATATTCCTTACTATACATATAGCCAGATGATGTTGAATGATCTGGAGTTACAATTTATGCCATATTATCTTATAACAGACTGTACGGTGCTTCTGGTCTCAGATAATTTCCAGCAGGGGATTTTACTGGAAGAACCGGACATGGTGCTGTTTTACCAAAAGCGGATGCTGGCGATACGGCAGCAGATGCACAGGCTGTTTCAGATGGATGTGGAAATGGATACAGGGAAGAAAGTATTTCCGAAGGAAGGGGAAGGAGAAAATGACAGGATCTGTACTCCTGGGGATTCCGGCCGGAAACTGCAGCATATAGATGTGGGATTGTGTGAGAAGGGAGTCATCCTTTCCAGAGAGGGGGCAATGGATGGGGGCCTGACTGTCATGGTAACAGAGAGCAGCCTGTGTAAGTCATTTCATGATTATTTTTCATACCTAAATGAGATGGCAGACATAGAGGAAGTGAGAAAATGTGGGTCTAAAAAGGGCTGCACACCAGACCGCACATATTGAAATGCGGGTCTTAAGAGAATATTCTGTAAAAGATGGAGTGGGATCATTAACGGAGGAAAGGAATGATGAGGAAAATGAGGAATAAGACCCGAAAGGTATCAGGAATATTAAGGCGGGTTATGGCATGTGCCATGGCAGTTGCTTTATGTTTATCTACACTTGACACAGTTTCTCCTGCAGAGGCAGCAGGGTTTACAAAACCGAAACTGGCGGTGAAGAAAAAGACATTGTATTACAATAAGAAGGGTAAGAAAACGTACACTTTGAAGGTTAAATCCAACAAGGTGAAAAAGATCGAGGGAACGACATGGAAAACGAGTAAGAAGAGTGTTGTTTCTATCAGCAAGAAGAAAAAGATGTCTGTGAAACTGACAGCGAAAAAGAAAGGAAAGGCAACCGTGACGGCGACGGTCCGCTATGTACCTAAGGGAAAATGGATGGTGCGGACGGTCAGCCTGAAATGTATCGTAACGTCGAAGAGCGCTGCTGCTGGCAAAACCACGCCGCCGAGTGGCAAAACGACACCGAAACCGACGGCAAAACCGACGAATGTGCCGAAGGTATCGGATACACAGAAAGCAGCTAAGGTGGAACTGGATCAGAAGGAAGTAGTATTTTCCAGTACAGAAGATGGAAAAAATACAAAGGTTCTGAACGCTGTGGTAAAGGATGCCCAGGGAAAAGAAATGAAGGGGCAGAAGATCACATGGTCCACAGATAATGATAAAGTTGCCGAAGTAAAAGATGGAGTAGTCACAGCAAAGAAAGAGGGAACGGCAAACATTACTGCCTCTGTGGATACAGTACGGTCAACCCCATGTGCGGTTGTTGTGGATACGACTGCCCCGGCAGTTGAGGGGGCGCGGGTCACAGACTACAAGACGATCACCGTATATTTTGGAGAAGCAGTAGAAGGAGATCCGGAGGTGTCTGTCACAAGAACTTCCTCACGGGATGCGCTGAACATGGAAGCCATGCTGTCAGAAGAGACAGTGCGGATGGCGCCGGAGCTGTCTAAGGACGGACGGAGCCTGGTATTGACAAGTGCATCGGCCCTTCCGGAAGGTACCTATAATATAGATGTCACAGGGCTGGAAGACCATGCTGGAAATGAGCTGGAAGATGGCAGGGCAACTGTGATCAAAGCAGCAGGCAGGCCAACGGGATTTGTATGCAGGACAGAAAAGATCCCGGCAGGTCAGGATGAAGTAAGTGTATATTATAATGTGGTTGACCAGTATGGTGGAGAACTGAAAGGCTATGCCATAGAGGACCTGGAAGCAGAAGCGGAGACAGAGAGTGGCATGCCTCTGGATATCAGTATCAGTAAGGATAAGAAAAATTGTGTTGTTCTGTCTGGCACCATCGGCAAACTGGCAGAGGGAAGGAAGATCCAGATCACTCTCAGCAGTAAAAGCCTTGGCCTGGAAAGTGAATTCATCGTTGTTCTGGTAGACCCGGATGGGGCGGGCAAGGCGGTAAGGATCGAACAGATCATTACCAGCATAGGGGATAGTGAAACTCCAGAATTTACCCTCTCTGACACAGAGACAGAAAATATATTTACGCTGAGTGCGGAACTATCTGATAAATTCGGGAGCCCGGTATCAGAGGATGTCATATATGCGATAAAAGGTGGTAAAAATATCGCAGAATTTGTGGATGAAAATGGTGATGGCAGACAGACCATAGGCGCCAATTCAGATGCGAAGGTAAAAGTGAGGGCAAAGAACAAAGGTAAACTGATCATTACTGCATATCTGGCATCCGATGACAGCCTGAGTAAGGAGATCACCATTAAGATCAATCCTACCGCACTGGATAAGATCATTGTTGGAGAACTGGCACCTGGTTATAATGTGCAGGAAAGCAAGGCGAAGATCACGCTGGAGCCACAGGGTACAGGTCTCATAGCGGAAGACCTGAAATGTGAAGCTATGGATGATATCAGCAAAGAGCGTATTCAGGACATTCACTGTGAAGAGGCATCCGATGGCAGTGGCATCTATGTCTGCGTCACAGCAGCGGGTGATGGGAAGAGTGATAAAATTACATTTAAAGTGTACTATGAGGATGAAAAAGGAAACAAGATTTATTCTGATAAAGTGTATTATGAGTCGAAACCAATGCTGGTAGTTGATTCCATCCACATTACCCCTATCCGCATTCCATCATTTGAGCGTGATGGGGAAATACCTGCGTTAAAGGAAGTAGAAACATCTTATCAGCTCTTAAACCGTTATGGGGAGGATATTACAAAATATATACCTGAAAAAACGGTGACTTTTAGTGCATCAGGTCCTGTCAGTGTAACAAATATAAAAGATGGCAAAATGACAATTAAGGGTACCAATAGTGGAGAGGCTGTGATTACCCTGAAATATGGAACCAGTATTTCTTCTTCTATATCGCTGGACATAAAATCGCCAGCAGTTTTGAGTAAAGTTTGTTTTGGACAACTGCCAGATGGAGTGGATGGGCTTATTATAGATGACCCTAAAGAAGAAGTGTATGTTCCAGTAACATTCTATGACCAGTATGGTGGCACATATCCTCTGAGTGAAAAGGAACTTAGGATTAAGTTTGGGAAAGAAGTAAAAAAATTAAATGGAGAAGAAAAGGTTGATAGCGACCTACCAGTTGAAATTTCTTATTGTGAATTGTCTGAAAATGGCGATTATAACAAGATAACCACGGATGACGACGACAGTAAGAAGGTAGCAGCAATCTGTCTGAGATATAAATCAAAAGACTCTGTAAAGGTAAAGCCAGGAGATGTGCTGACCGTGTCTTTGGAAGATGAAAATATCACTTCGGATCAATTTAGCATTGAATTTAAAGAGGCACGCAGGGTAAATAAACTGCAATTGGAAAAAAGGTCCATACCTGCAACGCCGGGGACGGAAGTAACAAATGCAGTTACCTTGATTGACCAATATGAAGATCCAATAAAATTAGGGCAAGATCAGGATCTGCGGGTTAGGGTGACAAAGGATAATAAAGAGGTAACGCTAACTGGTAATGATGCGGAAGTGACAGAAGACAAGATTTCACATGTCACATTGTCTGACAAAGGAATATATGAAGTGAGAGTTTATGTGGCAAAGAAAGGTGAAGGAGGCTATACTGAAAATCTGATTCAGGACAAATATACACTGGAGATAGATGCGATGGAGAACCTGATAGATAAAATTGAAATCTCCGATAAAGTAAAAAAAGGAGAAAATAAAACGGTTGATCTGTCAGAGGTTGAGTGCATACGGATGAATAATACTGCTGATACAGAATTGGAATTTAGCTATAGGCCATTTGATAAAAATGACAGAGAGATTGTAGGAAAGATTAACAGCAGTGAACTGTCGTGGTCGGCGTCAGGGACAAATGCATCAGCAATAATAACAGATGATCAATGGGGTAAGGTGATTATTAAAAAAATGGCAGACAATACATCTGGGTCGATACAAGTAAATCTTATTTATGCCCGAGGACCACTGTCAGCAACTAAATCTGTAAAAGTCGGCAATGAGCCTTCAAAACCAAAGGCAGGAACATATAAGATTGTAATTCCAACGGATTCTGATAGTGAGGTGCCTTCTGTGAATGATGTGCCTGTAAAAACTGCAGAGGGTGAGACAAACCCGATTACAGCTACATATAAGATCACAGCGCAGGATCAGTATGGCGACCTAATGTATGTCAGCAATCTGTCTGCTGTATATGCAGATGATGTTACTGTGGCAGGTGTAACGAGGAAATCCGATCGTTTTATGGTTAATGCTATATCGGAGACAGAAAAAGCGACAAAGATCAATGTGCTTTTGACAACAGGGGAGACCATGTCATTTGTTGTAAAAGGAAAGATGATGTATGCCGAGACAGATATAACCGCTGACTGGGGAGGAAAAGCGGTCAAGTTTGCTAAGGAATATTATAATAAAAACGAAGACACAACATTGGAACCCTCGGACGATATATGTTATTTTACCATTCCATATAATGGTGATAATTCGTCTGTTCCAAGTATTAGTTCAGTAAAACTTGGTGATGAAAAATTATCAGGGGATGGAATACCGATAAGTGTTGGAAATAAGAATTTTGTTGATGTAGCAGATTATAAACAAGGTGAAAAAGGAAATCTTATGGTTTCATATGTATTCGTAGCACTTCACAATACAAATGTCGCCAATAAAATGTTATTCACAGTAGAATTTCAGGATGGAACAAAGAGTTCGGCTGTTTTAAAAGTGAAGGATATGCAGGATAATCTGTACTGTACAGATGTTGAGGCTGCCAACGAAGAGAGTAAAGGGGGGACAGTTACAGTCAAGAAAGATGATTCTGATGCTGGTAAGATCACAAAGTGCGATTTGATATTAAGTCTAGGTTCGGCAGTTTCAGGAAATTGGAAGCATTTAGTATACTTTTCTTTCTCAAAACCGTCTGACTACTATTTTACAAAGAGGGTTTACAAAGACGGAAGTATATCTTATGGATTTACAGAAGCAGAAAAAAATGTTGAAGGTAAAGTATTAGGATATTATCCATCAAGGAATGGAAACAACAAAAAAACAGTTGATTATACTGTTGCTACTGTGGACCGCCATGGCGTTGCAGAGATAAAAATAAAAGAGGAAGATGAAAAAACGTCAACAGAATCTTCTGAATAATACACTATCTTGTAAACAGTAATTTAGAAAGCAAAAGGCTTTTGGTAAGTACTCCAAAAGTCTTTTGTTATTTTCCACTACCAATATTTTTTACGCATTTTATAATTGAAGATTTGCAAAAAATTTTTAATTGGATTTGTTTAATGCTATCTATGGGCACCATTGAGTTGTCAGACTCTAAAGAACGTGTTACAATTATCGTATAGGACAAACTACATTTGATTTGCTATTCAATCAATCGGTCAACCCCTTGTGGGCGGTTGTTCCTTTTACAGAAACTAAAAGGAGGAATACCATGGAGCGATATAAAAACAATGGATTCTGCGAATTTTTAAAAGAGAAATATAGGGGTCATGAAGACAGCAGTGAGATCCGGTTTTTTGATACAGACAAGAGCCTGTTAGTAATTGCCGACAAGAGAAATTCAGATCCGCTCTGCCTAATCATAGATGACAGGGTTGAAAAAGGGAAAGATCTTGGTTTGTTATCAAAAAGGGAAAAAACATATGGGAATGAATGTTTTGTGATTGCCCGGCAGTCGGGGCTGCCGTTATTCTGGATCCGGTATGTAGACTGTGAGATCCTGACAAATGAAGATTTCGTGTATCTGTGGCATTCGGGAAAGGGAAATAGTACATTTGAGCTGGTGCGGCTGAAAGACATGATCACTGTTTTTTCGGGATATGGAATAAAGGCGATACTTGAGAAGCGGACTCCGCAGAAAAGAAAAAATGACAGTCTGTCAAGTGCATTTCATTTATGGCAGCGGGAATGTCTGAGGATTGGTATATTTACGGATTTAGACCTGGTCAGAAAACAGAATGGAAAAGTGGTAGAGGTGATCGAGTTGAAACGGTCAACGCAAGACTTTGATGAGTGGAGTCCATACAGAAAGGATTACAATAACTTTGCCATTCTGCTGAATTTTTGCCACCGGCTTGGCGGTGTGGACTTTCATATTGTATTTAATGCGCAGATGGCAAACCTGCCATCTGGATCGGATCCTGGGAAATTCGTTTATTACAGGAAGATACATAAAAAGAAAAAGGGGATTTATTATGATAAGATCGACCGATTGAAGTTATACCGGGTAGAAAGGAGGGGCAATGACCCACACCCGGTCCTGTTAGGTGTGATCAGGATAGAAGACTTTTTGGATTATAAGAGATATAGAGCCTTTATCGGTCAGGCAGTTGGAACAGAATAAGGAACGCTGCCTGTTATAAAGGTATGAGTTTCGAATATGGGGGAGAATACTGAATGGATAGATTGCGGATGCAGACAAAAAACATGGCAGATGAAAAGTTTCAGGTATTGTCAAAATTGTTTCCCAATGCTTTGACAGAGAGTATAAAGGGTTATGATGAGGATGGAAGGGCGATCATCGAGAGAGCGGTGGATGTGGATGTTTTGCGGCAGGAGATAGCATATAATGTGATCGAGGGAGAGAAGGAGAGGTACCAGTTTACCTGGCCAGGTAAGAAGAACGCCATGCTGCTGGCGAATGTTCCCATAACTGCGACGCTGAGGCCATGCCGGGAAGAAAGTGTTGATTTTGGACATACGGAAAATCTCTATGTGGAAGGAGATAACTTAGAGGTTCTTAAATTATTGCAGGAGACATATCTGGGGAGGGTTAAAATGATATACATCGATCCTCCCTATAATACAGGAAATGATTTTGTATACAGTGACAATTTTGCGGAAAGCATGGATGAATATCTTATACATAGCGGACAATTGGATGATGAGGGGAACCGGTTATTCCAAAATACAGAACGTAATGGAAGGTTTCATACAGATTGGCTGAATATGATGTATCCGAGGCTAAAACTGGCAAAGAATTTATTGTCAGAAGATGGTGTTATCTATATTTCAATTGATGAGACGGAACATGACAATTTACGGAAAGTCTGCGATGAGGTCTTTGGCGCAGACAATTTTGTTGTGGATATCATATGGAAACGGAAACGGGGACGGGATAACAGTGCGAGATGGTTTAGCAGGGCGCATGAGTACTGCCTGCTCTATGCAAAGGATAAGGAATTGTTTGAGACGGGGTATCTGCCATTAGATGAAGAGACGAAAAAGGCATATAAGAATCCGGACAATGACCCAAGGGGAGATTATCGTATGCTGGGGTGCTGGGCAAGGGGGACGCAGGGTGGTGTCAGATATGATTTTACTACCAAGGACGGACAATATTTCCCAGAGAGGCTGTGGTTATTCAGCAAAGAAAATTTAAGCAGGCTGGATGCGGAAGACAAGCTGGTCATACGGGGGGACAATATTTACAGGAAAATGTTTCTCTTTGAAAATAAGGGGAAGATACCGGAGACTTTGTGGGATGATGTGTCAAATGCCGCAAATGCTTCCGATGAAATAAAGAAATTATTTGATGGGATCGTATTTGACACGCCAAAACCGACTCCCTATATTAAGAGAATGTTAGAGCTCTCGACAAAGAAAGATTCTGTCATTTTGGATTTCTTTTCTGGTTCGGCAACCACTGCCAATGCGGTGATGACATTAAATGCGGAAGATGGCGGAAGCAGGAAATATATCCTTGTACAGGTGCCGGAAACGACAGCCGGAAACAGCAATGCTGCAAAAGCCGGATATACGAATATCTGCGAGATCGGGAAGGAACGGATCAGGAGGGCGGCTGAGAATATTCGGAAGGAATATCCGGATTGCAGGCTGGATACCGGGTTTCGGGTGCTGAAGCTGGATTCTTCCAATATGAAAGATGTATATTATGATCCGGCACAGATCCGGCAGCAGTCGTTGGCGGATGCGGCGGATAATATCAAGGAAGACCGTACCCCGGAAGATCTGCTTTTTCAGGTGATGCTGGAGTTGGGCGTGTTTCTTTCCAGCAGGATTGAGGAGAAGACCATTGCCGGCAAGAAAGTTTTTGATGTGGCAGAAGGCCATCTGATGGCATGTTTTGACAATGATGTGACAGAAGAGACAGTGAGGGCGATCGCCCGGGAGAGGCCGGACTATGCGGTGTTCCGGGACAGCAGTATGGCAGATGACAGTGTTGCTGCCAACTTTGAACAGATTTTTGCGGCCTATAGTCCGGAAACGGTAAGGAAGGTGCTGTAGGATGAAATTTAATTTTAAGATACAGCAGTACCAGACAGATGCGGTAGATAGTGTGGTCAGGGTCTT
Source organism: uncultured Clostridia bacterium (assembly GCA_947643415.1). GTDB lineage: Bacteria > Bacillota > Clostridia > Lachnospirales > Lachnospiraceae > Eubacterium_F. The sequence continues at coordinate 4,584 of CANRWA010000067.1, read as the reverse complement.
TCAGGGACAGCCTTTCGGTGTCCATGGTGGGGAAGGGACCGGGAATGCAGCCGTGGCATTGCAGGATGCAGAACTTCTTGCCAATATCAGAGAGGTACAGCAGGACAATAATGTAAAAGTATCAGACCGGGTGATTAATGACTTGGGCAGATGTTCCCTGGATGTGGAGATGGAGACAGGTACTGGCAAGACGTATGTGTATATTAAGACAATGTATGAGCTGAACCGGCATTATGGCTGGTCTAAGTTTATTGTTGTTGTGCCGTCCATTGCCATCCGGGAGGGGGTAAGAAAGTCCTTTGAGATCACACAGGAACATTTTATGGAACAGTATGGCAGTAAGATCCGCTATTTTGTATATAACAGTGGTAACCTCCATCAACTGGATGCTTTTTCCGGTAATTCCGGTATCAATGTTATGATCATTAATATGCAGGCGTTTAATACATCTTTGAAGGAGGGCGGAAGGAGCAGGGAGGCACGTATTATTTATGACAGGCGAGATGAATTCGGAAGCAGGAGGCCGATTGATGTGATCAAGGCGGATCATCCTATAATTATCCTGGATGAACCACAGAAAATGGGCGGGGCTGCCACGCAGAAGGCATTGCTGAACTTTAATCCGTTATTCTGCCTGAATTATTCGGCCACTCATAAGCAGCGCCATAACCTTGTATATGTTTTGGATGCCGCTGATGCATATAATAAGAAACTGGTTAAGAGAATTGAGGTAAAGGGATTTGAGGTGAGGAATTTACGGGGGACGGGCCGGTATCTGTATCTGGAGAGTATTCTTGTTTCCCCGAATCATCCGCCAAGGGCACGGATTGAGTTTGAGGTTAAATATGGCAGATCTATAAACAGGGAGAAACGGATCCTCTGTGTCGGTGATGACCTGCATGAATTGTCAAAAAATATGGAACAGTATAGGGGATTCCGCATTGCAGAGATTGATCCGGCAGCAGGTTCTGTTACCTTCACCAATGGCGAAGTGATCTGCAAGGGTGATGTCGTGGGTGATGTTTCGGAGATGGATATGAGGAGGATCCAGATACGTGAGACCATTATTTCCCATATAGAGAAGGAAGAAGAGCTGTTTGGCCGGGGCATTAAGACATTGTCATTGTTCTTTATTGATGAGGTTGCCAGATACCGTATATATGATGAGACAGGTGCATCACTGACCGGCGAGTATGGCAGGATCTTTGAAGAGGAATATGCTGATGTAGTGAAAGACTATATTACAGCATCGGATACCCCTTATCAGCGTTTCCTGAAAGCCATTGAGGCAAAGGATGCCCATCAGGGTTATTTCAGCATAGACAAAAAAGGACGGGCTGTAAACAGTGTTATCAAGAGGGGTTCTGACTGTTCGGATGATATATCCGCCTATGACCTGATCCTCAGGGACAAGGAGAGGCTTCTTAGTTTCAATGAACCTGTCCGGTTTATATTTTCACATTCTGCCCTGAGGGAGGGATGGGACAACCCTAATATTTTCCAGATCTGTACCCTCAAGCATAGTGACAGCACGACGATGAAGAGACAGGAGGTAGGACGTGGCCTCCGTCTGTGCGTAGACCAGGAAGGGACCCGGATGGATGGGCAGAGTCTTGGCAGTGATCTGGTACATAAGGTAAACCGGCTTACGGTTATTGCCAGTGAGAGCTATAGGGAATTTGTTACAGACCTGCAGAGACAGATCCGGCAGGTTCTTTATGACAGGCCTGCCGGACCCTTGGAAGAAGGCCCGATGGATCCGATTCTGGAAGATATGATCGGCAATGGCAATGATACAATGATCTCAGGAAATGACCTAAATGGGAATTTTGCGAAGAAGGAATTCCAGGCGCTATGGGACTGCATCAACCGTAAGTATGCCTATATGGTTGATTTTGACCGTGATGAGCTTATCGGGAGATCCATAGAACAGATGGATAAAGGGCTGTCTGTATCGCAACTGCAATATACGGTATCCCGGTCAGAACAGCGAGATGTTATAGATGCCGATATGGTTGGCAGGAATGAGTCGTTTCATGATGCGGACACCAGTATTATGACGGTCAAACATATGGGATCCAGCCAGATTAAGTATGACCTGGTCGGCAGGATCGCAGAGGGTGCTGTGCTGACAAGAAAGACAGCAGCGGCTATTCTGCAGGGAATCCGTCCTGAATGCTTCGCTATGTTTGGTAACAATCCAGAAGAATTTATCACAAAGGTGATCCGTCATATCAAAGAACAAAAGGCTATCCTGACGGCAGAACACATTTCTTATGTTGAGATCGGGGGCAGATATGACAGTGCGGTATTTACGGCAGAAAAACATGCCCGTTTTGACCGGGCATACCGGGCAAAGAAGCACATCCAGGATTATGTATTTACGGATGGTGGTGCCAGAGGAAGTGCAGAGCGCAGATTTGCAGAAGAATTGGACCAGGCAGAGGAAGTGTGTGCCTATGCCAGATTGCCAAAAGGTTTTGTCATTCCCACGCCAGTGGGAGATTATTCACCCGGCTGGGCAATTGCTTTTTATGCGGGTACCGTTAAACACAGTTTCGTTATCGCAGAGACGGGGGGGACCGCGGAAGACCTGGAACACAGACCGATTGAGAGGGCTAAGATCTTGTGTGCCAGAAAGCTGTTTCAGGAGACGGCGGCAGGGGATATCGTGTACTGTGATGTGAATAGTTACCGGGATCTTCTCGATGCGATGGAGTAGTGTATTGTTCCCCTTACTTCTTTTTGATGCGGTGAATCTGTGGCTTTAACGTAAGATCTGACACAATCAATCCCTCTCTCTGGCTTATCATAAATTCCACGGCAGCAGCAACTTCTTCGGGAAGGACATAAGATTCTATCTCATCCCCTTCCCGAAAATCCGCATGGCGGTACAAATTTGTTTTCGTCATATCAGGAGAAATTGTCATCACTTTTACGCCATATTTGCGTGCCTCGTCAAAAAGACTGCGGGAAAAGCTGGCAAGCCCTGCTTTTGTTGCACCGTATGCGCATCCGTGAGGATTGGATTCATTGGCTGTCACGGAGGAAATATTAATTACATAACCCTTATTTTTCTTTAAATGCCGCAAAAGCTGTTGCGTAAGAATCATGGGGACCTCCAGATTTGTCCGCACCAGTTCTTTGATTTTCCTTGGGTTTAATTCTTCATGAAGCCCATAATATCCCACACCTGCATTATTAACCAGGATGCGTACCGGATGCTGTGATGCGATCTGTTTGACACATGCACATAACTGTTCTGTTTCCAACAGGTCGCAGAGGATCGGATGAAATCCCTCATCTGCAGACTGCACCTTGCTGAAATCCCTTCCCAGGCCAAAGACCTCATATCCAAGCTCGCAAAGTTTTCTGCTGACTGCGCATCCGATCCCGGAGGATGCCCCGGTTACAATTGCTGCCTCATTTTTTATTCTCTCCATCTAAAAATCTTCTCCTTAGGAATTTTTTTCTCTAATTTTTCTGCCAGAAAACGTTCCATCTGGTCCATCAGCGAATCTGGATAGTGATAGAATCCATTTTCTTTTTGAAAAGGAAACCAGACCACCGCTGAATCTGGCTCCTGCTTTCTCATTTTCTTTAGATAGTCCTGTGAAATCCGAAAGGTTCCCACGCTGGCATCCACTATTTTTCTAAAGTCAATGAAGTCACATACCTGTTTAAACATTTCCTCATAATGACATTTCCATTCGGGCAGATATATCATCGGGTCAAAGCAAAGCCTGACAGGATGCCCTGCCCGAACCATCTCTGCCGCACAGGAAAGCCGATCTGTCAGGCACGGAGTATGATGTTCATAGGCTTCGATCACTGCCTGGGGTGACAGTGTGAATGCATAGATGACGCCTGGAACCTGTCTGAGATCCCGAAAGAGCTGTTTATTGGCACATTTTGTCCGTATCTCTATCATAAGGTCCGGATGCTGCTCTGTAAAGAGGCACCATTCTTTTACATATCCGAGGATGTGCTCTAATGCCAATAAGTCCGTATCATAAGATACGCACAGATATAGCGGATGATGTTTTAACCTCTGCTCCACTTCTGCAAAAATATCTTCCAGATTCACAAATATGACGATGTTGGCAGAGGGATACATCCCTTTCAGATAGCAGTACTCGCAATCATACACACAATTCATCATACAGGAAGTATAATAAAAATACGGATTCCCAAAACTCTGGCACACGGGAGCACCCTCATAGAGCAATGTACCATGTTTGGCGGCTAAAATCAGATTCTGGGAACGGTGCTGCAGCCGATAGTTTTGTTTCCTCCGGCAAAATACATCTTTGTAATGGCTGATCCCGATCACGCATGCAGAGGGGAACTTTTCCAGAATTTCCTGGGTACGCGGATGATTTCGGACTGACTTTTCAATATAGATATGTGAAAAAGACGAATTAAAATAATCTTCTCTTAATTTCTTCAAAACATGATTTCCCTTCTCTTTTATCTCTGCAGGGAAGCAGCCCTTCCCGATACATATCCCGTATCACAGAGGCATACTCCCTTCCTGCCAGTTCCCAGTAATGTATATGCTGTCTCAATGCGTCCCTCATGGCT
>CANRWA010000066.1 GCA_947643415.1 uncultured Clostridia bacterium | reverse complement strand
AAAACTAGTTTCATAAAGAAAATCAGAAAAGTGCCAACGAACACTTGACACAAACAAATAATGATAAAGTCTACCAATTATCGTTTTTTCGTTGTATAATAAGTTTGTCGTACAGGATCACTTTCTTTCGTATTTTTTTGTTTGCAAACTTATTATACATCAGAAAGTCCTGTATGACATTTTTTATGGAAAAGTTGTAAAGTGGTGGAACATAAGCAGTTCGTTTATCTCAATCTGTTGACAAGCGGCAGGCTGAATGAATACCTTGCAAGTGTGGATGAACAGGCAGGGGATATGTTTTCTCGGCTAGTAAAGGAATATGCCGACAGACAGGGGGTAACGGAACGATTAAAGGCAGAAAAGCAGATATTATGGGTTCAGAGAATGAATAATATTCGGGCTTGTGTGAGGGAGATTGTGGAGGGCGAGATAATCTATTCATAAGTTGTGGGTGGCACTCCTGCAATATGTGGGAGTGCCGTTCAATTAAGCAAAAATAGTTCGGGGAATTGAAAAATCTTACAAATTCGTGTATACTTAAAAAAATTAGAATGAGAAATTAGGAGTTGTGGAGGTGTCATATAAATGAAATTGGCAGATTTATCAACAGGACCAGACTGGATATTATGGATTGTTTTTATAATATTTGCGGTACTTTCCATAGTTTTGCTTTTGGGACATGGAAGCTGGTTTATTTCTGGATATAATACAGCTTCAAAAGAAGAAAAAGAAAAGTATAATGAAAAGAAACTATGCAGAACAATGGGAATCGGAATGTTTGTTATAACACTTCTCATATCAACAATGGGATTGTTGGAAAATATTCTACCAGCATTTTTTGCGTATATTGCATTGGGTATTGTTTTGGTTGATGTCGCAGTAATTATTATTTTAGGAAATACAATATGCAGAAAGTAATAACATTTTGTTTATCGGAAAGCTGCATACAAAGAAAAGTCGGGATTGAGGATAATGATATGAAGATTATTAACAAAGATATAGATAGCGGAAAGCCCTTTGACTGGGGGAAAACCTCTTTCGATTATGCGAAATTCCGTGACATTTATCCGCAAGAGTTTTATCAAAGAATTGTTGACCGTAAATTATGCTTGGACGGACAATCTGTCCTTGATATTGGAATAGGAACGGGCGTTCTTCCTAGAAATATGTACCCGTATGGGGCGAAGTGGACGGCTGCGGATATTTCAAAAAATCAAATTGAACAAGCGAAAATTCTCTCAAAGGGTATGGATATAGATTATCATGTTGTATCAACAGAGGATATAAGTTTTTCGGATAATTCTTTTGATGTAATTACAGCCTGTCAGTGTTTTTGGTATTTTGACCATGAAGCTGTTATGCCTAAGTTTTATCGGATGCTGAAACAAGGGGGAAGTATTCTTGTTTTATACATGGCATGGATGCCGTTTGAGGATGAGATTGCAGGAGCCAGTGAAAAACTCGTATTAAAATATAATCCAAATTGGAGCGGCGCAGGAGAAACGAAACATCCAATAGACATACCAGATTGTTATAAAGAAAACTTTGCGCTTGTATATCATGAAGAATTTACTCTAAGAATACCGTTTACCCGCGAAAGCTGGAATGGAAGAATGAAGGCTTGCCGTGGAATCGGTGCTTCACTTACCCAGAAAGAGATTTCGCTGTGGGAACAAGAGCATATGACGCTCCTTGAACAAATTGCGTCGAGTGAATTTGATATTTTGCATTATGCTGCTATTGCAGAGCTTAAAAAGCATTAAATTCTGTTTGCTAAATTAACATATGTGAGGTTTTGCATAAATATGGATTATAAAATTCGAGAAATCAGAAAAAATGAATATCCAATATTATCTGATTTTCTGTATGAAGCAATTTTTATTCCAGAGGGCATGGACAAGCCGCCAAAATCTATTATTGAACAGCCAGAGCTGCAAGTATATATTGAGGATTTTGGAAAAAAAGATGATTGGTGCTTAGTTGCAGAAGTAAAAGGGAAGATTGTAGGTGCAGTATGGGTGCGTATTATGAATGATTATGGGCATATTGATAATGAAATGCCCTCATTTGCTATTTCACTGTATGAGGAATACAGAAATATGGGCATTGGTACGGCACTTATGAGGGATATGCTTGAACTTTTAAAGAAGAAAGGCTATGAGCAGACATCCCTTTCTGTACAGAAGGTAAATTATGCGGTTCGTATGTATCAGAAAGTGGGTTTTGAAGTTATTGACGAAAATGAAGAAGAATATATCATGGTTTGTCGGTTGTAGTGTGATGAGGAGGGCATGTGTAAATGGCTGATAATTTAGATGAAAAAACAGTAAAGGAAGTCTTAAAAAAGATTATTGAGAATAATAACAATATTCCGTATAAGGCTAAAGCGGAGATAAAAGTGATAATAGAATTGGAACACAATCCAGAAAAATTGCTGCAAGAGTGTCTGTTATATATGCTGTCATATAAGGGATAATCTGTGCTAAAGAAAGTGGTTGGAGATAATGAAAAATATGAAAATAGATGCCAATGGAACAGAAATCAGAGTAATGGGTGATGTCGTAAATGAAGAAGCTTATATTTCTTTAACGGATATTGCCAAATATAAAAATCCAGACAATGCTTTTATCGTGGTTGCGAACTGGATGCGTAATCATTCCACAATTTCATTTTTGGGTTTGTGGGAACAGATTCATAATCCCAATTTTAAACCTATCGAATTCGATAGGTTTAAAGCGGAGTCGGGAGATAATGCATTTACATTGACACCGCAACAGTGGATAAAAGCAACAGACGCAATTGGTATCGTATCGAAATCAGGACGATACGGCGGTACATATGCCCATACAGATATAGCCTTTGAGTTTGCGTCTTGGATTTCACCAGAATTTAAACTCTATATTATCAAGGATTATCAGCGGTTAAAGAAAGATGAAGCAAACCGATTAGCGATTGGTTGGGATGCCAAGAGGGAACTTTCTAAAATAAATTACCGCATTCATACAGATGCAGTAAAAGAATTTCTGATAACACCAACATTATCCCCGCAGGAAATGGCATATACATACGCATCCGAAGCAGATATTCTTAATATGGCTTTGTTTGGCAAGACGGCGGCGCAATGGAGAAACGAAAAGGGAATAAGCGGAAAATCACCTAATATCAGAGATTTTGCTTCGGCAGAGGAATTAGTTGTGCTTATTAATTTGGAAGATACCAATGCTGATTTGATAAGACAGGAAGTGCCTAAAATCGAGAGGTTAAAAATATTAAGAGAAAAGGCATATAGGCAACTTAAAATTTTGAGAAAAAATAAGGATACTATTGAAACATTGAAGAAAAACATTATTGAGGATGTAAAGAAAGATAATTAAGAAAATTGTATTTGGTTATGAAAGATAAATTTTAAGAAACAGTTTCGGATCTACATAATCTAGGAAAATAGATATAATGTTTAGAAATACTATAAAATAAATTAAGGAGAGGATACGATGAGTGATTTTAGAGAACAAATAAAGGAGGATATTCAGCTAATACAAAAAGAATATGGATATATAGATGATAAAATCCAAAGAGACGAGTATGCTTTTAATTATTGGGTATTAAGCAGATTATATAGTCTGGATGAAGAAATAATATCGTCATATGTAACCGATGTTCAAGACAAAGGTATTGACTGTTTTGTTCATTATGAAGACACAAAAGAACTATATATAATTCAGAATAAATATTATAATGATTCAACAAACGTAGATAGGAATGATGTTGCTGATTTTTTGAATTCGCCATTAAGCATATTAATGTCTGGAAATTATAAAAGATCAGAAGAGTTACAAAGAATATTTGATCGGGTACATAGTGATAGTGAATATAAAATATGGTTGCATTTTTATGTGACAAATGATTTGCATAATAGTGATGTTGAAACTTTGATAGAACAGTTTTCATTTTCAGATGAAAGAGTGAAAGCTTTTATTGGGGTTAAATATTATAAACTATCAGATATAAAAAATATTTATTATGGCGATAGATTTACAAATAGAATATCATTTACAGCAAAATTGACTACTAGAGTGTCAGCCACTTCTTTAGATGTAAGACCAAAAGATTATGGGCTTGATTGGATGATTGACTTGAGATTCATTATGGTCAATGTTGCTGATTTATTTACGTTGTATAAAGATGCGATCAAGCATAATTATGAATTGTTTGAAGAAAATGTCAGAGAATTTTTGGGAACTCAAGGAATTAATAATGGGATAATTAAAACACTTCAGTCACCAACGGATAGAGAAAATTTTTTCTATTATAATAATGGTATCACTTTGATATGTGAAAAATGTGAAACACTTAGGGGGTCAGAAGTGTCGTCTGGTTCTGATGGAGTTCGGAATCAGTATGGATTTAAGTTGAAAAATCCCCAAATAGTAAATGGATGTCAGACAATTAATTCTATTGCAGAGGTGCTTTCTCATTGCAATGTAGATGAGTTATATGAGGAGTATAAAAAGACATTTGTTTTAGTAAAAGTATATGTGTTTGATAAAAAAACAAAAGAGAGTAAAGATGGGCTGGACAAAAGTATTGTAAAATATACAAATAGTCAAAATGGGATAGATGAAAAAGCATTTGCATCTAAAATTAATTATTTTAGTAATATTCAGAACGAGTTTAGGAAGCGGGGAATTTTATTACTGGTTAAACCCAGTGATAAAAATAAATTTAATGTAGAATTCAAGGATCGTTTAAAGTTTGTGGAATTGAAACAAAAAAGCAAAGGGTTATTTCAACTGTTCGACATAGATGATTCTAAAATAAAAAATTATATGATACCTTTAGAAAAGTTGTTGAAAGTATTTCTTGCTTTTGAAAAAGACGGATTTTATGCTTTTACTAAGGGCAGTTCTGTTTTAAAGTTAAATAGCGCCTATTATAAGGATTTTTCGTTAAATATAGATCAATTGTTGACGATTGATAATATGATTAAGTTATATCTTTTATTTAATAAAGCAGAAGCGGATAAAAAGATTAGCGAAGATAGTCGAACACCAATACCATATTATGTATTAGGATTTTTAGGGAAAGAATTTAAAAATATGGATTTTGTTCAAAGAAACGAGAAATTAAAGGGAGTATTTGCTAATAAACAGTCAATGAATATGATTTATGATTTTTATAAAAATCTTACCTCACTTTATACAGAAGAATATGCAAGAGTCAATGGAGAGGAGTATAATAAGATGATTAAACAGGAAATTGATGATGCATTGCTAGAACGCTTGATCGTGCAAATGGCAAGATATGGGGCAGGAGATGTTGTGAAAAAATTTTTAAAAAAATAAATATAAGAATTTATGCTTTTGAATTTAGAAAAATACATTGACCTATTTAGCAAAATCGCTTATAATTTAGATCATAGCATATAGCTATTATCCGCAGTTACAGAGCAAGTGTTATCAACACCGATAACAAAATGATAACATTAGCTCATATAGGCAGGATAATATGGATATATCATATAATCAAAAGATATACATACTCGATAGAGAATTATTCCTAAACAAAATCAGTTAGGAAAAGTCGAGTTCGAATAGTAAACAGAAAGCCGGGAAGCCGCATAAACAGTGGACTTTCCGGCTTTTGAAGTGGGGCGTGATACCTTTTTGATACCTATATTCTCAAATAAACTTATTTAGTATATTTCCTAAATAACGTTGCAGTAAATAACGTCATGATTATAGAACCGCATAATAGTTCGACAGACATAGCTATTTGTGTAATACCAGATGTGGGAGCAGCACTGCCTTGTCCTACGGTTATAAGTGTAAAAAAGCTGAAATATAGACTTTGGAGCCAATCAAATATTGTCTGATGATTAATATCAAAAGTGCAATTTCTAAAATAATTGATTGAACAAGTAGAGGAGTTGGGTGTAAATCCAGTAAACATATAAATAAAGCTGAATAATAGTATTAAAAAGATTATGCATTATAAATGCTTTGAATGGTTTTTCTCCATACCCTATTATTGCCTCTAATAAATAGTAAGGGAAAGCGGATATGCCTTTTTTGCTTCTTGTTTCCGCTTTTTTGCGTTGATAATAAAAATTAGCTATATGATTATCATCTTCCCGTATATGATTGGAAGTCCATATTTGTTCTATTGCATAATATGTATCAGCAATTTCGCCATATGTCGAAGATTTGAATAATCTATGTGTCCTATATTGGCGAATTGTAAAATTAACAATGTCATGATAGCAAAAAGCAGCAATTTTGCATCTTGAATCAACATGAAAATCCTCCATTGAACCACGAAATATAATGTTGAAGTTATGTGAGGGTGAAAGAATGGAAGTCTGATTCATGATTGTCTTTCCTAAAAATACAACATGATTAAAATTCATTCTATGAAATACACATTTGCATAGGGTTATACTGTCAAAGATAGTGTGGGATAAAGAACCTATGCTGAAGAAAATATTATCTAAAATACATTTTTTAAAATTGCAATTATAAAAGTCACATGCACTAAATCCTTGTTTAAAATCTGGAACTATAAAAAGACTTGGTGTTTTACAAGAAATTATATTTGAAAAATCGCAATTTCTAAAAATGCAATTATGGAAACATATCTTCTCTAAACAAATAGATTCAAAAATTACGTTATCGAATGTTATTCCCTCAAAAAAGGTTGAAGGCTTTATAGACGTAACTTCTAATTTGGGTAATTTGCTTAAAAATGCTTCTTGACCACTAAAATTATAATTATATTCTTTGTCAGGAAAACGTTGAAAGAATAATAGTGGTTGTCGAGAGATTTTCTTTGCCCACTCAAAGAAAATCAATTCATATGAATTATCAGTTAATTTTAATTCAGTATTGCAACAAATTTGCGTATATTGGTTATTGTCTTTGAAACTTTTGAAGAAAGATTCTTTGGGTTCATACTTCTTTTGGATTATAATGTGTTTTATATAAATAACCCATAACCATATACATTTTTTTAGGTCATGTGAAGCGATATGAAGTGAACTGCAAAAATGTTTAGCCAATGCGTTTATATATTTGCGTTTTGACATTATGCTTTTCTCCATTTATAACTATTATTTTTCTTGTCATTCCCTTTTTCATCAACACTACTACTCGTAGCAGGCCAGTTGATTTTCCATTCAAAATACTCGTCCTCTGAAATCTCTCCGCTTTTTAACTGCTCTTTCCGCAGACACCATTCCCGCATGAAATCATTGACTAATCCATACTCTAGCCACATACCCACCGGGGCATGAGCAGGCCAATCATCATTATCATAGTAACGCACCGACTTATCATCAGAAGCGTTGCATTTGCCGGGATTGCGGACAAGCTGAAATAAATGGATCGTGCTACGGTCATCTTCATCAAGCCAAAGGAATGTAAGCATAATATCTTCGGCGCAGCCGGGGGTAACGCCAATAAAATGGATATAATTGACGTTCAGTATCTTTGCCATTTCCATTAAAGTGTTGTTTTTGGGAACACGATAGCCGGATTCATACTGTGCGATACGAACATCAGCATTGCGTTCCTCATATCCCAATTTCAAGCCTAATTCACGCTGTGTCAAGCCCCGGAACGTGCGTATTCTCTTTATCCGTTCTCCTAATACCATAGTCATGTATCCTTTCTGAAAATTAGAGTGATTGCTTTGAAATTATCATGTTACATCTGCTCCACAATTCGTCTTTATATGCAAATACATCTTTATCAATATTTCTTTCAATAAAGCCAACTTTTTCATAACATTGTTTCGCTAATGTGTTTTCATTGAAAACATTTAGCTGAACCGCTTTTGCGCCGGTTATCTGAAAAGCGTATTGCAGAGCCAGATTCAGTATTTCTTTTCCGTAACCTTTTCCACGTTTTGTTTTATCAACGATAACAAATTTAAGAAATCCGATATTGTCTGCTGTATTGACAGAATAACAGAAAAAACCTACTGTTTGTCCGTTGTTTTCAGTTGCGACATAAGCACTGTCCGTCCAGTCCATTGCATTTTTCTCTAATAAATCATGGAAAGATTTTCGTGTCATGGGGTAAGGCAAAAAATTTGCACACCAAAAGGCATGAGTTCTTTTGTCATCAACCCATTTTGATATATATTCGTAATCTTTGCTTGGTATATATGGTCGGATTCTCATAAATGGATTGTCCTTTCTCCAATTTATTTATAAATTTGTTATAGGTAGTACACCATAATATATTCTTCTTCATTCTCCCTTACAATTTCAAAACCAATCTTTAAAAACATCTTTGCCGCATAATTGGCTTTTTGAACAGAAAGAGAAACCCGACTGTACCCATGTGATTTAAGCAGGGTAAGAATTTCTTTCATCATAGCCGTTCCAATGCCAAAGCCCCGGTATTCTTTATAAAGAGAGATTGCCAAAGAGGGCGTTTCATCATCTATATATCCGTAAGCATTCATAATGCGAACCCAAACAGCACCGACAATCTTACCGTCAACCTCCACTACTAATCCCCAATCATCTTTTGATTCCCCGAAACGCTCAACATAAACCTGTAATTCGGGAGATGTAATAATGGTTTTGGGTGGAGGTTCGATACCATCTGGAACAAAAATTGCTTCATATAGAAAATTATCCAGTGACGGATATTCCTGTTTTTGTATTTCACGTATCGTATAGTTCATAGCTGACCTTTCAATTCTGTATTCTCCATATATTCTAACATAATTCAGATAATACAGGGATGGAGGCGATGACGTTATGTTAAGAAAGGGGAGTGAACGATGTATATTTATCCGGACCACTTGAAGGCGAAGGCAACCATGTGGCTGTGGCAGCTTAAGGATCTTACCATTGTAGGCGTGGGTGTCCTTCTTTCTGTCCTTGCCATTACCCAGACGGGGATCGTCATCCCGGCGATCCTGACTGCTGTGTATGCGTTTCTGACGATCCGCTTTGAGGATACCAGCATCCTGGATTTCCTCTGCTATGCCAGCGCGTTCTTTTTTCGGTAGCAATTTTTTGAATGGAGGTTTCATCAATGAGCAGAAAAGAAAAAAGGGAGAGGGAGCAGAAGCTCTCCACCCGCCAGCTCATCAACACGAAGGCGGTCAGCGACTACAGCCTGGAGACTTACGATGGAGATGACCTGGTGTATTTCATGATCCGGCCCACCAATCTGTCGTTGCTGTCCGATTCCAGCGTGGGGGCCAGGGTGTATGCGCTGATGAATGTGCTGAAAGGCGTGGCGGAGATCGAGATGCTGTGCTTAAACAGCAGGGAGAACTTCGAGGAGAACAAAAGTTTTTTGCGGAAGCGGGCGGAGGAGGAGAGGAACCCGGTGGTCCGCAGGCTCCTGGAACGTGACCAGAATTTCCTGGACCGGATCCAGGTGCAGATGGCCACGGCCAGGGAATTCCTGATCATCATCCGGCTCCACAATGAGAAGGGGACGGAGGTGTTCTCCTACCTGGACCGCATTGAAAAGTCCTTAAAGGAGCAGGTTTTTTCCGCCAGCCGGGCGGGGAGCGAGGATATCAAACGGATCATGGCTGTGTATTACGAGCAGAACGTGACCAGCGAGAAGTTTGAGGACTTTGACGGGGAACGGTGGATCATCCCGGACGATTAAGGAAAAATAGTGGGTTACTACCTTGGCAAAAGTGTGGTATACTCTGAAAGAAGGGACAGAAGGGAGGACAGCCTATGGATTATCAGGAATTAGTGCGGAAACGGGATGCGTATCAGGAAGGAAAGCATCTCATACCGGAGCTGACCATTGCCAGCTATGAGCGGGCGTTCGAGATAGAATATACCCATCATTCCACGGCCATAGAGGGGAACACCCTGACGCTGATGGAGACAAAGCTGGTGCTGGAGGATAGGATCAGCGTGGGCGGCAAACGCCTGCGGGAACTTTACGAGCCGATAAACCATGAGAAGGCATTCCACTATGTGAAAGACTGTATTGGCAAAGGATATGCGCTGGACGAGAAGATCATTAAGGATATCCATGCCATGCTGATGCAGAACATCATGGTAGGCGGAGTATACCGGAACGTGGATGTGTATATTTCCGGCGCACAGCACACCCCGCCCTCCCCGAATGAGATGTACCGGCAGGTAAAAGACTTTTATGCAGACCTGGGCTGGAAGGGACAGCAGCTGAACCTGATCGAGCTGGCGGCATGGACCCATGCGGAATTTGTAAAGATCCATCCCTACCCGGACGGGAATGGGAGGACATCGAGGCTGATCATGAATTACCAGCTGATGGCAAACGGCTTTGCGCCCATATCCATCGCAAAGGAGAACCGTCTGGACTATTTTAATGCGTTGGAAGCCTATGCGGTGGAGGGGGATATCTTACCATTTGCAGAGATGATCGCAGAACTGGAGGAAATACAGCTTGACCGGTATCTTGCCATGATCGAGCAGGCCCAGGGAATGAACCAGCAGTTATAAAAACAGAATCATAGAGATCAGGAGCGTCAGATGTGAAAAAGCATCTGGCGTTTTTTCATGCAAAAAATCAGGAGGAAGAACATTGAGGAAGACAAATACAGACCAGCCCGGCCATCCGGGGGATGCGCGTGTGCAGGAATTTCTGGACATGATCGCGCCTTCGGTGGTCAAGTTCAATACGGACCACTTCATCTGCGGCAGCACCTTCCGGTGTGTCTGGGCGCTGCGGGAATACACCAAGCCCCTGTTCTTCATCCCCACCCACCAGTTCCTGTTCAATGCCGGTGCCATTGATGAGAAGTTCTATATCGACACGCTGTAGCTGGAACCCAGCGAGTTCTCCCTGATCCGCTATCCCCAGCGAGGGGTATGTCTCTATAAATGCGGCAATGAGCGTTACAATCTGATGGTCACGGCTCCGGATTACAAGGCCAGGCTGTTCGGAAAGGCAGGCGGGCGCTGATGGAGTCTGGGAGAGGCAGGCGGCAGGGCTGTCTGGAAAGATTTTTCTGGATGTGGAGGAATAAAAGACTCATCTACAGACGGACATCCTGACGGGAGAGGAGGTGGACAGGCGTGGATTTAAAGGACCAGAAGTTCGGCATTAAGATCGAGCTGACCGGGATCAGCCGCAGCCGGGCGGCCGAGGTGGCAGCGCAACACTTTGGGACCTCCTCCTATTATGTGGGGACGTATTATGACACCTACGCGGCAAAGGACCAACAGCAGCGGGAATGGAAATTCATGAGTGACAGCAGCATAGAACCACAGAAAAAAACAGGAGAGCGCAGGATAGAGGCGTCTTCCGAATACCAGACCGAGATGGTGAGTCCGATCTGCAGGTATGAGGACATCGTGACGATCCGGAAGCTGATCCGGAAGCTGCGGGAAGCGGGGGCGTTTGCGAACAAAAGCTGCGGGATCCATGTGCATATCGATGATTTCCCTTTTGATGCCCGGGCGCTCCGGAACATCACCAACATCATGGCGGCAAAGGAGGACCTGATCTACAAGGCTCTGCAGGTTTCGGTAGCCAGGCAGCACCGCTGGTGCCAGCCGGTGGAGCAGCGCTTTCTGGATGACTTAAACAGCCGGAAACCAAAGAGCATGGAAGCGGTGGAGCGCATCTGGTATCTCCCCCAGATGGAGAAGCGGTGTCCCGGCGCAACAGTCGTGGGAACCGGCGAAGTCAAAGGCTATGAGCTTCTGTTCCGGGGAGTGGCCACCATAGAGCCACGGGAAAACACCAGTGTGCCTGTGCTTTTATGGAAGATCTTGCCCCAGAATGAAAGGGCTCTGGATCGCTATGAAGGGTGGCCCCATCTCTACCGGAAGGAGAACCTGGAGGTAGAGATTGAAGGGAAAGGCGTGTCTGCCATGGTCTATGTGATGAATGACGGGAGGCAGGCGTCCATGCCGTCCGGTTATTATTATGATGTGATCGCAGAAGGGTACCGGACAGCCGGCATGGACGAGCATGTGCTGGAACAGGCCCTGGAGAGGACGAAAGAGGTGATGGAGCAGGAACAGGGGGCCCGGATGGAGGAATCGTTCTGGCAGCATAACCTGTTTGACGGCATGTAGTTGTAGACAAAGGAAAGATCAGAATAGGGAAGGAATCAGGCAGAAGCGTTCGAGGGTGTGTATTGTGGAGGAGTCCAAAATGATCAAGCAGGGGAGGAGAGGGCCGCATCCGCAGCCATTACCCTGGCAGTGAAGGCAGCCGCAGTGGCAGCCACGGACAAACGGGCCAGGACAGCGATCGCCTCTGTGGTCGTTGCCATGTTCCTGTCATTCATCTTGATGACCTTTATGATCCTGTGCGCACTGGACGGTACCAGTACGCACAATTTCTCCGCAGTGGATCTGTCTTTCCACGGAGGTGCGCTGCCTGCAAAGGTGCCGGAGGAGTACTGGGAGTATATCGAGGACATCCGGAAAAGCTTCCAGGACCTGGACGGTCTGATTGCCGGCGTGGAAAATCTGGAGGACGGCCAGATTGATGCCATCCGGGTCAAGTCATATTTTTATGCCCTGCATTTCGGGGAGGAGCAGCCGTCCCGCTGCGCCCGGAAAGCCTTTGTGGAATGCTTCCTGCGCTATGAGGAGCGGACCAGGGAGGTGGAGGAAGAGGATGGGAGCATTACGGAGGAAACCTACACTGCAGCCGTCTTCCTGACAGACCAGGAGGAGATCTGCAGCAACCTGGAAAGCCTTCTGGGAAGGACCCTGACCATGGAGGAACGGGCCAACGCCCGGAGGATCTACACCATGGCAGTCTATGGCCGAGTGGGGCCTGGCAGCTTCGAGGCGGGGGAGGCCATGGGAGATTCGGGGCGCTGTTCGCGGAAGCCACGAAGTATATCGGCTACCCCTATGTGTGGGGCGGCTCCTCCCCTGCCACTTCCTTTGATTGCAGCGGGTATATCTGCTGGATCTACACACAGTCCGGTGTCTACAACCTGCCCAGGACAACGGCGGAAGGGATTTATAACCAGTGCGCCATCGTACCCCGTGAGGAGGGCCTGGTGACCTGATCTTTTTCACCGGAACCTATGCATCCCCCGGTCCGGTGAGCCATGTGGGGATACATGGGGACGGCTGCTTATGTGCCGTATATAGCAGAGCTTCAGTCTGGGGCATTAGGGGAAGTCACGGGCGGCAGGGTAAAAATAAATTATGTGGCCGGAAAAAATATTTTCCCTGTCACCTGGGAGAACGGGAGGATTACGGAAGTGGTGTTCGCGTTCCCCAAAACATATTGCAGGCAAAAATACCTGCACCTGCAGCACCATAAAATCGCCCCGGATGGGACATACCTGATTGAGAATAGCGTACTTCTTGTGACGCCGGGGAGCACGGGAGGGAAAGAGCTGACCGAAGAGGAATGGAGAGCGGTTCCGGTATTTGAGGACATCCGTGCGGAAATTAAGACTGGCAGCAGGGAGCCGCAGTTCGTCATTGACAGGCTGAACATTGTGAATAACGCGGATGCCGAAGATACGGAAAACCCAATGGGTGTGGCGGTATTCGCCAACAGCATCGACACGCTCCGCAAGATGGACACGGAGTATGATTCCTACGCCAACGAATTTAACCTGGGGAGGAAGCGGATTTTCGTAGCGCCAGAGCTGACGACGGATGAAAATGGGAACGCGGTGTTTGATGAGAATGATACCGTATTTTACAGCCTGCCGGAAGATACGCTCAAAGGGGATAAGCCCCTTTATGAAGTCAATATGGAGCTGCGGGCAGAGCAGCACAGCAAGGCAATCAATGATGACCTGAATTACCTGTCCTTTAAATGCGGTTTCGGCACGGAGCGGTATAAATTTGAGAAAGGGACGGTCACAACAGCAACCCAGGTGATTTCCGAGAACAGCGACCTGTACCGGAGCATCTGCAAGCACGAAATTATACTGGAGAGCGTCCTGAAAGAGCTGGTACACATTATCATACGCCTCGGTATTACGCTGAGGGAACCACTCAACGCAGATACCAAAATCACAATTAATTTTGACGATTCCATTATTGAGGACAAGGAAGCAGAGCGGCAGAGCGACCGCCAGGATGTGGCAATGGGTGCGATGGGACTGGATGAATACCGGGCAAAGTATTACGGTGAGACACTGGAAAAAGCGAGGGCAAACCTCCCTGCTCAGAATACAGTAATGGAGTGATGCTATGGCAGTGAAAGGAAAGCCGGACATTGCCGGCATATCCCTGCGCATGGAAGCTATCTGGACGGATGCGGAAGAGCGCATCATACTGGATATCATACGCCGGATAAAGAAGGCAGGAAGAATCACCTCCACGGCTGACTACCAGATAAACCGCCTGATTGAGCTGGGGAAATCCACGGAAGAGGTTGAGCGCATACTGAAAGAAGCGCTGGGTGCTACATGGCCGGAGATGTTCGAGCTGTACGATGAGGCGGCGGAATGGCAGTATGTGCGGAACAAAGATGTATACGAGCAGGTAAACGGGGAGTTCATCCCCCCGGAAGAGAACGAGTGGTTGCAGCAGACTTCGGACGCAGTGAAAGAGCAGACGAAGGATGGCTGAAGAACCTTTCCAGGAGCTATGGTTTTTCCGTGATGATAGGGGCGCGCAGGGTGTTCATGCCATTCGCCACGTATTACCAGAGATATGTAGATACCGCCATCATGGATATTATTTCTGGCGGGTTTGATTACAACAGTGTTATCCGGCGGGTCGTAACGCAGATGACGAACAGCGGGCTGCGCTTCGTGGATTATGCTACCGGGTACAGCAGCCGCGCGGATGTCGTCGCCAGGCGTTCCATCCTGACCGGGGTCGCGCAGATTACGGCGGAAGTCAACGAGAGGAACGCAGAGGAATTAGGGACAGATTACTTTGAGGTTGACTGGCATCCGGCAGCAAGGCCAGACCACCAGGCATGGCAGGGGAAAGTGTACAGCAGGGAAGAGCTGCACAGCGTCTGCGGGCTTGGCAGCAAGACGGGGCTCTGCGGAATCAACTGCCGGCATGTCTATTATCCCTTTGTGCCGGGGGTTTCGGAGAGGATGTATACAGATGAATGGCTGGAGGAGCAGAACCGGAAGGAAGCAGAAACGAAAGAATGGCATGGAAAAAAGCTCAATGCCTATGAGCAGACCCAGCAGCAACGGAAGATGGAAACCGCCATGCGTGCCCAGAGGGAGAAAGTCAGGGGATTTCAGGAAGCTGGTGTGGATAATGATGAAATCACAATTGCGAAATGCAAGTACCAGGCACAGCTTGACGAGTATAAGCAGTTCAGTAAAAAGATGGGGCTGCCAGAACAGCGCGAGCGGATTTATCAGGATATGCGGGGCAGGGTGGCACCGAGTAAGGAAACTTACCAGAAATACACGAAGGAAATGATTAGAAATGCTGACAGGGATTCAAAAGAGTTCAAGAAATATAAAAATATTCTTGGCGATGATGCTGGCAGCCTTGCACAGTTCCGGCAGATGAAGTATAATAAACCTGAAAAGTATGAATCATTTAAAAATTATACAGAATCTGTTAATAAGGGAATGCTCTCCCCGTTGTCTGGATTTGGAAATTATTGGAGGCTCCGTGAAAAAATAGAGAATGATATAGTTGGTATGAGAACAGTAACTGGGATAAAAATTTCTGGGCAAAGTAAACATTTCTTAGAACGAGTCATCGGGACAAAAGAGGATCCAAAAACACGTAGACCGAGAAGCGGGGTAAGTATTGAAGATATTCACGATGCGCTTTTGCACGGAGAACCAAGAATAAGGGAACGCGATCCAAATAGTGTAAAATTTATTACTGATAAGTGCATTGTATCAGTAAATCCTAGGACGGGTAATTTGATACAGTGTAATCCAAGATAGGAGGGGCTAAACAATGGTAATAAAATTAAAAAAGGAAATGTCTAAAATTTTGTTAGGTGAAGTCGAAGATATAATGCCGTTGATTGTTAGTCAAAAGGAATTGGATGAAGATACAGTGGAGTTGGAAGTATCAGACATCAACGAAATAGAGTTGTTGGTGAATGATGAAATTGTGTATAGGGGGCTGGATAAACAAGACACGGTTAATAATCTGGGAAAATGCTTATATAATTTGTACGATGAAATATTATTTCAAAAAAGTAACACCTAAAAAGAATATACAATCGTATATATAATACCACCCATTCCTTGTAATGAGTGGTATTTTTGTACCCATTTTTAGCCGCTGCGTTATCGCAGCAGAAAGGAGACGCCATGAAATACCGTAAAGAACCAGTAATTGTCGAAGCATTCCGGTTCACGGATGATGTGGAGATGATAGCCCCAGAATGGTTCACTCAGGCAGTCATAGATGAGAAGATATTGATTGACCGCAGCTTGGTGGACGGGCATATGCACATTTACGGCTGTACCATTAACACGAAGGGTGGCAGAATGCACGCGAAGATTGGGGATTATATTATCCGTGAGAAAAACGGGAACCTGCACTCATGTCGGGCGGATGCCTTTAAGAAAACTTATGAGAAAGCAGGTGGTGCAGCATGACACGTATAGTGATTGGCGAGGGTTTCTGTGAAATCGGCGGCCACGCACCGGATCCCGCGGTGTGCCACGGGATATCTGCCATCAGCCAGATGGTGGGGAATTACCTGGAACGCGGCGGGCTGGGGTCAATGGAAAAAGGGGACGGGTACCTGAGAATTACACAGAATAGAAAGGCCAGGCAGACAGAGGGAACCGGAATCCTGTTTGGGGCTGTGTACCGTGCGTTCATGGACATAGCAGAAGAATACCCGGGAAATATCGAAATTGATCTGGCAGGGAAGGAGGATTGGCCGTGAAATCGTTAAACAGCACGTAGGGTGTGATCCAGTATCTCCCTTTGGGGCGCGGGGTGAAGCGTCTTATTTTTGTGCCCAGACCATGAAGGCGTAAAAAGCTATGGAAACTAAATACAGGAGGTAAGGAAGATGTTTTACAAAAAGATGGATTTGCAGCTTTTCGAGGACGGCACCGGGGTTGCCCCTGGGAACCAGGGCGGAAATGCCGGGGGTAATAACAACGGTGCGCAGGGCAGCACCGGGGCGGCTTATAGTTTTGAACAGGCAGAAGAGATCGCCAATGCCAGGGCGCAGCGTGCGGAACAGGCAGCTTTGCGCTCCTATTTCCAGCAGCAGGGCATAAAGAAATCCAGGATTTGCACCTGGCAGACAAGAAAGGAGAGCAATTATGAAGAAGAACTTTGAAAAATGGGTACAGGCGGCAGGGATTAGGGCAGTAAAAACCGTAGCGCAGGCGGCGGTTGCAGGAATTGGGACGGCGGCGGTGATGGGGGCGGTCGACTGGAAGTATGTGCTGGCTGGTGTAGTGTCAATGCTTACGTCGGTAGCGGGATTACCGGAGCTGAAAGAGTAGGGGCGGAACCGCCTCTTTTGTATGCTGCAAAAGTGCAGCAGGAAGGGAGAACCATATGACACATAGAATCATTAACGCAATCAGCAGCAGAAACGTCCCCTGCTGGGGCAACCGGAAAAAATATATTGCCGTCCATTACCTGGGTGTAGTTGGACAGGCTCATGACCTGGCATCGGACGGATGCGGGGCGCACTTCTACATTTACTGGGACGGGACTATCTACCAGAGGTGCAGCCTGGATGCCGTACCCTGGGCGGTAGGCACGGCAGGATATTACACCCAGAAGCACACGGAAGCACGGAACAGCAACACCATCAGCATTGAAATGTGCTCCAAGTGCGACGGGAACGCGGCCAGTGCGGAGGATAAAAGGTGGTACTTCACAAAAGAGACGCAGGAAGCGTGTGCGTGGCTGGTGGTGAAGCTCCGGCATGAACTGGGCGTCCCATCCACAAATGTACTCCGCCATTACGACATCGTAAACAAGACCTGTCCGGCGCCATACGTGCATAACAACGGGTATAAGACAAGCTGGACGTGGACAGCGTTTAAACAGAGGGTAGAAGAATAATTTAACACTGGGCAGAAACCGGAGCTGAAACCCGGCATGAAAGTGAAGCTGACACAGGATATCGCAATTCGGGACAGTGTTTCCACCAAGTATCGGCAGGCGGGATATGTGAAGTATACACAGCTTTCCGCATTGGCAAAGAAAAAGTGCCACCGCCTGTCCGGGAATAAAGCCAAGCTGAAAAAAGGCAATGTGGTGAAGGTTAAGAAAGCCACTACCGCCTGGAATGGGAGCATCTGGATTCAGATTAAAAACGGCTGGCTTCCAGCAGTGGTGTCTGGAAAGTATCGCGTACAGGCAGTATAGAAAACAGGAAGGGCGGTGTTTGCCGACCTTCCTACTCATCATAAATCATGCGTTGTGTTTTGCTGATGATTTAAATTTCTGAGATGCTTCTTTAAAATCAGATTGATGCATTGGCTAAGAGAACGGTCGTCCTCTTCGGCAAGCTGCTTTAATATTGCAATCATATCAGAATCCAAAGTAATACTTATCTTGCTTTTTAGTGGTTTCATTGCTTCATACCTCCTGTAATATACGATATTATACAATATAGTACACCGCATTCCAACTGACAAACTGCATGAAATTAGTGCGCTAACATTGTATAGTTTGTGTATAGCGCACTAACTTCCAAAGGTGGTATAATGAAATTATAAAGGAGGGGGGCAATGGCATATAATGAAAAACAAAAAGAATATACAATGAAATATTTGGAAAAGTTAAAAGAAATTCGGTTTAGAGTAAAACCCGAAGAATATGAGCAGTATGAACAGGCGGCCAAGATAGCAGGATATCCAAGTATGCGGCAATTTTATTTAGATGCATTGCAGGAAAAAATTGAAAAAATATTGAATTAGCGCGCTAATAACATTGACGTATAGCGCACTATATAGTATAATAATATTGTCAGATAAGGGCAAGTGAATCTGGTGAAGAATGGAGGAAAGGAAATGGTAGAGGTTATGACAGACAAACAGTATGATGGAATATTGCAAATGATAGGAATGATACTGGAAGGATGCAAAGATATTGAAGAAGCAAAGAAGAAAATAGAAGAACTTAGGGAAGGGAAGAAAGAGAAAAACTAAACGGATATGAGGAGGGCGGGCTTGCCACCGCTCTTTTTTTGATGGGCTATTTAAGGAAATATGTTGCTGTAATAATGCCAGGAGCAGCGGGATTCAGGTCAATGGCTAAAATGAAAAGACTGCTTTATAACTTCG
>CANRWA010000065.1 GCA_947643415.1 uncultured Clostridia bacterium | reverse complement strand
TGTTTTGTTCGAATTTTTCAAGGTTGTTTCACTGTTCAGTTATCAAGGTCCATACTGCCGTCTAACCACTGTAATACGGCTCTTTTCTGTGCTTCCGCTTTTGTTGTATCACCGCGTCAGCAAAAACTATCTTACCAAAGATATCTACAGTTGTCAACACTTTTTTTCATTTTTTTCAAAAAAAACTTTGATTCTCTTTTTGACACTATATCTTGGTTCTTTATATCTGATTCACCACAAGATTTATCTCCTATGATTTCTTCAGATATAAAGACAACCCTGTCAAGAACAGGATTGTCTTTAACGGAGAAGGAGGGATTTGAACCCTCGCGCCGCGCAAACGACCTACACCCTTAGCAGGGGCGCCTCTTCAGCCACTTGAGTACTTCTCCAGCTGAATATGCATAACAATATTCAATATTTTTACACTTATCAAGTGTATTCAATATTTTAACAGAAATCTATATATTTGTCAAACACTTTTTGTAAATTCTTAGGGCAATTATTTAATATTTGTTGTACTAGTAAATTCTCAGCAAATATTTATTGTGCTTTGATATAATTTAAAATTACTGTTGTTTTAATTTTTCCGTATGACGACAATCTGGAAAGCTACTACATCCCCAAAATTTTCCAAATTTTCCACTACGTATGAGCATTATCTCTCCACACAAAGGGCAGATTTTGTTTCTTATACCTACAGCAGAATTTATTTCCTTTGATAATAATTCAAATATCTGATAGTTGATATAACAGTCATTCAGGGCACGGTGAGCACCTTTTGTAGCAATTCCATAATAATCTGCCAGGTCGGTTAATTTATAATGAGACAAATGCCCTAAATATGTTCTGGCAAGAGACAGTGTATCTACATAATCGTTTGGTACTAATCTGCCATAAAACCTATCTGCATCCCGATAGAGAAATTTCATATCAAATGTATGAATATTATGCCCTACCAAAACCATATTATCTGCAAAGTCAAGAAAATCATGCAGGACAACGGAAAAGGGAGGTGAATCCTGTACCATGCTGTCACTTATATAATTTACTTTTGTTGCGCTATATGGAATGGATCTGCCCGGATTTACCAGAGATGTAAATTCTTCAACTATTTTTCCATGATATACTTTAAGAGCAGAAATCTCAATCACTTCATCAATGCCTGTGTTTATGCCCGTTGTTTCCAGATCAAAAACTATGTAGTCACTGACGTAGTTATTTAATTTTCTTCCTTTGCATTGTCCATGCATAAAAGTTATCTCCTTATGTTGTATTTTGCTGTTATTATTCTGTCTTTAATATATTTTTCTCTTCTTTCCCAGACCTGCTTTCCTCAACATCTTCCCATAACTTTTCTTTTTCTTTTTGGGCACTTTGATCTTTGCGTTTTTATAGATTCCCTTCACTGCCTTTGATCCTATCTTTTTTATTGTAGTAGAGGATATGGTTATTTTCTTTATTTTCTTTTTCTTATAAAATGCTTTTCTTGCAATGGATGTCACTTTATATTTGTATTTCCCGATCTTTATTGTTTTAGGAATCGTAACAGATTTTTTTTGTTTTATAATTCCTAATACTTCTACTGTTCCTTTTCCACTGATCCGGTTGTCTGTTACTTTATACCTGAGATTGCCTTTTTTATAAATGCCTCCCTTTGGTGCAATAATAAGAAAAGAAACTGCCTTTGTGCCAAAATAGTAAGAATCCATACCTGTTATGGTTACTTTAGCTGTTCCAAAATTTACATTATTCTGATAAGTAATCTGATAATTTATATTTGGCTGTAAAATCTTATCTCCGTCTCTTACAATAAGTGAAGGAGTGATTGCTTTTCCTGTATGACCCTGATCTGGAATATCAGCGATACTTACATTCTTCAGGGAACGTTTTGTCGGTACATAAGGATTTCCATATTTTTTTACATATGACTCTGCCTGTGTTTCATCTTCACCGCGGATTATTGTGTTTCTGTTGAAAGCATAATAACCAATGTACGTGATATGGGATGCCAGGGATATATTTGAAATGCCAGTACCAAAATAAGCATAATCTCCGATCTTTTCCAAAGTATCCGGAAATTCTGCACTGGTGATCTTTTTGCAGTTATAAAATGCATTGCTGCCAATCTCTGTGAGCCGGGGCGGCAGTTTGTTGACTGTTAATAACTGGCAGCCTGAAAATGCCGCATATCCGATAGTCTGTATGCTGTCTGGCAGGGAGATCTGCCTTATCTCTGTGCAGCCACTGAATAGTTCGGATGGAATATTTGTAATTCCCTCTTCAAATGTTATTTTTTCCAGACCGGATTCTGCGAAACAGTTAGTTCCACCATTTTTTAATGATTTGGGAATCGTAATCGTTTTTAACGATTTACATCCCTGAAAAGCATTGTAATGTATCTCTTCTAATCCTTCTGGAAGATTGATCTCACATAATTTTTCGCAGCCTTTGAATGCGGACGCACGAATCACCTGAATTGTATTGGAAAAATGAACTTTTTTCAAGGTAATGCAATTTGTGAAAAGCTGACAGGCAACAGTCAGGCTTCCTTCTGCAAATTCTACTTCTTCAATATTGGAGTCTTCAAAAGCGGAAGTTACTTTTTTTGTGACATTTTTTGGAATTGTTATTGCCGTGAGAGAAGTACAGCCTGTGAAAGTATGGTCACTGATCTCCGTGAGACTATCTGGCAGACTGACTTCTTTGAGTTTTACAGCATCTTTAAATGAACTTTTTCCTGTATTTGTTATTCCTTCTTCTATAATGAGCTGCCGGATCTCCGACTGGATTTTTTTATTCCAGTTGTTATACATCGCACCAGAACCAGATATCGTCATTGTCCCTGTGTCTTCATCAAAAGAATAGCTGGCACTGCTGCCACATACACCTGTTATCTCTTTTGCATAAGCTGTATTACTCATCAATATAAATGTGAGAAAAAAAAAGGATATAAGAATTCTGATCTTCATTTCTAACATCTCCCCAAGCTATCTCCTGAATTCTTCTGGCGCTGTCATATACAGATTTTCTTTCCGGCAGTCTATAACTGTGATCACTGGCAGATTTTCCACATAAAGCCTGCGGATTGCTTCAGTTCCCAGATCTTCATAGGCAATGACTTCACTTTTTTTAATACACTGGGAAAGGAGTGCCCCAGCACCTCCTACTGCAGCGAAGTATACTGCTGTATTTTCTTCCATGGAGGATATAACCTTTCCGTTTCTTTTTCCTTTGCCGATCATTCCTGTCAACCCATGCTCCATAAGAACAGGGGCATATTTATCCATGCGGCTGCTGGTGGTTGGCCCGGCAGATCCGATAACCTGTCCTTCCCGATTTGGCGTGGGACCAAGATAGTATATAATCTGGTCTTTCACATCGAAAGGAAGTTCTCTGCCTGCTGCCAGTTCTTCTATCATGCGTTTGTGGGCAGCATCTCTTGCTGTGTAGATTGTTCCTGTGATATAGACATAATCTCCTGCTTTCAGCTCTTTTACTTTATCTTTCGTGAGAGGAGTTTCTATATATTTATCCATATAATGGCCATCCTCCTATAATGTTTTTGTAATATGCCGGTTTACATGACAACATATATTGACTGCCACAGGCAGTCCGGCTATATGTGTGGGATATGTTTCAATGTTCAGTCCAATGGCTGTCACCCGTCCTCCCAATCCTCCAGGACCGATGCCAAGGGAATTAATCTTTTCTAACATTTCTTCTTCCAATTCTTTCACATAAGGAATGTTAGAGTGGATACCAAGATCTCTTGTCAGTGCTTTCTTTGCAAGTATGGCACATTTTTCAAATGTGCCGCCAATCCCTACTCCGATGACCATGGGTGGACATGCATTTGGTCCGGCAGCTTCTACAGTCTCAAGAATGACATTTTTTACGCCTTCAATCCCATCTGCCGGTTTCAGCATTATGACACGGCTCATATTTTCGCTGCCAAATCCTTTTGGCGCCACAGTGATCTCCATTTTGTCTCCCGGTATGATCTCATAATGAATCACGCCAGGAGTATTGTCTTTTGTATTTTGGCGGATCAGTGGATCGCCTACTACAGATTTTCGGAGATATCCTTCTTTATAGCCCTGACGAATTCCTTCATTGACAGCATCTTCGATATATCCGCCCTGGATATGGACATCCTGCCCTATTTTCAAAAATACCACTGTCATGCCTGTATCCTGGCAGATGGGGATTTTATTTTCATATGCAAGTTCCATATTTTCTTCTAACTGGCACAGGATCTGTCTGCCAATCTTTGACTCTTCTTTTTCTTTGCTGGAAAGAAGGGCTTCTTTTACATCTTCGGAGAGCCGGATATTGACTTCCATGCACATTTCTTTTATTTTTTCTGTTATTTCTTCGGTATTAATCGTTCTCATTTTTTACATCTCCTGAAGAATTTTCTGATTCACCTGGATCTTTCTCTTCCCCTTCACCGGAATCTTCTTCTTCATCATCTTCCCATACTCTTGCGATGCTGGCGATCCGAATGTCCTTTTCATCATCCAGATTCATCAGTTTTACACCAGATGTCACGCGTCCCAAGTTGGAAATACCGTCGACACCGGTACGGATAATGATTCCTTCGTTGGTGATGAGCATAATATCCGATCCATCTTCTACAATTTTTGCTGCCACGACTTCTCCTGTCTTTGGCGTGATCTTATAGCATTTCACACCTTTGCCTCCGCGGAATTGTGCAGAGAATTCGTTTATATTGGTTCGTTTCCCCATGCCATGTTCTGATACCAGCAGCATTTTTTCTCCCTGGGAACTCATCTGCATGGCTACTACTTCATCCCTGTCTCCCAGATTGATACCGCGGACACCCATGGCAACACGCCCCATGGAACGGACGTCTTTTTCATGAAAACGGATACACTGACCCTCCTTTGTGACAAGAAGAATATCCTGTTCTCCATCGGTCACCTTGACTTCAATGAGTTCGTCTTCTTCACGGAGGGTGATTGCCTGTAAACCTGTTTTCCGGATATTTTCATAGTCCGTAATCGGTGTTTTCTTTACGATTCCTGTCTTTGTGGCGAGGAAAAGATAATTGTCTTCTGTATATTCTTTAATGGAAATCACAGCAGAGATCTTTTCTTCGGGCATAAGCTGAAGCAGGTTTACGATGGCGGTACCACGGGATGTACGGCTCGCTTCCGGTATCTCGTATGCTTTCATGCGGTACACACGTCCTTTGTTGGTGAAGAACATAAGGTAATGATGTGTGGTTGCCATGGAAATGTTCTCTATATAGTCTTCTTCTATCGTCTGCATTCCCTTGATTCCCTTGCCGCCCCGGTTCTGACTGCGGAAATTATCACTGGTCATTCGTTTGATATAGCCAAGATGGGTCATAGCAATCACTGTATTTTCCACCGGAATCATATCTTCCATAGAAATATCAAATTCATCAAAGCCTATGCTGGTTCTTCTCTCATCTCCGTATTTGTCACGGATTGCTGTGATTTCTTTTCTGATCACACCAAGTAAAAGCTTGCGGTCAGCAAGAATCGCCTTGTATTCTTCGATGCGCTTCTGCAATTCTGCATATTCATTTTCCAGCTTTTCCCGTTCCAGTCCTGTAAGGGCACGCAGACGCATATCAATGATCGCCTGTGCCTGTACATCGTCCAGTCCAAACCGCTCAGTCAGCCGTTCTTTTGCCAGCGCTGCGCTCTCTGAACCACGGATGATCTTTATCACTTCATCTATATTATCCAGGGCGATGAGCAGCCCTTTTAATATATGAGCACGTTCTTCTGCTTTATTCAGATCATATTTTGTCCGGCGTGTCACTACTTCTTCCTGATGTTTCAGGTAATGCTGTAACATCTGGAGAAGATTCATTACTACCGGTTCGTTGTTTACCAGTGCCAGCATATTGACTCCAAAGGTATCCTGAAGCTGGGTATGTTTGAACAACTGATTCAAAACTACATTCGCGTTGACATCTTTTCGGAGTTCGATACAGATGCGCATACCTTCACGATTGGATTCATCACGAAGGTCTGTAATGCCATCTACTCTTTTATCTTTATGTAATTCTGCTATCTTCTCGATCAGTCTCGCTTTATTTACCATAAAGGGAAGTTCTGTCACGACGATACGGTTCTTCCCATTTGCCATTGTCTCGATATCTGTCACGGCACGGACACGGATCTTTCCATGGCCTGTGCGGTATGCCTGTTCGATACCACGCCGTCCCAGTATAGTAGCCCCGGTTGGAAAATCAGGTCCCTTGATAATCTCCATTACCTCATCCAGAGAGGTTTCTTTATTTTCTTCTACCTGATCATCTATGATCTTTACCACACCATTGATCACCTCGGTGAGATTATGGGGAGGTATATTGGTTGCCATTCCGACAGCAATACCAGATGTACCATTAACTAAAAGATTAGGAAAACGTGCCGGAAGTACTGTGGGCTCTTTCTCTGTCTCGTCAAAGTTCGGCATGAAGTCAACAGTGTCTTTATTGATATCAGACAACATTTCCATAGAGATCTTGCTGAGCCTTGCCTCTGTATATCGCATGGCAGCGGCTCCATCACCATCCACGGAACCAAAGTTTCCGTGCCCATCCACGAGCGGATAACGGGTAGACCACTCCTGCGCCATATTTACCAGGGCACCATAGATAGAACTGTCCCCATGAGGATGATATTTACCCATTGTATCACCGACAATACGGGCACATTTACGGTGTGGCTTATCCGGACCATTGTTCAGCTCGATCATGGCATACAGAATCCTTCTCTGTACCGGTTTTAATCCGTCCCTGACATCTGGCAATGCACGGGAAGCAATCACAGACATGGCATAATCAATATATGAATTTTCCATTGTCTTCTTTAGATCTACTGGCTGGATGGCATCAAATCCATCTTTGTCAAAGATATTTTCGTCCATATTCTTCCTCCATTTGCGCACGCTTTTTGCGCATCGAGAAGTTTGTGCGTGCGCGCGCAAACTTCCTGGGTGAAAAATTTATTTTTCACCCTTTCCTCCCATTTCATTATATATCCAGATTCCGAACGTACTTAGCATTTGCTTCGATAAATTCGCGTCTTGGCTCTACTTTGTCTCCCATCAGTGTATTGAAAGTAAGGTCAATCTCTGATGTATCATCTTCATCCATCGTCACTTTTAGAAGAATTCTCTTTTCCGGATCCATAGTGGTATCCCAGAGCTGTTCAGCATCCATCTCACCAAGTCCCTTGTAGCGCTGGATGTTGTTGTTTCCATCTCTGCCGATCTCTTCCAATACCTTATTTAATTCCTCATCACTATAGGCATAATATGATTTTTTATTTCTATCTACTTTGTACAATGGCGGCTGCGCCAGATATACATATCCCTTTTTGATGAGATCTGGCATAAACCGGTACAGAAAGGTGAGAAGCAATGTGGCGATATGGGCGCCATCCACATCGGCATCCGTCATAATGATAATTTTATGATACCGAAGCTTCCCAATGTCGAAATCATCTGAGATACCTGTACCAAATGCTGTGATCATTGCTTTTATCTCATTATTGATCAGTATCTTATCCAGTCTCGCCTTTTCTACATTGAGGATCTTTCCCCGAAGCGGAAGGATTGCCTGTGTGGCGCGGTCACGTGCTGTCTTTGCGCTTCCACCGGCAGAATCTCCCTCTACAATGTAGATCTCGCAGTTCTCCGGATTTTTGTCACTACAGTCAGCAAGTTTTCCGGGAAGCCCTCCCCCTTCCAGCACATTTTTCCGGCGGGTGAGATCCCTTGCTTTTCTTGCTGCCTCTCTTGCCCTTTGGGCGAGAAGTGATTTCTCACAGATCTGCTTTGCCACAGATGGATTCTGTTCCAGATAATAGGTAAGCTGTTCACTTACGATATTATCCACAGCGCCTCTTGCCTCACTGTTTCCCAATTTTTGTTTCGTCTGTCCCTCGAACTGCGGTTCAGGGATCTTGATGCTGATGATGGCAGTGAGTCCCTCTCTTATATCTTCACCAGAAAGGTTCGGCTCATTTTCTTTTAATATTTTCTGATTCCTCGCATAATCATTAAAAGTCTTTGTCAGGGCATTTTTAAATCCGGCAAGATGCGTACCTCCCTCAGGCGTAGTGATATTGTTGACAAAGCTATAGCAGCCTTCATTAAATTCTGAATTATGCTGAAAGGCAACTTCAACAAATACGTCTCCTTTTTGTCCTTCACAATATATGATATCCTCATACAGGGGATCTTTGTTTTTGTTCAGATATTCCACATATTCTTTAATACCACCTTCATAGTGATATGTCTCTGTCCTCACTTCTTCTTCGCGGAGATCGGAAAGTATGATCTTCACGCCTTTTGTGAGAAATGCCATTTCCCGAAGACGTTTTTTTAGTATCTTGAAATCATAAACAGTAGTTTCGGTAAATATTGTCTCATCCGGAAGAAAAGTGACCTTTGTCCCTCTCCTGTCTGATGAACCAATTTCCTTCAGCGGATACATGGTATGTCCTTTTTCGTAACGCTGCATGTATCTTTTCCCATCCTGGCAGATCTCTACTTCCAGCCAGTTAGAGAGGGCATTTACAACAGAAGCTCCCACCCCATGAAGTCCACCGGATACTTTATATCCACCGCCACCGAATTTACCCCCGGCATGAAGTACTGTAAATACGACTTCTACTGCCGGTTTGCCTGCCTTGTGGTTCAGCCCTACCGGAATACCACGGCCATTGTCAATGACAGTAATGGAATTATCTTTATTAATATATACTTCGATCTCATCACAATATCCAGCAAGTGCTTCATCTATGGAATTATCGACGATCTCATATACCAGATGATGAAGTCCTCTCTCAGAAGTACTTCCAATGTACATACCTGGTCTCTTGCGGACTGCTGCCAGTCCCTCCAGAATTTGTATCTGATCTGCTCCATATACTACTTCATTTTCCTTTTCCATCTGGAAACCTCCGTCTCATCATACTTTGATTGTTTCATTTTGTTTTGAAGTTCCTCTTATAATCTCAAATGTACGATCAATATTGATACCATTTTTTACAAACTCTTCAAGACCGGTACATGTGATAATCGTCTGTATCCCCTTTATATTCTCCAGAAGATAATTCTGCCTGTTCCGATCCAGCTCGGACAATACATCATCCAAAAGAAGAATCGGTTTTTCGCCGATCGAACGCTCTACAATCTCGATCTCTGCCATTTTGAGGGAGAGCGCGGCTGTCCTTTTCTGTCCCTGGGAACCATATCTGCGGAGATCCTGATCCTCTGTCAGAAATATCATATCATCCCGGTGGGGACCCACTGTAGTTGTCCCCATAAGAATGTCTCTGTCTTCTTCCATAAAAAGCCTGGATTCAAAATCCTGCTGCCGGCAATTCGGATCATAGGAAATATTTACATTCTCCTTTCCTCCGGTAAGACTGGCATGTTTCCTTTTCATGAGGCCATTCAGTTCTTCTACAAATTCTTCCCTGAGCTGTATGATCTTCGAGCCGTGTTCCACAAGCTGCCCATTCCAGATCTCCAGAGTGGATCTGAGATCTCTTTTTTCCTGAATCTGTTTCAACAGGGCATTTCTCTGCTTCAGTATCTTTTTGTATTGTGTCAGATAAAAGAGATAGGCTTTATTTAACTGGCACATCTCCATATCAATGAACCGGCGCCGTTCTTCGGGACCATCCTTAATGATACTGAGATCTTCCGGCGAAAAAAATACAATATTCGACAATCCCAGAAGTTCATTGCTGTTTCTTATGGGAAGCCCGTCAATGGCAATCCCTTTTGAACCACCTCGGCGCATATGAACCTCTACCCGAAATACTTTTTCCCTTTTTTCGATAAAATAACGGAGATGGGCTTCCTTTTCTCCGGTCCGGATCATTTCCCTGTCTCTGCTGCCTTTGTGGGATTTTGTTGTTCCCCCTACAAAGATCGCCTCCAGGACATTGGTCTTTCCCTGTGCATTGTCCCCATATAATACATTCGTCCCCTCATGAAAATGAAATACTTCCCTTTCATAATTGCGAAAGTTACTGAGTTCAATGGACTGAATGATCATAGGGCAACAACCTTTACTTCATTTCCCTCCAGGACAAATACATCCCCTGGATAGAGCTTTCTTCCCCTTCTTTCATCCACTTCACCATTCACAGTAACAAGACCATCCTGAATCAGTATCTTTGCCTCCACTCCGGAACTTACCAGCCCGGCAAGCTTCAATGCCTGTCCCAGTTTGATATATTCATCTTTAATAGCGATTTCCTGCATTCTCTGTCACCCTTCTTTGCCACTAATTCATATTTACCGGAAGGATCAGGTAAATATAAGATTCTTCATTATTTTTGATAAAACATGGTGCATTTGAATTGAACAGGTACAAATACACATCCTCATCATCTATTACCTTTAATACATCTATAATATATTTAGGATTGAAAGCGATCCTGAGATCCTTTCCTTCCTTGGAAGCATTTACTTCTTCGTCCATGGAACCGATCTTTGTATTCATCTCCATCTGTATCTCATTATCTCTGATATTCAGAATCACCGGCTTTTTATCTGCCTCTCTGGTGAGAAGGGTAGCACGGTCAATACATCCAAAAAATTCCTGTTTGTTTACTTTCACCTTTGTCTCATAACTGCTCTTTAGCATCTGTTCAATATTATAGAAGTTTCCTTCTATGAGACGGGAAATAACTACTGTCTCGTCAAATTCAAATAATACATGGTTTCTGGAAAATGATATGATCACCTCATCCTCCGTACCACCTGTCAGTATCTTACTGATCTCATTCAATGTCTTACCGGGAATAACCACTTTAATGTGGTCATAACTTTCCTTTAACTGGATCTTCCGAATGGATACCCGGACAAGGTCAAGGGAAGCAATCTTAAATTCATCTCCGTTTATCTCAAAGAGTTCACCAGTGAGGATCTTATTGCTCTCATTATCTGATATTGAAAAGATAGTCTGCCGGATCATTTCTTTTAATGTAAATTGCGAGATCACGATTTTCTTTTCAATATCAATCTGTGGCAGCATCGGAAATTCTTCATGATTGATGCCTGGTATATTAAATTTTGATTTTCCACAGAAGAGAAGAATATTATTATTATCATCCACTTCGAAATTCACATCATCATCGGGAAGACGACGGACGATTTCAGCGATCATCTTGGCATTTACCAGAATAATGCCTTCTTCCTGTACCTCTGCAGGAATCTTAGTCTCGATACCAAGCTGCATATCATTTGTTGTCATCTTAATGCTCTCTCCCTGAGCTTCGATCACAACACATTCCAGTATAGGCATCGTTGTCTTTCCCGGTACAGCTTTCAAAGCAATGTTAATACCATTGTTAAAGTTATTTTTCGTACAGGTGAATTTCATAATGTGAATAACTCCTTTCATACTTTAATGTAATGTTGAAATTTCTTTATATATAAATATAAAGAATTAATTAGTAGTTTATAGTATATAGGGGCTGTGGATTTGTTGGTAGGTTAGAAACCCGCTATAACCCCGCTGTTTTTTTAAAATTTAATCTGTGTATATTACCTGTATGTAAAAGTGGACAGAGATTTATATAGGCCAGCAGTTTGAAAGATATCAACTCTTTCTTTTTGTGGTGTACACGGATTATCCACAAGTTATCAGGGATTTAGTTTCTTTTTTAATATCCGTATCGTATTTTCCAGTTCTTTATCCACAATGATGTCCTCTTTTATTTTGTTGACACCGTGGATAACTGTTGTATGATTGTTTCTTTTGAGCTTTGCAGCGATCTCTGTTTGTGTAAGATTTGTCAATTCGCTGCAAAGATACATGCAGATCTGTCTTGGAAGGGTAAGGTTTCTCGTTTTCTTCTGGGACAGAAGAGCTTCCTTGTCAAGACTGAAGTGGTCAGCGACAATCTCCAAAATGTAGTCTGCCGTAATGATAAGTTTCTCATTGGGCGATATAAAGTCTTTCAGAGCATTCTCTGCTGTAGGCAATGTGATGTTTCCATTGGGGTTGTTGAATTTTGCGTACAACAGGATTTTATTATATGCCCCTTCCAGGTCCCGGATATTTGATTTAATATTTGTTGCTATGTAATCAAGGATATTATCATCCAGTTTTATATCAGACTGTTCCTGCTTGTTGCGCAGGATTGCCATGCTTGTCTCAAAATCCGGCGGCTGTATGTCAATGGTCATACCTGAATTAAAGCGCGAACGGTAACGCATGTCCAGTTGTTCCATCTGGCTTGGAGGCTTGTCGCTGGTTATGACAAGCTGCTTTCCAGATTGATAGAGTGCCTCAAAGGTATTGAAAAATTCGATCTGAGTGCTGTCCTTTCCGATGATAAATTGAATATCATCGATGAGCAGGACATCTATATTCCGATATTTTTTTCTGAGATTAGCGGTGGCTGCTGTATTCCCTTTTTCCTTATTGGTTCGGATCGCCTCAACAACAGCATTCATAAAGTCTTCGCTTGTTGTATAAGTAACAGAGAAATCAGGGTGGTTTTCAATAATGTATCTTGCAATGGAATGGATCAGATGGGTTTTGCCCAGACCCGGCCCACTATACAAGAAAAGTGGATTATAGATCTGTCCATTGGGATTTTCTGCTACAGCAAGGGCAGCAGCGTAAGCAATATTATTGCTTCCACTAACAACAAAGGTATCAAAAGAATGTCCATTATTCAGGAAAGGATATTTCTCAGCCAAAATTTCCTCTTTATTATAGGAAGAAACTCCTCCACTTTTGACTTCACTTTTGTATTGGAAGCAGATGGAAACTTGTTCTCCTGTGATCACTTCGATGGCAATCTGTAATGGCATTTTGTACTTTTTATCAATCAAATTGAGAATATCACCCTGTTTTTGTTCATCAATACTGATAACCAGGGTATTATTATTATAAGAAACAACTTCAAGAGGTGCAATCCAGGTGCGAAATAACACTCCATTGACCTCATAAGCATCCTTTAAATATTCAATTATTTCGCTCCATTTGTCTTTAATCTTGTTTTCCATGAAAAATCCTACCTATCTTAATAAAAGTTGAATCTGGGTAAAAACATTCAATCTTATTGTACTACAAATGAATGGCAAAATCAAATTTTATTCCATAATAAATAGCATTTTTTGCGATAAAAGCGAAAGATACGCTTGACTATTGTAATAATTGATAATATAATTAGGCTTGATACGGATTTTGATAATTAATATAAATGAAGGAGGTGTATACCGCATGAAAATGACATATCAGCCTAAGAAGAGACAGAGATCTAAGGTCCATGGTTTTCGCAAGAGAATGAGAACATCCAATGGAAGAAAGGTGCTTGCAAGAAGAAGAGCTAAGGGAAGAAGGAAATTGTCTGCATAAGGTCGCATACTTGTGACCTTATGTTATAACAGTGAGGAATTCAGATTGTTTGCAAAGCTGGGGAAGAACCCCGAATTTCAGAAAGTCTACAAGACAGGTAGATCAAAAGCAAATAAGTATCTGGTCATGTATGTAAAGACAGGGGAGAGTGGTCCCAATCGTTATGGGTTTTCAGTTAGTAAGAAGGTCGGTAACAGTGTCGTGCGTCATCGCATAACCAGATTATTAAGAGAATCCGTTCGTAAGAATGACGCATTTATTAGGGAAGGCAACCATATTGTGATCGTTGCCAGAAATAATGTGAGAGACAAAAATTTTAAAGATGTTGACGGCGCAGTGATTCATTTGTTTCAATTACATGAATTAATGAAATGATGTGATTATTTGAAAAGAATTTTTTTGGCAGTGTTACACATATATCAAAAATATATATCACCACTGAAAAGAACGCCTACCTGCATATATACACCATGTTGTTCTGAATATGCCATTCAGGCAATTCAGAAATATGGTGCATGCAAAGGTGGTTTTTTGGCTGTAAAAAGAATTTTAAGATGCCATCCTTTTCATAAAGGTGGTTATGATCCTGTGCCGTGATTAACAGGAGGAAGTTATTTTGAGTTGGTTATATTGGATATTTGGTAAGATCCTGTTTGGAATTGACTGGGTAGTATTTCATACGATTGGGATTCATAATACAGGGCTTTGTATTATTTTGCTGACAATTGTAATCTACCTGATCATGTATCCGCTGAACTCCAAGCAGCAGAAGTCTACCCGGTTGATGAATAAAGTCAACCCGGAGATCAAAGAGATACAGAAGAAGTATAAGAATAAGAAAGATCAGGCATCCCAGTTAAAGATGAATGAAGAGACACAGCAGGTCTATGCCAAATATGGGATCAGTATGTTTGGAGGATGTCTTCCACTGATTATTACAATGCCTATTTTGTGGTGTCTGTACCGTGTTATGTATAGTATAGGTGATTATATACCAGCTTTAAAAGAGCCATCGGCTGGTAATTTTCTTGGATTGGATGTAAATATGAGTCCAATGGGATTTTTTGGAGATAAAGTTAATCATCCCTATGGCTGGATTGCTTTTATTATTCCGGTTCTTGCCATGGTATTGCAGTTTGTCAATACAAAGGTAATGCAGGCTGGCACAAATAATACACCAGCGGCAGAAGATTCTATGGGACAGTCTATGAAGATGATGAATTATTTTATGCCTGTTATGTCCGGATTTTTCTGCTTGAGTTTGAATATGGGTATCGGACTTTACTGGATCACAGGTAGTTTATTTCGAATCATACAGTGTATCTTTGTAAACCGTAAGATGGATAAAGTATCTTTGGAAGATCTGATTGAGAAGAATAAGGACAAGGCTGCAAAGAAGAATGCAAAAATACAGGAGAGAAACCGCCAGATGGAGCAATATGCTAAGACGAAGACATCTACGATCCGCAATGCTTCTTCCTATCAAAATAAGCCGGTAAATGATAACAGGGACAAAGATTCGACACCAAAGAATGTTAATGTAAATAAAAACATTGAACCAGGAAGTATATCAGGATATGCTCATATGCTTTCCGGTAATAAAGGTAAAGAAAAGTAGGAGGGATAATGATTTATGGAAGAATGGAAAGAGTTTTCTGCGAAGACAGCAGATGAGGCTTTGACAAATGCGTTAATCCAGCTTGAGACTACGAGTGACCAGATTGAATATGAGGTGGTGGAAGAAGAAAAAAGCGGCATTTTGGGATTATTTAGCAAGCCGGCGCGCATTCGTGTCCGTAAGAGAGAAGATATAACAGATATTGTCCGTAATTTTCTTACAAAGACTTTCGATGCCATGAATCTCATTGTAGATATAAAGATTGATTATGATGAGATTGAGAGACAGATCAATGTGGAACTGGCCGGAAATGAGATGGGTATGCTTATTGGTAAGAGAGGGCAGACATTGGATTCCCTTCAATATCTGACAGGCATTGTTGCTAATAAGAAGACAGATAATTATGTAAAGATTAAGATTGATACTGAGAATTACCGTCAGAGACGGAAAGAGACGATAGAGAATCTTGCAAAGAATGTGGCGGGCAAGGTGAAGAAAACAGGAAGGACAGCTTTTCTTGAACCGATGAATCCATATGAGAGACGTATTATTCATGCAGCATTACAGGGAGATAAATATGTTGACACTCACAGTGAGGGGGACGAACCACACAGAAAAGTAGTTGTAACCTTGAACAGGGAATTTGCATCGGAGCTGCCAAGAAGGAATAACAATTACCGAAGAAGAAATAATAATTATTCCCATGACCGGAGAAGGTCATACAGGAGAGATGAAGGAGAAAAATAAAAGAAAGGCTGGATCTTATGATTCAGCCTTTTACAATATAGATATGTTAGGAGGTATTGAATGTTTTATCAGGATACAATAGCAGCCATTGCTACTTCCTCAAAGGATGGGAGCATTAGTGTGATCCGTGTCAGTGGCACGCAGTCTTATGAGATTGTCAGTGGAATTTTTTATAATAAGAACATGAGATCAATTGATCTGTCTGCCTGCGAAACCCATACGATTCAGTATGGGTATATATGCAGGGACCAGGGGACAATTTTGGATGAGGTCCTTGTATTGGTTATGAAAGGGCCAAGGAGTTATACTGCAGAAGATGTGGCAGAGATACAGTGCCATGGTGGTTATATGGTATGTCAGACAATTTTAGAGCTTTTGATGGAAAAGGGAGCGAGGATCGCAGAACCGGGAGAGTTTACAAAACGTGCCTTTCTCAATGGGAGGATTGATCTTTCACAGGCAGAATCTGTGATGGATCTGATCCAGGCGAAAAGTGATATTGCCATAAAGAATTCGATCAGTCAGTTAAGGGGAAGTGTAAAGAGGAAGATTGTGCAATTAAGAGAGATGTTGCTGGAGGATATTGCTTTTCTGGAAGCCGCTTTAGATGATCCGGAACATATTTCACTGGAAGAGTTTCCTTTACGGATGAGGGAACACACGCTTTATTTGAAGAATGAATTGGAACATTTGCTGCAAAACAGTCAGAATGGACAGTTGATAAAAGAGGGAATTAAGACAGCTATCATAGGCAAGCCAAATGTAGGAAAATCTTCTTTTCTGAATTGTATTCTTCGTAGTGAACGAGCTATTGTTACAGATATTCCCGGAACGACAAGGGATACTCTGGAAGAGGAGGTAAGGATTGGATCAACTTTATTCCGATTTATTGATACAGCAGGAATAAGAGAGACAGAAGATACGATAGAAAATATAGGCATTGAGAAGGCAAAGAAGGAGATGAAGCAGGCAGACTTGGTCATCTGCATCATTGATTCTGGCAGTGAACTACAGGAAGAAGATCTCTATGTACTGAGACAGGCGGAAGAATGTCCAGGTGTTATTCTGTATAATAAGGTAGATCTTCCAACAGTAACAGATATCAGTATGATCCCTTCCTATGACAATAAGAAGATTATATCTTTCTCGGCTGTGACAGGGGAAGGACTGGATGAACTGGAACATTATATCAATGAATTGTTTATAGAAAATAAGATTCATTATAACGACGAAATATATATTACAAATGCAAGGCAGAAGGAATCATTGGCAGATGCACTGGAGAGTATCGGCCAGTTATGGAATAGTATTGAGATGGAGATGCCGGAAGACTTGTATTCCATAGACATGATAAATGCCTATGAATCGCTTGGTAAGATCATAGGCGAGACAGTGGAAGATGACATTATTGATAAGATATTTAAGGATTTTTGTATGGGAAAATAAAGGAGATGAAAGAATATGGAACATTTTTATGATGCAGTTGTCGTAGGCGCTGGTCATGCGGGTTGTGAGGCTGCTCTTGCCCTGGCAAGGCTTTCGATGAATACAGTATTATTTACAGTGAGTGTAGACAGCATTGCCCTTATGCCATGTAATCCTAATATCGGCGGAACTTCGAAAGGTCATCTGGTTCGTGAGATTGATGCCCTGGGAGGAGAGATGGGTAAGAATATAGACCGTACCTTTATCCAATCCAAGATGCTCAATCAGTCGAAGGGACCTGCTGTTCATTCACTTCGTGCCCAGGCAGATAAAAATGCTTACACTTTGTCTATGAGAAAGATTTTGGAAGAGACAGAAAATCTTGTTGTCCGGCAAGGGGAAGTGACAGAACTTATTGTGGAAGAGGGAAGGATAACAGGAGTAAAGACTTATACTGATACGGTTTATCATTGTCAGGTGTGTGTTCTCTGTACGGGTACTTATCTAAATGCAAGATGTATTACGGGAAATGTATCTGTGAGCACTGGGCCAAATGGTCTTCAGCCAGCGAATCACCTCACGGATTCTCTGAGGAAAATCGGCATTGATATCCGCCGCTTTAAGACGGGAACCCCGGCGAGGATCGATGGCAGTACCATTGATTATACAAAGATGGAACCACAATATGGTGATGAACGTATTGTACCATTTTCTTTTACGAACACTGCAGAAGATCTGGAACGGGAACAGGTCAGATGCTGGCTGACTTATACCAATGAAGAGACACATGAGATCATCAGGAAAAATCTTGACCGTTCGCCATTGTATTCCGGATATATCAAAGGAACAGGTCCGAGATATTGCCCTTCCATAGAAGATAAGGTAGTACGCTTTTCGGATAAGAACCGACATCAGGTTTTTATCGAACCAGAGGGACTTTATACCAATGAAATGTATATTGGCGGAATGTCAAGTTCTCTTCCGGAAGATGTTCAGGAAAAGATGTACCGCAGCGTGCCGGGACTGGAACATGCTAAAATCGTGAGAAATGCTTATGCCATTGAGTATGACTGTATCAATTCACTGGAACTTCTCCCTACATTGGAATTAAAAAAGGTAAAGGGGCTTTATAGTGCCGGGCAGGCAAATGGAAGTTCTGGATATGAAGAAGCAGCAGCACAGGGTTTGATCGCAGGGATTAATGCTGCCAGAAAGATACAGGATAAGGAACCTTTGATTATTGACCGTTCCCAGGGGTATATTGGTGTATTGATCGATGATCTTGTAACGAAAGGAACCAATGAACCATATCGTATGATGACTTCCCGGGCAGAGTACCGTCTCCTTTTGAGACAGGATAATGCAGATGAGAGATTGACAGAACTCGGTCATGAGGTAGGATTGATTTCAGAAGATAGATATCAGCATTTTCAGAAAAAACTGTCTTTGATACAGAAAGAGATAGAAAGGGTTAAAAATACTTATGTGGGAAATAACGAAAAAGTCCAGCAGCTTCTCAAAGAGAATAATAGTACTTTGTTAAATAGTGGCATCGCCCTGGCAGAACTGATCAAACGTCCTGAGTTATCTTATGAGATATTGGGAGGGATTGATTCAGATCGTCCGGTTTTACCAGAAGAAGTGAGAGAAGAGGTAAATATCAATTTAAAATATGAGGGATATATCAAGAGACAGATGAAACAGGTAGAACAGTTTCATAGATTAGAGAAAAAGAAAATTCCTGCTGATATTGATTATTCAGATATTAAGAGCCTTCGTCTGGAGGCAATTCAGAAATTGACAGATATTCAACCAGAATCAGTGGGACAGGCTGCAAGGATTAGTGGGGTATCACCTTCTGATATATCCGTACTTCTTATTTATCTGGAACAATTTTATTCTGGAAAATGAGAGGGAATGAAAGGAAATACATAAGTGGAGGAAGAATATGATAAAAGAAATATTTAGGGAAAATGGATTAGAGATTACAGATCATCAGGAAGAACAGTTACAGAGATATTATGAATTACTGATTGAATGGAATAGAAAAATTAATCTGACAGCTATTACAGAATATAAAGAAGTGATCTATAAACATTTTCTGGATTCTGCCTTTATCGTAAAGAGCGAGTTATTTCAAACAAAAGAGATCTCTACGGTATTGGATCTTGGTACAGGGGCAGGATTTCCCGGTATCGTTCTTGCTGTTTTATGTCCACGGTATAGATTTACTTTGGTGGATTCTCTCATGAAAAGAATTGATTTTCTTCGCATTGTAAAGGAAGAATTAGAACTGGATCATATTACCTTGCATCATGGGAGGGCAGAAGATTTAGGAAGACAAAAAGAGTTCCGTAATCAGTTTGATTATGTGGTATCCAGAGCAGTGGCTGAACTTCCTGTTCTTTTGGAATATTGTATTCCTTTTGTTGGAAAAGAGGGATATTTTATTTCATACAAAGGAAAAAGGTATCAGGAAGAGATCAATAACTCGAATATGGCTTTACAGATACTTAGTGCTGATATTAAGAAGATAGAAAAATATGAATTAATGGACGAAGAAAGATTCTTAATTTTTGTAGAAAATTTATCTTTAACAGAAGAAAAATATCCAAGGAGAGCTGGAAAAATAAAAAAGAATCCATTATATTAATCAATGTTTCACGTGAAACAAATAAAAATTTATAATATATGTTTCACGTGAAACAATTTAAGAAATAGGTAGCAATATTATAGGGATAGTGTTATAATAAATCAGAGATAGGAAGGAATGGAGGATAGATATGAGTGAAATAATGGCAATTGCCAATCAGAAGGGTGGAGTTGGAAAAACGACAACTACGATTAATCTGGCTGCCGCATTAGGTGAGAAAGGAAAGAAAGTTCTTATCATTGATATGGATCCACAGGGGAATACTTCCAGTGGTCTTGGTATAGATAAGGATGAATTGGATACTACGGTATATCAGCTAATGATAGGAAATAATACATTTGATGAGTGTGTACAAAGAAATGTATTTGATAATCTGGATGTTCTTGCTGCAAATGTAAATCTGGCTGGTATAGAG
Organism: uncultured Clostridia bacterium; assembly: GCA_947643415.1. Classification (GTDB taxonomy): domain Bacteria; phylum Bacillota; class Clostridia; order Lachnospirales; family Lachnospiraceae; genus Eubacterium_F. Next base: position 2,046 of record CANRWA010000065.1, on the reverse strand, counting down.
ATTGAAACAATGGATATGGAGGATAGAAGCTATATTCTCAGCAATATTATAAATAAAATAAAGGATCAATATGATTTTATTATTATTGATTGTCCTCCCTCATTGAATTCATTGACGATCAATGCTATGACAACAGCCGATTCTGTATTGGTTCCAATACAGTGTGAATATTATGCACTGGAAGGATTGAGTCAGTTGATCTATACAATCAATCTTGTAAAAGACCGTTTGAACCCAAGATTGATTATTAATGGTGTAGTTTTTACTATGTATGATGGAAGAACAAATCTTTCTATGCAGGTGATTGAGAATGTAAGAAATAATCTGAATCAGACAATCTATAATACGATTATTCCGAGAGGTGTCCGTCTCGCAGAAGCGCCAAGCCATGGTCTGCCGATTACACAATATGATAGTAGGTCAACAGGGGCGAAAGCTTACCTTGCCTTGGCTGATGAGATTATTGAAAGGAGCAGACAATAATGGCAGCGAAGAAAATGGGACTAGGTAAAGGCCTGGATTCAATGATTCCACCAAAGAGGAATGATAAGGTAGATAATTCTGTAAATGCTGGAACTGTATCAAAAACAGGGGAAACGATTCTGAAAATCAATGAAGTGGAACCCAATAAAGACCAGCCACGAAAGAACTTTAATGAAGAGGCCTTACAGGAACTGAGTGATTCCATCAAGCAGCATGGGATTGTTCAGCCTCTTGTGGTAAGTAAGCAGGATGATTATTATGAGATCATTGCCGGAGAACGGAGATGGCGTGCCGCGAAGATGGCAGGGCTAAAAGAAATTCCAGTTGTGATCAAAGACTATTCTCCACAGGAGATAATGGAAGTTGCTCTCATTGAAAATATTCAGCGTGAAGACTTGAATCCAGTGGAGGAGGCGCGGGCTTATCAAAGGCTTATCAAAGAATATGACCTCAAACAGGAAGAAGTAGCAGAGAAAGTATCAAAAAGCAGGACAGCAGTTACAAATTCACTTCGTCTTCTTAAATTGGATGACAGAGTTCTGGATATGCTGATAGAAGAGACATTAAGCAGTGGACATGCAAGAGCTCTCCTTGGAATTGCAGATAATGACCGACAATATGAAACAGCATTGAAAGTGGCAGAGGAAAATATTAGTGTACGTGAGACAGAAAGGCTCGTTAAGAGCATCAATAATCCTGTTGTAAAGAAAACAGCTAAGAAAGAACTAGGTAATGATTTTATTTACAGGGATCTGGAAGAGCAGTTAAAGCAAAAGATAGGTACTAAGGTGTCGATCAACCGAAAGACAGAGAATCAGGGAAAACTGGAAATTGAGTATTATTCTCAGGAAGAACTGGAAAAAATAATAGACTACTTTAAATAAAAGAACACTTGTTCATAAGGAGGATTTCAATGTTTCATTTTTCAGATATTGGTTTAGAAACAGATTTGATTATATTGGTTGCTTTGGGACTGATTATCGTTCTTTTTATCTTGATGATCGTGTTGCTGGCAAAAAACAGTAATTTGAAAAAAAGATATGAGAATTTTATGTCAGGTGATGATGGCAAAAGTCTCGAAAAGGCTTTTCAGAAGAAATTTCAAAATGTTGAATTTATTAATGATAAGTTGAATGAAATGGATGCACATCTTAATAAGATTGATGCTAACCTTCTTAAAACATACCAGAAAGTTGGAATTGTTAAGTATGATGCGTTTAAGCAGATTGGTGGATCGCTGAGTTTTGTATTGGCTCTGTTGACTATGGACCATGATGGATTTATATTGAATTGCATGCATAGTAATACAGAGGGTTGTTATACCTATATTAAAGAGGTAAAAAAGGGTGAAGTATTTGTGACATTGTCGGATGAGGAATTACAGGCATTGGAGGAGGCTAAAAATAGCCATCTGTGAAGTAAAAGCAATAATGGGTGGGAGTTAATCTGATGGGAAAAGAAGAATTTCGGTCGTTACAGATAAGTTAGTCCGTATTCATTTTTACTGAGAGGAAAATAAAAAAAGCCCTCACCCAGCAGTTGCAGGTCTGCCAAACAAGGACT
>CANRWA010000064.1 GCA_947643415.1 uncultured Clostridia bacterium | reverse complement strand
TTACAGGGGATAGAATTTAATCATTCATACTGACTTTACTTTTACAATTCAGGTTCATTTAAGATTTTTTTTATTTTTTTTATTATTCGCTCGCCAGCCAGCCATTTAACTATGAGGAACAGGTCAGCGGTATTGTCCTGTCAGATTACGTTTCTTATAATCCTGTTTCCGCTCATACATCATCGCATCTGCCCGTTTCATCGTGCTGTACAGTCCTCCGCCATCCTCACCCTCTTCATAGACCGCATAACCCGCAGCAATGCTCACTGTCACAACAAAACCCTTCTCGTTCAGTTCTTTGACATCCTTTTCCAGCAGCGACAATTTTTCATTGACCACATCCATGGAGATATAGGGCGCCCAGGCACAGAATTCATCTCCACCGATTCGGTAACACCTGCCATCCTGTAAAAAAAGCTTCTTGATGGCATCCGCCGCCATTCTGATATATTGGTCTCCATAATCGTGTCCATAAGTGTCATTACATTTCTTTAGGTCATTCAGGTCAAACATATAAACAACCGTCGGCAGTATTTTCTCCGCTCCAGTGGCCTTATCCGGCGCCATGCGCTTCTCCAGATCCTCTTTAAAAGCAGTACGGTTTGACAACCCTGTCAGTTCATCCGTAAAAGCAAGTTTGCGGTAAAGGGCACTTTCCCTTGCCTGCTCCATCAGTCTCCGGGATCTCCTGACATTTACAATACCCATCACTATTATGTAAATCAAAAACCCCATGCTCCCCAATGGGGTACTCTTATTACTAAAACGGTAGATCGTCAGTTCCAGTACTGTGCTCACCAGAATGACCATCACACAGATACTATTTACCTTAACCTGGGCGGTAAGCTCATTCCCTATGATCTCACGGATGGTCATAACAACAATGACAGCCACAAAAAGCAGGAGATAGATATGTGTCATCAACAATGTTTCCCGCAGATCATATACCCCCATAATCTGCAGAATGATCCGTACAGCAATGACCACACAATTTATATAGCAGCATATATCCCAAAGCTTACTGTCCCCATCATGGTACATATGGCGCAGAAAGAGTATAAAAGGAATCGGCATAATCATCAGCATCAGATGGGATACAAATACGATCAGCATACTGCCGGGAAAGATCCAATCCAGAAGCTGTGTTTCGCTGACAGACCAGATGCCCAGCATTATGGCAAATATGGCAAACTGCATGATCATTTCCGCATCGTGTCCTTTTTTTACCACAAAACAGCCATAAAATAGCATGACAAAACCTGCCAGTGCGATAATCACGGCAACAACAAACCGGAAAATACGCTCTGCCAGAATTTTATGTTCGATCTCATGATATGTACCATAAAAGAAATTTCCCTTCGGTTTACTGTCTCGGTAAACCGGGGTCACCTGAAACACAATCTCCTTGCCGGCATCCGCTTCCGTCAGTGAGATCGTATTCCAGTAGAACCCTGTCGTCTTAACTGCCCTGCCTTCTCCTGCATTTAATTCATATACCTTATTTCCATCGATGAAGACTTCCAGATACATGTGTACTGTATTATATACGATAACTTTCTCATCCGTATCCTCCTCTGGCAGCACCCTTCTATAGTAATATACATCACCTTCCCGTGTCACATCCATCTGGTCATCCCATATAGTAACTTCATGGTCCTGTGTCCTTGTAGTTATATCATTATGAAAGGAAAATGCGGCATACACGGCATATAAGATCCCAACTGCCAATACTGCAAAATAAATACCCGTAACATGTTTATCCAAATATAACACCTCCCCACCAGTGCAATTATTTACACAATACACGTTCAGAAATATCTCATTTCCTTGCCCACTGGTGCTCCCAGACATTATACCATAAAAACAGTAGACAGTACAAGACCTGCCACCTTTTCCTAGCTCAATCCTAGCTCAATGGCGCCAATGATTAAATGGCCGGGTGGAGAGTGAAAGGCAGAAAACTGCCTTAAAAATATCTATATCCGTATCATCTTCCATTTTCCATATGCCCTCTTTGTCTTCCCTTGCTCTGTCTTATAATTCCGCCAGGCACGGACACGGACATAATATTTTTTCTTCCTTATTAAATTGGATTTTTTATAACGTCTTTTACTCTTCTTCACCGCAGTCTTCTTTGCGCCTTTAAAACTCTTTTTTGTGCTGATCTGCACCTGATATCCGCCTGCACCAGATACCTTTTTCCATGTCAGATCCAGGGATTTCCTCTTTCCCTTTATTTTTACCTTTCCTTTCAGTCCGCTCACTTTGGATACTTTTGGTATCGTAGTTTTTTTATCCTGTCCGGCTTCTGTATCCGGCTTTTGGGGATCACTGCCACTGCCACTATCTCCAGCTCCGGCTCCGCCTCCGCCTTCCCCTCCTGTCCCGGCAGGTGTCTGCTGCAGGCCATCTTCTGGCTGTTTCCCATCCTGAACCGTCATCATCCTGATCTGCGTGCTGACGTAGGCGCGTGTCTCCGATGAATCATAAAAGATAGAAAAATATTCTCCCGCATCACTCTTTTGTATTGATGGGATCTTATACAGATGATTTCCCTTATCTGTCACCTGAAATTCTGTCGATGTATGGGAATCAAATCTCTTCTTGCCGATATAAGTCCCGTCCCCTTGGGGCACAAGCTGGAAAATAGCACTGGCATCTGCATTCGTCAGCGACAAAAATACACTTATCTCTACCGCATCCCCTGCCTTCGGAGTACGGGGATAGATATTAATGGAGTTATAGGAATCATAAATACTCTCTGAGACCTCATAATAAACAGCACACTTTGTCAGTACGTTCTCCCTGTCCGTTATATCGGACGGCAGTTTTGTATCATCTGCCTGATTTACCCAGCACTGCCGCTCCTCATCCAAAATCCATGTTCCCATTACCGGAACCCGTGCTGTCCTGCCATTTTCAGCAATGACCGTTACCTCATCTGGCAGTGCATATGCCATCTTCTTTAAATTCTCTGTAGTGGCAGCACTGGTATATATGATAAATTTTTCAATTCCATCTGCAGTCACGGTCTTCACATAAGAAGGCGTGTATTCTGTTGGATCAAAAAATTCTACTGTATATGTAATGGCTGCCTCCTTGCCAGACTCCACATCTGTAAGTCCGGTTACATCCACCTGCCAGTTTCCTTCATAGCGTTTTCCCGATTCCAGAACAGGCTGTACAAATACAAACAGCGAACTATATACCTGCAGTTTTCCATTTGCTGTAGTACATTCATAACTCTCTCCCGTATCTGTATCTGTCACCTTTACCACTACACTGCTCCTGTCGGCAAAAGTAATCTGTTCTCCATCTATCTGTATGCTCCATGCTGAACTGCTGCTTCGTACCAGATCTGACGGCATATAGCCTGGCGCCGGAAACGCACTGAAAGGAACTTCCATGGTATTTTCATATGCTTTCTCCTGCCCTATGGCAATACTCCCTGCATAACCAAATTGGACATCCGAGACTGCCGCGTCAATCAGTGCATAACGATGTCCCACGGTATCCCATCCAAGAGAATGGTTATATCCTTCATTCATCCAGCTTATAATGGCATTCCGTGGTGTGGAATACCTCGCCAGGATCGTATGGATATAATCTTTTGCCCCATAATCCCAGAATTCCTGTGTCATATCCTCTGGTTTATAGGAATCTGGTATGGAATGGTCAAACGCAAAATTACGCACCAGCGCCTCTGCCTGTAATTTATCTGAGTGTACAGAAACCGTCTGTAATGGCTTCACTCCCACCAGCCAGCGGTAGAACTCCGTCATTGCTGTCATAGTCTTATGCGTGTCCTCCGTCAGTTTCCCTGCTGCATAAGGATCCTCCAGCGAATACGCCGTCTCATAATAAGAACTGCTGTCTCCATTGATATAACTGTCACCGGCATACATAGCTTCGCCATATCTGCGTCCCACCTCTTCTCTGGTACGGTTGTGATAAGCCTCAAACTCTGCTGCGTCATACACCACAGTATCTGCCGTCTCTGCCCTGGCACCGCCCCACGGCAGGATCACACCTGCTGCAAGGAATACTATAATTCCTGATATAATTCTTCTTTTCATTTCATACCTCCCCACTTTTTCCTTGTGTTCTTTACATACACCATCTCCTTATCGCCGGATCGACCTTACCACCTTCTCCACCGATTTGCTCAGTTTCTGATATTGCTTCCCTGCAGCTTTCGTCGCCCCCTGTGTCTGTACATCCGTGGGGAATACAGCCACATAAGAAATCCCATTCCATCTGCCTGCCAGTTCATACGCCGGCAATTCCTGATAAGATTCATCCAGAAACTCCTTAATCGAAAACAGCCATCCTTCCTTCGTCTGTTTATAGCATTTTTTTGCATAAAACGAAACACTCAGATTCTTATTTTTCTTTCCCGACCTCTTCACAATATAGTTGTCTTTCCATCCTGATGGAAATTTAAGAGAGAACGCCGGGGCAACGTAAACATTTTTCCCCTTCCCAGCCTTTTTTGCCGGCTGGATGGAAGCAGCTGCCCACAGTGAATCCATATACAGCTTACGATATTGTTTTTTTGCCGTCTTTGTGGCTCCTATCGTCTGTATATCAGTAGGAAACACAGCCACATAATTCATCCCGTTCCATCTGCCCACCAGTTCATAAGACGGAATGTCCATATAAGAATCGTCTTTATACCTCATAATGGAAAAAAGCCACCCTTCTTTCGTCTGCTGATAACATTTTTTAGCATAAAAAGAAAGAAAAGAACCATATTCCTCATCCCTGCTTTTTTTCAGCACATAATTATTTTTCCAGCTTGCCGGAAGTTTCAGAGAATACTCAGATGCTGCCCTTACATGAAATGTTTTTTTCCCAGATGCCGCTGACACTGTATTTTTCGTCTGAACGATGCCGCACCCTGCCACAAGGGACAGGGCAATGGCAGCCGCCAGAAAAGACCGGATCCATCTCATAAGATCTTCCTTTCCTTCTATCATTTTTTAACCTTTATCTTCTTTTTTCCTCCCCAGTTTCCATATACGGTCTTTCCATTTTTCTTTGTATACGCACGCACACGGAAATAATAGGTTTTCTTTTTCTTCAGGCCCTTGACTGTTACACTGGTTCCCTTAAAAGATTTTTTCTTCTGTCCCTTCATCGAGGCCTTTACAGCATACGCCACCTGATAACCAGTGGCACCGGAAACCTTCTTAGAAAGAGTAACCGTTACCTTCTTTCCCTTTTTATTCCTTAATTTCTTTATGGCAGGCTTACCCGGCTTCTTTACCTTCGGTTTCACAGTGGCCTGTGGCTTCTGTGTATTTGCCGGCGGCTGCATTGTAGGTTCCGGATCTTTCGTTGGTTCCGGGGAAGGAGATGCTGAAATATCCTCTTTATCCGGTAAGACCACACCCTTTGGTGTCACCTGTCCGGCATAGGACCACAGTGATGTATCGGACAGATTGACGTGCATGACCGGACGCACACCAAGCCTCCCTGTCGAAGCATTCGAGGTTTCCTTCAGAATTACCCCATTTCCAAACTGACCCACTATGGCAGGGCAGCCTTTCTTTGATCCCTGTGAACGCAGCCAGTAAACATCGGTATCACTGGATACCCAGGCAAGCCCTTCTTCTGCCTTTGCATAATCTGTGGAGGCGGTCTTTCTTGTATCACCTTCATTCTCATCGCTGCCAAAGCCATAAGAAGTATTTACCATCTCCTCAATAGACGGAAGATAGATTTTATCTGTGGTATCATTCCCACCAGGTTCACCTGACCATTTGTTGTCCTCCGTATGTACTATAGTATCCAGAATCTTCCCCTGTTCTTCTTCGGTGAAAACCGTATTCATAAAATCTGTGCCAAGCCATGTCCGTACGTCACTCTTTTCCCAAGTCACTTCCACATCTTTCTGTTTAAAATACTGTGTAACATCCACTACCTGGTCTGCCATCAGAAAAGCATCCGTACCATCTTCATTGATGGAGAGAACCCGCCATTTGATCGGTTCATAACGGAAATATCCTTCCTCATGCCGGACAAGATATTTCCCATCCTCATCTTCCTGCAGCGTATCATGTTCTCCTGCTGCTGACAGCACAGAAGGTGTAAATTTCGTATTATAATAAGCTCCAAAATAGATGCAGTCCCATGTATTCCTTTTCAGGTCATCACTATGTACAACCGGATTCTTCGGATAAACCTGCCCCGGTGCCATCGTGACATTCGGCTGTGGTGCCGGGGATGCAGTCGGCACAGACGGTACAGCGTCTGGTGCGGTCACTGTCTTATCCTGCTTTACCTTTCCGGCATAACTCCATGTACCTGTCTTTGTCAGATCAAGATGAAGGACCGGACGGATACCATGCCCTGTGTCATTTACTTTGGTTGTATGGACTCCTGTCATAGGAATCATGCCTTCCATTGTATTATGGGTGCTGAGGACCTCCCCTTTTGCCGATCCGAGTGTTCTCAGCAGATAACCACCTGATATTGTGCCTTCCTCACAGGATCCCGCAAAATCCGTACTGCCTGCCGCCCTTGTCTCTGTTTCAGAAAGCTGGCTCCCGGAAGCACTATAATTATCTGCAAAACCATAACTTCGGGTAGCTGCCTCTTCCACTGAAAGCAGATAGACATAATCCTGTGTAGGATTCCCATCTTCTGCCATTTCTGCGTCTCCCTGAACAAACGGATTCCTTTTATTCTGGACTTCTGTCTGTACAATGGCCGCCCGTTCTTCCTCCGAAAATGCCGTCGCCATAAATGATCCATTCAGCCATTCCCTGAGGGCACAAGTCTCCCATGTAACTGTCTCACTCAGTTCCGTGTGATATGGTCTTGCCTCCAGACACTGGTCTGCCACCAGAAAGGTATCTGTACCATCCTCATTCACTGACAGCACGCGCCATTTCACCGGCTCATATTTATAACACTTTGCATCTTCCCGCACAATGTATTTCGTACCATCTGTGTCAGTATGTACAATATCCGCCTCTCCCTGCACCGGCCGGTTTTCCTGCGAAGTAATATACTCACTCTGCCAGTAATTCCCAAAGTAAATACAATCCCATGAAGCCTTTCCTTTTTCCGCATCAATAACAGGATTTTTCAGCACCACGCTGCCCTGTACAGAATCTGTCCCCTCTGTCTGGGCAGCCACTGCGCTCCCTGGCAGAAAAGCAGGGGAAAGACACAAAACAACCGCCAAAAGCCAGGCTGTTCTCTTTCTGCTCCGTTGTTTTAACTTCATAATAAACCTCTACTTTCTGCATACGAATGTATGCGATATATTTTTACCAGCCCGCACATTTTGCCACAGGCAGATAAATGTCCGCCTTGTGTCATCCTCCATATTCCTTTAACGGCACATAGTAGTCTGATATAGTGATCCCAAGCACCTGATTGATATCAATCGCTTTATCAAACTGATATACATATTTCAGATAAACCCGTCCTTTCTTCTCAGATTGTGACACCTCGCCGCCACCTGCCAGACAATCTGCGTCCGGGTCCGGGCTGCTGACAATGACCTCACTTCCATCGATCATTTTCATGGTAACGGTAAATCTGGTATCTGTTGTGCGCAGTATCTCATCATCCACCCTTGAGACATCTGTATTCACTGTCATGCCCAATGGCAAAAGTTTAATCCCTTTGATGTCTGCTGTGGCACCGGCAAAGGAAAATTTCATATCCTCTGTGCCTTTCACTGTAATATTTTTTGAGTTCGTATAGGCAGCGGTAAAGGAAATGCTCCACATCCCCTCTACCAGTATCTCCGGCTTATCCTCATATGGCCCGGTCAGCAGGTTCTGGAAAAATACAGTCACATCTTTTCCTTCCTCGATCTGCTCACCTGTAGCAACATTGACAACATATGTCGCCACGTTCTTTTTATCCTTCATAACCTCAAGAAGGGTACAATTTTTCGTGCCTGGAACCTCACTGGAAACATTATAATTCGTTCCCCCGCAAAATCCGAAATAGTCAAATATCATGCTTTTATTAAATTCCACTTCCGGCGGTGCTGTGATCTTTACCACGGCATAGATACTCTGTGTGTCCATAACCACTTCCTGTAATTCCATCATCAGGTCTGGTTTACTGACAGCATCTTCTTTCTTACTCTCAATCCCCATTTCCTGTGATTCTTCTTCGCCCATGCCAAAGAAATCCATGATGCTCTGTCTGAATGTCTGAAAAAAGCTGGCTTCTGCAACTTCCGCACTGGAAAAAAAGAAAAAACCTGTTATCAAAATGCAAAGAGCAGCTATGGCGGCCGCCACTTTTACAAATGGTTTTTTCTTCGGCATTACAACCTGGTCTTCCTGAATTGATCCAATGATCTTGTCAATCTTCTGATAATATGTCTCCGGCACCTGAAATTCCTTCGATAATCTTTTTATCTTCTTATCAAACTTACTCATTTCCATGCCCCCCTTCCAATGCCTCCCTGAGTTCTGCTTTTCCCCTGTTCAGCCTGGACTTTACCGTACCAACAGGAATATCCAATACATCAGAAATATCCTTAAGCGACAATTCCTCATAATAAAACAATACAACAGCCAATCGGTATTCTTCTTTCATCTGCTGCAGCACATCCCACAATTCATCATAATGTGCCTGAACTGGTTTCAGAAGTGATTCCACAGTCTCATTTCCCGGTAATATCAGCCGCTTACTTCTTAGTTTCAGAGCCTCATTTTTTGTTATAGTCAGCAGCCAGGGCTTAAATTTATGAAATGATCTTATCTGACCCCGGTTTTCATATGCCTTTAAGACCGCATTACTTACCGCATCTTCCGCATCTGTTTCATTTTTCAAAATAGCCAGTGCCATAATATACAGGTCATCTCTGTACTTACTGATATTTTCACAAAACTTTTTCGCCTCCATATAGATTTACCTTTCCTCTTTTCGTATTTATTTCCATTCCTTCTATCTGTCCCTTATTATTATCTCTCTATATATAAAGATACTTTGAACCACAAAAAGGTTCCCAGATAATAATTTTATTATAGTCGTAATACGACTATAATTCAATCAAAACCGTATAATTTCTTATAATTAACAGAAAATAGCAAAAAATAATAGAGGTGTTTTACATGATATTTGAGAATATAAGGAATCTGCGGGAAGACTGTGACAAGAAACAACAGGAAATAGCAGATTACCTGCACATAAAACAAACAACTTATTCCAAATATGAACTGGGGAAAATCAATATCCCCATAGAGATATTGATAAAATTAGCAGATTATTATCATGTATCCGTTGATTATCTGTTAGGGCGGTCGAATAAAAAAAACTAAAGAACTGCCATAAAACCAAATACACCACAACAAAACTGCGGAGTATTTGGTTTCATGGCAGTTCCCAACTGCAGATCACAACTTCTCCTAAAATACACTGGCACAGTCCTTCAACCTGTCAATTACATTGATCTGCTGCGGACATGCCTTCTCACATTGGCCGCAGGCGATACAGTCTGATGCTGCCCCGGCATCTGCTGTCGCCTTTGCATATGCTGCTTTTCCCTCTTCTAACTGCCCCCATACAAGCTGTTGATTCCTTGCCGCAAAGATCTCCGGGATCGGAATCTGTTTCGGACAGCCAGCAGTACAATAATGGCAGGCTGTGCAGGGAATGGATTTCACCCCATTCATTGCCTCCTGTGCTTTCCTGACCGCTGCCTGTTCTCCGGCATCCAGCGGTTTGAAATTTTTCATATAAGAAAGGTTATCTGCCATCTGTTCTATATTTGACATACCAGAGAGCACAGTGATGATTCCTTCTAAAGAAGCAGCATACCGGATCGCCCATGACGCATAAGACGCCTCTTTGTCAGCCTCATCGAATATCTTCTGGACAGACTGCGGCGGGGCAGCCAGTGAACCGCCCTTCACCGGCTCCATTACTACAATAGATTTCCCATGTTTTCTGGCTACTTCATAGTTTTCTCTCGCTGTGACATCCGGATTCTCCCAGTCAGCATAATTCAACTGAAGCTGTACAAACTCCGCATCCGGATGTTTTGTGAGGACCTCATCCAAAATATCCGGTGTCGCATGGAAGGAAAATCCCCAGTGCCGGATCAGCCCCTTTGCCTTCTGTTCTTTGACAAAATCCCAAATATGATAGTTGTCATATATCTTATAATTCCCCGCCTGCAGGGCATGAAGCAGATAGTAATCAAAATATCCCGCCCCTGTGCGCTCCAGGCTGGTATAAAACTGTTGTTTCGCCTTCTCCTCACTATGTTCTCCCATCCATGCACATAGCTTGGTCGCCAGTGTATAACTCTCACGTGGATAACGGTCTACCAGTGCAGCCTTTGCCGCACGTTCCGAATCCCCCTCATCATACACATATGCTGTATCAAAATAACTCAGCCCGGCATCCATAAACATGTCTACCATCTTCTTTGTCTGTTCCAAATCAATCCTTCCCGATGCCAGTTTCGGCAGCCTCATAAGACCAAATCCCAGCTTTGGTGTAGATTCTCCAAAATAACGTTCCATTCTCCATTCTCCTTCCTGTGCCTGCCAATATCAGGCATTGTTATGCACACGGTCTACAATGTTTCATTCATGCTCCCGGTCCGATAACCCTCCAGATCCATGCTGACATAAGCAAAGCCAAAGGATCTGAATTTAGATACGATCTCCTTTCTTATATCTTCCACCATCAATTTTTCCTGTTCTCCTGGCATCACCTCGATCCGTGCCAGCCTGTCATGGATGCGGACCCGTGCCTGCCGGAACCCCTTCTCAAACAGCAGCTCCTCTGCCTGTTCCACCATCGCCAGTTTCTCCTCTGTAATGCGCTCGCCATAGGCAAACCGGGAGGAGAGACAGGCGAAGGAAGGTTTTTCCCATGTGGGCAGTCCCATCTCTCTTGACAATGTCCGGACCTCTTCTTTGTAAAGTCCTGCCTCCCGCAGGGGGCTCCGGATCCCCAGTTCCGACACTGCCCGCATTCCCGGACGGTAATCCCCCATATCATCCATATTAGAACCTTCTGCCACACACTGGATATCCTGTTCCTGTGCGATCCTGGCCATGTTTCTAAATAATTCCTTCTTACACAGATAACAGCGGTCTGGAGGATTTTTGCAAAATCCGGGAACTTTCATTATATCAAATTTGTAAAAAAACTGCCGGATTCCCATCTTCTCACAGAATGCCGCTGCTTCCTGAAACTCCCGTTCCGGAAAAGAACAGGACACTGCTGTAATGGCAATCACACGATCCCCCAATACTTCCTGCGCCACCTTTAATAAAAAGGATGAGTCCACACCACCTGAAAATGCTACTGCCACATTTTCAAGGGAGCGCAGATGCTGTTTTAGTTCCTCTGCTTTCATATAAATATTTTCAGATGTAGTACTGATCTCTGTCATTCGCATCCTCCAACAAGTGAATGTATCAATTATTTAATATTTGTTGTATTAGTATTTCCTGCATAGGCTTTCCTGTCTCCCTGGCAAGACGGGCTGCCGTTTCATATTCTGGATACCGCCGGACAGTGCCATCTGGCAGAACACACTTCTTAACCTTTATCTCACCCGCCGATAAAGCCACTGTCTCCTGTTCCCTTTCCAGAATCGTCCTCTCCATCTTTACCTTCCGGATACCAATGGTGGTAGTCTCCCTGAAAATAATGTTCTCCAGCGTGTCTACACATTCCCTGCCACATATCACAGTAAGCAGGTACGCCGGGCGGTTTTTCTTCATAAATAACGGTGTATAACTGACATCTGCTGCCCCTGCCTCAAACAGCCGCTCCATCGTATACCCTAACAGTTCCCCAGTACAGTCATCTATATTTGTCTCTAATTTATAAACCTCATCTGCACCACATTCCTCCTGTGCCTGAATCAGCATAGCACGGAGTATACTGGGTCTTTCATAAGTCCGCTTGCCGCCCCCCATTCCGGTCTTCAGAACAGTAAAACGCTCCGGTAATTCCTTTCCTGTCCCCACTGCTGCCGCAATGGCTGCTCCCGTGGGCGTCACCAATTCTCCCTGAACCCCTGTCATCTGCAGGGACAGGCCACTCATCTGCACGATATTTGCTACAGCCGGAACCGGAACCGGAAGGATACCGTGCTGGCATCGGACAGTCCCCCCTCCCTCGCACAGGTAGGGCACAATAACTTCTGTTACATCCAGATCATCAAGGCATACTGCCACTGCCACAATATCCACAATGGAATCCACTGCCCCCACTTCATGAAAATGGACATCCTCGGTCTCCACTCCATGGGCTTTTGCCTCTGCCTGGGCAAGGATCTCAAAAATGCGCAATGCAGTTGCCTCCGCCCTCCCACTTATCTCTGTCTTCCGTATGATCTCCTGAACCTCTGTCAATCCCCTGTGCTCATGGGTATGACGATGGTGCCCATGCCCATGGCTGTGTTCCTGATGGGTTTCCTCACTATAATGATGCTCATGGCCATGATTATGGCCATTTCCATTTTTATGGCCATATAAGTATTCCATGTCATGATCATGGTTTTCATGCTCTGTATCTAATCTTACGTTAAAATCACAGACATCCAGCCCCGCTTTTTTTACCCTGCTGATCTCTATCCCAAAACCTGACACTGGCATACTGTCCAGTGCTTTTCTAAGTACATCTTCGTCTGCCCCCAGATCCAGAAGAGCCGCTACTGCCATATCTCCACTGATTCCTGAATTGCACTCCAGATATAAAGTCTGTCCCATATCTTCCTCCAACATTGATCACTTTGCTAAGGAACTGTTCAAAAATAACTTTTAATATTGCTTGTCTTTTTCTTCGAGAGTGATGTTCAAAAATCAGTTACATAGCCCGCTATGCGCCTGATTTTTGAACATCACTCTCGAAGAAAAATCCTGCGCATTATTTAAAAGTTATTTCTTAACAGTTCCTAACTGATTAATCTGCGTCGCCATGTATCCGGCACCATAGCCATTATCAATATTTACCACAGCCACTCCATTGGCACAGGAATTAATCATAGTGAGAAGCGCCGACAGGCCATTCATGCTTGCCCCATAGCCTATGGAAGTAGGCACTGCAATGACAGGCCTGCTCACCAGACCGCCAATGACACTGGCAAGTGCCCCCTCCATCCCCGCTACTGCCACCACACAGTTGGCCTCCTGCAGCACCGGTAATTTAGCAAAAAGCCTGTGAATGCCGCTGACACCTACATCATAGATCCGTTCCACATTGGAGCCAAAATACTCCGCTGTCTGAGCTGCCTCCTCTGCCACCGGGATATCTGCTGTTCCGGCACTGCACACAGCAACCTTTCCCTTTCGTTTCTTATCCTCCATCTCAATCTTCAGGATGTGGGAAATCTCATCATATATAACCTCCGGCAATACCTGCCGCACCAGTTCATACTGATGCCTGTCAGCCCTTGTCCCAAAAACCTCACCATTTAGTTCATATAATTTCTGATAAATAGAGGTTAAATATTCATCCGGTTTCCCACTACAGAATACAACCTCTGGAAATCCGGAACGGATCTCCCTGTGTGAATCCAGCGTGGCATATCCCATCTCCTCAAAAGGCCGCCGCTTCAAATACCGTTCCGCATCTTCGATAGATACTTCACCGTTTTTTACCTGACCTAACAATTCTCTGACTTCCATACAGACCTCCCATTACAAATGCCTTTTCCTTATGTCTCATGGCTGCTGCTATGGTATCCTTTGACCTTGCATACACAGCGGCAGTTCTAGACCATGCGCCTCCAGAAGTTCCCTGTCCTGCAGTATCTCTTTTGTATCCCCCTGCCGTATCACTTTACCCTCTGACAAAAGAACCGTTTTCTGACAGGTATCTAAAATCATATCCAAGTCATGGCTTGCGATCACCTTTGTCTCCGGCATCCCATTCAAGATATGGATCAGGTTCTTCCGGTTCCTTGGATCCAGCGCAACAGACGGCTCATCCAGCAAAATAACTTCCGGCCCAATAGACAGGATCGTAGCGATGGATGCCAGTTTCTTCTCTCCCCCGGACATGCGGTAGATCTGTCTGTCTTTCAGTGCCTCCAACCTGACTTTGCGCAGGGCATCCATAACCTTCTGCTCTGTCTCTTCCTCGGAACATCCATAATTCCTTGGACCGAAAGCCACATCCTCATAGACTGTAGACATAAAAAGCTGGCTGTCTGAATCCTGAAATACATATCCCACTTTTTTCCGTATCTCTGTCAGATTCCTTTTCGTTACCAGCTGTCCCTGGACAAGAATCTCTCCCTCATGTCCATTCAGCAGACCCACCAGCAATTTCAAAAAAGTAGATTTTCCCACACCATTTGCCCCGATAATGCCTACGGATTCTCCATGTTGAATGG
Organism: uncultured Clostridia bacterium; assembly: GCA_947643415.1. Classification (GTDB taxonomy): domain Bacteria; phylum Bacillota; class Clostridia; order Lachnospirales; family Lachnospiraceae; genus Eubacterium_F. The sequence continues at coordinate 8,136 of CANRWA010000064.1, read as the reverse complement.
ATAAAGTGATATCACACAATATCCTTCTATCTTTCTGATAGGAGAATGTCACACCTCTGTACTCAATATCTGCTGTCACACCGCCACCTCCTGACTGCCGTTATTCTTTACAGCAGGCTTCCCACCATCTGGAATACCGGAAACAAACGTAAAAGTAATATAAATATCCCCCACAGCAGTACATAAACGATACTCAGTCCCGTATTCCTCCCCGGAGAGGAAACGGGTATGCCGCCATGGAATCCCCGCAGCTTCATACTCTCATACACTTCTTCTGCCCTGTCCATGCTCCTTAATAGCAAAAGCCCCACAAAGGAACCCCATGTACGAAAACGCAGTCCTTTTTGGCCTGGTGCCCGCAGGCGGTACGCAAGCTGCATCCGCTCTACTTCCTTAATCAGCACCATAAGATAGCGGTGCATCAGCATGACGACAATAACGATCTCCTGAGGAACATGCAGTAGACGGAGTGCATGGCAGATCTGTCCGATCCCCACCGTCACAGAAAGAACATAAGATGCCATGACACAGAATATGCCTTTGATCATCAGCGTGGCCATAGATAACATCCCATATGTTACCGTGATACCTCCCAATGTCACACAGACTTCCCTGTTCATCACAGGACCTGCCACACCCGCTGCTGCTGTCAGGAGCAGCACTGGCCAGACACGTCTCAGCATAGCAGGGACAGATATTTCATGCCATAAGATATAAACCAGCGGATACAATATCATACTGACAAGTCCCATCAGGTCATAAACCGGAAAGGAGACCACCACCAGTATATAAAAAAATGTCACAATAACACGGGAAATCGGATGCAGCCCGCCTCTCTTCCCATGGGGATGATCCGCATTATCTGATCTATGTATATCCCTTGATGCCTGATCTGTGTTATTCATTTTCTGGTCCTTTGGAGGATTTTTTGCGGAAATGCCTGAGAATAAGGCAAACCACCACACATACTGCGATCACGGCAATGCCGCCAAATATTCCTGAAAAGATTGTGCCAGTCACAGAATCACTGTTCTTCCATGCATAATCTGGTAAAAGTGAGGTAACGGATTGTAGCTGTTCTGCCCATGTGTAAATACCACCCTCCGTTTCTAGTTCTGCAGTTCCTGCCACCCGCTCCATAGACCATTCCAGTCCATCAGGATAAGAAGACGCCATGAGGGAGACTAGGCCGCCGATGACCACAGCCGCTGCAGCAAACACCGCAATCGTCTGCTTATAAGACAGACGGCTCTTCTTCCCTTCCTTATTACAGTTCCATAAAAGTTCCGGGCGGACCTCATAGATAAATACAAGAACAACTGCGGTGATGGCTCCTTCCACCAGACCAATCACCAGATGGATCGGCTGCATGGCTGCCAGAAAGACAGTAAAAGGAAGTTCTGTAACACCAGATGCCAGAGTCTCCAGCGTAACAGAAAATGCCCCCAGTTGAAGTGCCAGAACACTCCCTGCCATGGAGGCTGCTATGATCCTTGTCTTTGACATTTTCCTTCCTGTCATATACCGCCATATTACCATGCCCCCCAGGAAACAACCATAAAATGCCATATTCCATATATTTGCCCCCAGTGCAAGAAGACCTCCGTCAGCAAACAGGAGACATTGTACCAGCAGCACACCGATCATAGTGAGAAACCCTGCCTCTGGTCCCAGAATAGACGACAGCAGCATGCCACCGCACAAATGCCCGGAAGAACCCGTTCCCGGTATTGTAAAATTGATCATCTGGGCAGCAAACACAAATGCCCCCATTACTCCCATAACTGGAATCTGTCTCTCCTGTCCTTCTTTTCTTATCATTCTGACTGAATAGCCAGCCGCAGCAGCAGAACAGGCATACATAGTTCCAGCCACGGCCGGGGTCAAAAGTGCATCCGCCATATGCATGGTCTATCACTCCTTTTTATGTAATAATAGCAAGCAAATATCCGGCTTTTACAGAACGCCATACTCTTCATCTGTATCCACTAAAAGATTCCTTCTATTAATTTATCACTTATTACATCAAAATGTCAATATCAAGTCAGTTTCCGACACAATCTTGATTGCTATTTCCTTTGCCCGTGAACTGGATACATTTATACCATCTGTTCTCTCCTGCTCTGGTACCAACATAACCTGTTTTAAATTATTTAACGTTTCTTCTGAATAATCTGAATTATCACCAAAGATTCGTTCCATTACCTCCACCTGTTCTTTTGGTGAGATCCTTAGAGACGATTCAATCCAAAAGCCTGTTAAAGCCCGGTTATTATTGTTTGTATTCAACCGTCCCTTCCAATCAGAAATATCACAATTACCATACTGAAGTTTTTCCAACTCTCTTTGCATCATATCCTTTCCAATATCATTGATGACCTGTCTGTAATACCATACACAGGAAAAGTGGAGCATGGCGACCTTCTGGCCAAAGCAAGATCACCATTATACATTGAATACCGCCTGTTAGCGGCATCATATACAACTGCAGCTCCATTCAACCCATTAAAATTTATATGTCACAGCCGGAATCTAGAAGTAATATCTGACAATTGCCGGGCGGAAACCTTGCCGCTTAATGTCTTGTCAAAAGCCGTCGCCGTAAGTCCCACCACATCTGTTGTCTTCTGGGCAATATCTGAGATTCCCATGGTACAATCGCTGATATTGTTGTTGACTTCCGACATGGCATCCGCAACCTCATCAATGAAACGTTTCAGCTCCATAACCTCCCTGTCCGCCTGGTTCATAAACTCCTCAATCTCCCTGGTTGCCCCGCTGTATTCATCGCTGGAATGCATAAACTCATTATAGTCATTCATTACCTTATGCTCAAGGAAATTCAGGGCATCCATGAGACAGCCTCTCAATGTCTCCACAGACGAATTGACATCATCCACAATCGCCACAATATTGGCCCCGGTCTTGGTAGACTGATCCGCCAGGGATGCAATCTCGCCTGCCACAACGCCAAATCCCCTTCCTTCTTCCCCCGCCCTTGCCGCCTCAATTGAAGCGTTCAAAGAAAGCAGGTTGGTCTGGTCCGCAATGTCCTGAATAGCTTTAGCAAGCTCATTGATCTGAGCTGCCTTTTGTGCTTTTACAATCGCATCCTGCGAAGTCTTCTGTATTTTATCATACACCTGCAAAGTCTCCTCACGGGATACGCTTGTTTTCTCATGAATCACCTCGCTCTTTTGGCGTGCATCTGCCGTAAGCTGCGTTCCGGCACTAATATGTCCGGCAACGGCAGCCGCATTTCTGTTCATATTTTCAACATTGGCCGTAACGGCAGCCATGGACGCAGAGGTCTCCTCCATGGCTGCCGCCATCTTCTGGTTAATGGCAGAATTATTGGTGGAAGCTTGATTCACCCCTTCCGAAATCTCATAGAGGGAATCCGAGTCCTTTACCAATTTTTCCGAGATATCGTTAAGTTCCGAAACAATTCCTGACAACTGTTCCTTCATATGGGCAACTGCATTTCCCATTGTGCCAACCTCGTCATGTGTTACCGGGATGTCGCTGCCACTTTGCATATCCAGCTCAGAGATATCATTAATTACTGTGGTTAATGCCACAATGGGCCGCGTAATCATCCGCGTAACCGCCATGCCGATACCCAAAGCGGTCAAAAGCAGTACCAGCCCGATAACAGCGCATATCCCAGATATAGTATTGACCGGTTTCATGACATCTGACTTATCCGCCTGGACAAAAATGACCCAGTCATTAACCGTACACATAAAGGCAATGTAGGTCTCCCTGCCATCTACTGTACATTCCCTGACGTCCGCCGTTGTGACCATGCCTGTCTGCAAAGTATCGAGAACACCTTGAATAACTGAATTTCCCTCTATCTGCCGGCCTATCATATCCGCATTGTCATGATACAGATATTTCCCCTGCGTATCGATCAGATAAACCCTGCTCGACTGCATGGTATGAATCCCTACATTATTCAAAATATAGTCCAGCCTCCCAAGTCCCTTATCCATGTTGTCTCTCTCGGTATCACTATAAAAACATTCATACAGGGTGTCTGAGGCATGGACACAGGTGTCGTATAAGTAACTCTCACATAGATCTGTAATATTCTTTTTATTGACCATATAAGATACCGTTAATAATCCTGCAATCAGAATAATGGAAGTGGCTGTAATCAACAGCGCAATTTTACCGCGTATGGATTTCATTTATCCTCCTTTCCCTCTTCAAGCGACAACGCTTTCTCAGATGCCCAGTTTTTTTTCACAGATTCTACTACTTTTTCCCATGTTATCTTCCCCTTGCAGTACGCATAAAGTGAATTTCCAAGTTCCACCTTAAAACTCTGGCTTGGAAATGCTGTAAAGTCCCAGTTCACCGTTTTCTTAGAGGAATCAGACATATTAGAGACGATCTGCCTTGCCAGAGAGTCATTGGGGCTTTCCTCATAAGAAAAGGTGTTAAATGGAGAAATAAAACCTAAGGAATCTGTGACATATTTCTTGCCCGTCCCAGAACCATACAACCATTCCAGAAAAGCAATGGAAGCCTGCTGGTCTGCCTCACTGGCAATACTATTCACGCAGATATAGCTTTCCGTGCCAATGCACAGCCCCTGTTCTTCCTCACCACTTACACCTGTATAAATTGGCAGGAATTTCACAGCTTCCTCTTCTACCTGGTTGCCGTCAATCTGGGAAATCTGGTTCCAGGCCCAATTGCCATTCTGCACCATCGCTGCTTTCCCCGTCGCAAACTCCTTCATCGAATCATCCACTGTCCTGGAAGCAAGCTCCCCACGGGCAGTGCACGAATTATTTATGTACAGATCAAAAATATTTCTTAAGTTCTCCTCATAACTAAAATCAAGTTTCTCCTCATCCGAAACCCCTTTCCCTGAAAATTCGTAATAGACAGGAAGATTCGCCAAATGCGTGTGCCAGCGCCAGTCCTCCCCCTCGCTGAAAGAAGTGGAGGCAAATACCCCCTCAATGCCGAGTTCCTTAAGATGCCGTGACATATCTTCCACCAAAGCTTTGAGCTTGCCAAAATTGTTGATTTCATCCATGCTCCCAAAATCTGTCTTTCTGGAGGGCAATGAAAAATATTTCTGCACAATGCTTTCATTATATATAATGCCATATCCCTCCACCACATAAGGAATCCCATAGACGCCGTCTCCATTCCTGACTGCCATATCCGGTTCGATCAACCAGGAATAGAGCCGGGTATCACTCAGATCCCTACAGTAATTTTTCCATTTTGCGTAGTCCACCGGACCATTGATCTGGAATAACGTGGGTGGGTTCTGCTTCGCGATCTCGGATTTCAAAGTCTGCTCATAACTGCCGCTTGCAGCCGTCAATATCCTTACTTCTATACCAGTCTCAGCCTTGTAAGCTTTGGCAACTTTTTTCCAACTATCCGCCGATTCCGGCTTATAATTCAGGTAATATATCCTGGCCTCCTCCGCTTTTTTCCCACACCCGGCGAACGTCCCCAAAACCAGGCAGAAAAGCATCCCGGATACAACCAAAAATTTCCCTCTCTCCTGTAATCTCCATCTAAAACCCGGCCTGGCTGATGATCGTATCCTTTCTCTCATATTTTCGCCAACTCCTTCCCACATAGGATTTCTGTTATTTCCTTTCATACGATATGCAAATGATCACTGCAGGGCCCGCAAAACAGCACCTAGCACATCATCGCTTGAAAAGGGCTTTATAATAAACTCTTTCGCCCCCAGGCGCAGTGCTTTCATCACATAATTTTCCTGATCCATAGAGGAACAAATGACCACAGCGGCATTCGGATCATATTCCCTGATCATCTCCAGTGACTGAATCCCATCCACACGGTCCATCATAATATCCATAATAGTAATATCTGGTCTCAGCAATTTATATTTTTCGTATGCCTCCTGCCCATCTGAAGCCTCACCGGCAATCTCATATCCCCCGCTGGATAATAAAGCTTTAATCATATCCCGCATAAGGACAGAGTCATCTACAACAAGAACAGTATTCATAGCACCCTCCACTTTTCTAAACTCTACTGTTTCGTCATCACAAAGTGTGATCCGAACTGTCCTTTTCATTATACAATCTTTCGACAAATCGCACCCTATACTTTGGTATAGTTTTTCTTTTCTGCAATTTCTTCTGTCAGATAACATCATTATCTCCGGCGAGGTCCACAACGAATTTTGCGTCGCTGACGGCAACTGCCAGTTGGAGTTTATTTTTCAGATTCGTCTTTTCCAGCATATTTGTCACATGGTATTTTACAGTGACCACCTCCACATTGAGCTTTTCCGCTATTTGGGGATAAGTCATCCCCTTGACCAGACAACGCAGGACACGCATCTCCGTCTTCGTAAACTCTGTGCTCTTTGCTGTGCCAATTTCAACAACTGGTGGTGTATCAGGAAAAACGTGTTCTCCTGCCATCGTACGGGTTATAACCTGCATCAGCATCGCCTCATCCGTATCCTTGTACCACAGACTGTCTGCCCCGGAACTTTTTGCCTGCTCCAAAATACCCGCATCCACCAGGGAAGTCACCACAACGATCCGGATATCCGGATAAAGCTTCTTAATCTTTTTCACTGCCAAAAGGCCATTTTCCCGATGTGCGGTCTGCACATCCATCAAAATCAGATGAATCTTTTTTGCCTCGCAGATTTCATATGCCTGCTCAGCTCCCTCCACAGAAGCAGCCAGTAAAAACCCAGCAGCTTTATCAATATATCCTTCCAGGATACTTCGTATCATTTTCTGGTCTTCCACGATCATCACATTTATCATAACCAGTCTCCCTTTTATATTTTTATCTTACAGGCAGAGTGACAGTGAGTACAAAATTGGGACTGCCTGTCAGCTCCATGATACCGCCTTCCCGCTCTATGTGGCAGCGCAGACCGGAAAGCCCGCTTCCCTCGATGACTGTCTGCTGCGGTGCCCTGCCGTTATTCGTTATCACACATACCGTCTGTTTCCCATCATCCGCTACCTTCACAAAAACATGGTTTCCTCCTGCATGACGCACACAGTTCGTCACGCACTCCCGAACGGCAAGAAGCACAAGATGCCGCGCAAGTTCATTCTCTGGCAGTGTTCCGTCAACTACAATCTCCACCTCAAGCTCCGCCGCACGGCTCCGAACGGTCTGCCATTCATCCTGAACCGCTGGCATATTATTGACCCGGTAAAGCAGGTCAACAGCCGTTTCCCACAAGACGGCATTCTCCCTGATGACTGCGATATCCTGCTGTTGTAACAACGCCTTTTTTGCCGCCAGGATACTATGTCCAATGTCATCATGGACACGGATCTTCATAGACAGTGTTTCTTCCTCCCGCACAATATCGCTCATATTATCCAAAATCCATTTCATTCTCCTGTTGGTATCTGCCAGACGGATATTTTCGCAATTCAGTTCCTCCTGTTTTGCGTATAGTTCTGTTACATCCGCAGCGACCACCTCCGTGATCTGTTTCCCATCCCAGTCTGTAATTTCAGACTCTGTGAACCGATGAACCGTTCCATCCGGAAAGTGATATAGTGCACTCTCTTCATCAAGGCATTCTACGCCGGACTGCGGGCAGGACATCGAACGGTGCAGCTCATCAAGCGTTTGTATTTCCTTTCCAAACAACATCATTCCAATCGACATCATTTTTTTGTTGATCATTCTAATGGTACCATATTCATCAAAGAAACATATTCCGTCAGGAAGATTATCACTGCCCTCTTTAATGGATTCCCGCGACAGGGAATATCTCATCTGTATCCTCATACGGATGTATCTGACCGCAGCATAAATAAACAATCCTGCTTCCAGCAGCCAGAGAAATGCAGCCTCCTCTACAAAATCACTTGTGCCGGCAACCCCTTCCCTGGCTTCAAACAATGTTTTTGCAAAAATAAGTTCAGCCAACAGCAGTGCACTGTCAAATACAGTACACAGATACCTCTGGCCTGCCACGTCCTCGATGGCAATAAACAACTGCAATAGGGCTGTTCCCATTAAAAGCAGTATCAAGACTGTCTGCGGCAGATTTCCGCACAATACAAAAGAACTCATAGATGGATGCCTCCCATAATAATCTTTGTTTTCCTCTTGTTAACTCGCTTTTTCTCATTTTTT
>CANRWA010000063.1 GCA_947643415.1 uncultured Clostridia bacterium | reverse complement strand
GATGCCAAAAATAAATGTATTTATTTTTTGGCACCTCTTTTCCATGGATCAGCACCTTTGGTGCTGCCCGCAGTGAGGGAAAACAATTGGTGGTGCATAAGGACCGGCGGGCGGCTACGCTGCAGAAAGGCAGGAAAACGCCAGCAGACAGCGGGTTTTGCGAAAGGCAGCGTAATGGTTTTGCATCGGAAGGAAACAAATTATTTTTCGCAGGATGTGATATGCCGGACAACAGACAGTACAAGCTCTCGCCACTCTGCCGCCCAATGATCAAATAGCTGGCCAGGGAGTGAAAAGTAACGAAAGTCTAGGTGATTGCTTTAAATAAAGCCTGGATTCAGTTGTTTTTTGGTTTTCTCTGTGATAAACTGATAGTATAGAAGCGGAGGGATCAGAAAATGAAACGACTGAATACCAAATATGATAAATATCTGTATGCGGGGGTGACGATGTTTCTTGTAGTCACTGCCGCTCTTATTGTGAAAGCGCTGTTGGATAATCTGAAGGTAGTGGGGGGAGCGCTGTCAGCTGTGAATTCGGCGCTTACCCCGGTCTATTTTGGATTGATCATCGCGTTCCTTCTGAGCCCGCTGGTGAACTCTGTGGATGAGTTTGTATTTATTCCGCTGATGAGGAAGATCGTAAAGAAGGAAAAGAAGGCAGAGGGGATCGCCAGAGGGCTGTCTGTGGCGGTGGTGCTGATCCTTGCCTTATTTATCATCTTTGGCCTGATTATGATGGTGGTGCCGGAAGTGATCAACAGTATATCCAGCCTGGCGGCGAATCTGCCATCGTATTATAAAAATATCGTAGCATGGGGAGATGATGTATTTAAGTCCAATCCTAAACTGGCAGAATACTTTGAGAATTTTTCCGGGAGCATGTATGAGAAATTGATCACCTGGCTGCAGAATGACCTCCTGCCAGAGAGCAGTAAGCTTCTCTCTCTTCTGACAGATGGTGTGGTAAATGCCATGAGTGTCCTGTTCAATGTGTTCATTGGTATCATCGTATCGATCTACCTTATGGCAGGCAAGGAGAACTTCTGTGCCCAGGCAAAGAAACTGATGTATGCTATCCTGCCGCAGAAGCGTGTAGAGGGAACGCTGGAGGTACTGCGGGAGACACATACTGTGTTTGCCAAGTTTATCAGTGGGAAGATCGTGGATTCTCTTATCGTGGGAATGCTGACATTTATCATTATGAGTATTGCCAATATACCTTATGTACTACTGATCAGTGTGATCATAGGAGTGACCAATGTGATCCCCTTCTTTGGGCAGTATATAGGGATCATACCAAGTGCGGTCCTGGTATTTATTGCAAATCCGTCAAAGGGTGTGATCTTTCTCATCCTGATCATCATCTTGATGCAGTTTGATGGAAATGTACTGGGTCCGAAGATCCTGGGAGATTCCATTGGACTTAAGAGCTTCTGGATACTGTTTTCCATTCTGTTCCTGGGTTCTCTTTTTGGATTCCTGGGCATGCTCTGCGCCGTTCCAATATTTGCCATGATATACCGCTGGGTGAAGCGGTGGTGCAGCAAGAGACTGGCGAAAAAGGAAGTTCCCGTGGAGACAGATTATTACCGCAAGGAGCCGGAACGGAAGAAAAAGAACATTGAAAAAAAAGATGATTAGTGATATACTTTAGCTGGGCGGCGCAATTTGAAGTGATTTCAAATCGGCGCCTTTAAGCTACTAAGTTACATAACTGGGAATATGCGAATATAGAAGTATAACGAGGTGAAGAGTGATGGATTACATGAAAGGGTATAACAGCAGGAATTCCAGAAGGCGTTCGTCTTACAGCAGAAGACGTGCCAGCTATAGAAGAAGGCGCAGGCGTCCGGGTATTGACGTTTTTTCTGTGTTGAAATGGGCAGGCCCGGCAGTTTTGCTTGTTGCGGCAATCGCTGTTGTCTTTTTCTTCTGGCAGAAGAAAGAGAGCGGGACTGGGAAACTGGCGGCGACAGCGGCAAGTGTGGAGGCGGTACAGACAGTAGCAGAACCAGCGTCATCGCCTATGGCAGGACAGGGGACGGTTTCATCTGCAGTAAAGGAAGTCGGTGCATTATCATCAGATTCTATTGTGAAACCGACACCGGCGCCAACAGTGCGGTCAAAAGCGGTGGCTCTTACCTTTGATGATGGGCCAAGTACAGTTAATACACCTAAGATCCTGGCTACATTAAAGAAATATAATGCCCATGCTACATTTTTTATCGTGGGGAACCGGGCAGCAGCCGGTGCTGATGTGCTGAAACAGGAAATTGCCCAAGGATGTGAGATCGCAAACCATACATGGGATCATTCTGACCTGAGTAAACTCACCATGAAGAAGGTCAATAAAAAATGTGCCCAGGTTTCAAATCTTGTAAAGAAACTGACAGGGGCAGATGTCAATCTGCTGCGGCCGCCATATGGTGCCATCAGCGATAAGATGCGTGAGAAGCTGAAACAGCCAATGATCTATTGGAGTATTGATACTCTGGACTGGAAGACGATGGATGCCAAGAAGACATTTAAAGCGGTAAAAAAGCAGGTCTCCGATGGCGATATCATCCTGATGCATGATATTCATGCCCCGACAGCAGATGCGATAGAGAAGATCGTACCATGGCTGGTTGAAAATGATTATGATATCCTGACTGTCAGTGAACTGATGGAACGCAAAGGGATCAAGATGAAAAACGGAAAAGTATATATGAATGCAAAGAAATGATTAATGGAGGTTATTATGTCAAAATATGATCCAAAGTCCAGCATAGCCGATGAGTTTATCAATGATGGTGAGATCCAGGAATCTCTTGCCTATGCGGAGCAGAATAAAAATAATAAAGAACTTATTGATGCCATTCTTTTGAAGGCGGGGGAGATGAAGGGAATCACCCACAGGGAGGCAGCGGTTCTTCTGGAGTGTGAACTGGAGGAAGAAAACAGGGAGATTGAGAAACTGGCAAAGGAGATCAAAGAGCGGTTCTATGGCAAGCGTATCGTTATGTTTGCCCCGCTTTACCTGTCAAATTATTGTATCAATGGCTGTCTGTATTGTCCATATCATTTGAAAAATAAGCATATTGCCCGCAAAAAGCTGACACAGGAGGAGATCCGCCAGGAAGTCATGGCCCTGCAGGATATGGGGCACAAACGTCTTGCCATTGAGGCAGGGGAAGATCCGGTGAACAATCCCCTTGAATATATCTTGGAGAGTATTAAAACGATTTACAGCATTAAGCATAAAAATGGGGCGATCCGCCGTGTCAATGTAAATATTGCGGCAACCACAGTTGAGAACTATAAGAAGCTGAAAGATGCAGGAATAGGGACATACATATTGTTTCAGGAGACCTATGACCGGAAGGCATATGAGGAACTTCATCCTACTGGCCCGAAAAGTGATTATGCTTACCACACAGAGGCTATGGACCGTGCTATGGAGGCTGGCATTGATGATGTTGGCTGTGGTGTATTGTTTGGATTAGATAAGTACCGCTATGAGCTGGTGGGGATCATTATGCATGCAGAGCATCTGGAGGCGAAGTTTGGCGTGGGTCCTCATACGATCAGTGTGCCGAGGGTGTGCCCGGCAGATGACATTGATCCGGCGGAATTAAATGCTATATCCGATGAGATCTTCCAGAAGATTGTTGCCGTGATCCGTATCGCAGTTCCGTATACAGGCATGATCGTATCCACACGCGAGTCCCAGAGGGTAAGGGAAAAGGTGCTGGATCTGGGGATCAGCCAGATCAGCGGTGGTTCCCGCACCAGCGTAGGAGGCTATGCAGAGGAAGAGCCTGAGGAAGAGAATTCAGCACAGTTTGATGTCACAGACCGCCGTTCCCTGGATGAAGTGGTGAACTGGCTGTTGGGCATGGGTTATATTCCAAGTTTCTGTACGGCATGTTACCGTGAGGGGCGTACCGGAGACCGTTTTATGTCGCTCCTGAAATCAGGGCAGATCGTTAATTGCTGTCAGCCCAATGCCCTGATGACATTGAAAGAATATCTGGAGGATTACGCATCAGAAGAAACGAAAGAAAAGGGAGAAAAGGTGATCCGGGAGCAGTTGGAGATCATCACAAATCCGGTGGTGAAGCAAAAAGCGACAGAATATATTGATAATATACATGCAGGACAGAGGGATTTCCGGTTCTGATACAGCGTGAATAGTGGGAGGATTTGATGGGAGAAAAAGAGACGATCGTCCTTGTTGACGATGAAGAAGAGATCCTGGATCTGCTGACGGTATACTTAAACAATGAAAACTATATCGTTAAAGCATTTACAAAGGGAGTGAGTGCCCTTGAGTACATGGAAGAAAATGGAGCAGACCTTGTTATATTGGATGTTATGCTGCCAGATATGGACGGTTTTTCCATCTGCCGGAAACTTCGGGAAAAATATTTTTTTCCTATTATTATGCTGACTGCAAAAAATGAGGAGAGTGATGTGCTGAATGGATTGACTCTGGGGGCAGATGATTATATTACAAAGCCATTTAAGCCCATTGAGGTAGTGGCACGGATCAAGACACAACTGAGGCGGTTTAAGAAATATAATCAGAAGCAGGGGGATACACAGGAGCATGAGATCGATATCCGGGGATTGTATATGAATGGCATCACGCATGAGGCGCGGTTATATGAAAAAGAACTGCCATTGACTCCACTAGAGTTTTCAATCCTGTTCTACCTCTGTGCCAGACAGGGCCAGGTAGTTTCTTCGGAAGAACTGTTTGAGAATGTGTGGGGAGAAAAGTATATAGACAGTAATAATACAGTTATGACACATATCGGGCGCATCCGCGAGAAGATGAAGGAATCAGCAAAGAAACCAAAGTTTATCAAAACAGTATGGGGAGTGGGATACAAGGTTGAATGAGAGGGGATTACGGAGATACCGGAATACAGGAAAGAAAATCCTTGCCTTTGCAGCGGCTTACGGGAGTGTGTGCCTTACCGGACTGTTCTGTTACCTGTATCTGTCTACGTTTATATGGCAGAAGGGTGATATCTTTTATCCTGTCCTGCATTTTTTGAATGACAATAAAGCAGTTCTTTTTCTCATCGGTCTGGCAGGCGGGATCATCATTATCCTTATGTATGATTACAAAAAGATGTATGAGCTGGTGGAGGAGGAAGTCAAACAGGCGGAACAGCGGGCGGATGAGGCAGAACAGAGAAAAAATGATCTGGTGGTCTATCTGGCACATGACCTCAAGACACCATTGACATCTGTGATGGGATATCTGGAACTTCTGCAGGATGAACCAGATCTGCCAGAGGAGACAAGGCAGCACTACATACAGGTGGTTTCGCGGAAGACGGAAAGACTGGAGGATCTGATTAATGAATTTTTTGAGATCACCCGGTATAACTTGACACACATTACCCTGGAAAAGAGTGAGATCAATCTGACGCGCCTGCTGGAGCAGGTAATCTTTGAATTTCAGCCCATGATGTCGGAAAAAGGCCTTAGCTGCGATGTATCACTGCCAAAAGATTTTATGTTTGTCTGTGATTCAGACCGGATGCAGAGGGTGTTTGATAATCTGCTGCGAAATGCCCTGAATTACAGTTTTCCCTCAACAGCTATCCGCATCTGCCTGACTGACAGGGGACAGGAGATTGAACTGAATTTTGAAAACCAGGGGAATACGATCCCGCCAGAGAAACTGCAGCGGATCTTTGAGCAGTTTTTCCGCCTGGATAGTTCCCGCGGTACAAAGACAGGTGGAAGTGGAATCGGTCTTGCTGTTGCAAAGGAAATCATAGAACTGCATGGGGGAAGGATTACTGCGTTTAGTGAGGATAACCAAATACAGTTTCAGGTTATTCTGCCAAAATTGTGAGAAAATTGTGAGAATTTGTTTGGAAAATAGAAAAGAACCTCTTTTGTAATTCTGGTATGATAGGACCAGATTAACAAAGGAGGTTTTTGTATGAGGAACAAGAGGTACAGAAGGCGGCACAGGTTAAATGCAGTGAAAATATTTTTGGTAACTGTGCTGTTTCTTGTCTTTCTGGGATTTATCGTATCGCAGAGAAGCCGTAATATTGAGGCAGAACGGGAACGGCAGGCGCAACAGGTCTCTGAGGCAGAGAAGGATAATGGCAGGGATACCGAGGACACCATGAAGAAGATTCTTGCGGACGAAACGAGGTATCCCTAGCGAACTGCTTGAGATGTTGGAGAGGAATCCGGATATGGCGGATTTTGTCGCCGGGTATCCAAAAGCGGATAGGAAAAAGGTAGGAAGTTTTTCAGAGGAAGAGATAGAAGCAGACCATCCCCTGTTGCTACAGTGGGATAAAAGGTGGGGATATTATAAGTATGGCGACAGTATGATCGCTGTGTCAGGATGCGGGCCGGTATGTCTGTCTATGGTAATACTGGGGCTGAGACATGAGGGCGTCCTGCCGTCGAAGATCTGTAAGTTCAGTGAAAGGGAAGAGTATTATGTACAGGGCTCGGGAACTTCCTGGAAGCTGATGACAGAAGGAGCGCTGCATTTTGGGCTCACAGGGAGGGAACTTTCCCTGAGTGAGAATTCGATGAAAAATCTTTTGGATGCGGGCGGCATGATTATCTGTGCTATGGGACCGGGAGATTTTACCACAACAGGACATTTTATCGTGATATATGGATATGACGGGGAGGGATTTCTTGTCAATGACCCTAATTCTAGACAACGGAGCAGCAGGAGCTGGGATTTTGATGAGTTGTCAGGACAGATAAAGAATCTGTGGGGATATAGGGTACAATAAAGTGAAAATAAAAACAGAATTATGAATGGATCTGCCATTTTCAATCGTATTATAAGTGAAAACAGAAATGTTTATCAATTATAACAGGAGGAAATGGATATGGTAAGAAAAATTTTAGCTGGTGTTCTGGCTGCCGCATTGCTGCTGCCCTTGGGGACAACGGGAGCCGTTGCTGCAGCTTCATGCCAGAGATGGAATTTTGTGGATGAAGATGGTGATGGTATATGTGACAACTATACAAATGGGAACTGCCAGGGTAATAGAAACTGCTGGGGGGGCAAAAGGTATAGCAAGCCCATAAAGGCGGCAAAAGGAAAGTTGTCACTGAAGAAAGGAAAATCATTTCGTCTGAATGCGAAGAATGCCGGACAAAGTAAGATTCAGGGAAACAATAAGGAAGTCTATTATGAATCCAGTAATCCAAAAGTGGCAACAGTATCCCAGAAAGGCGTGATCAGGGCGAAGAAAAAAGGAAAGTGTACGATATACACGTATGCCAGGGACAGGATATGCAGGAAGGTAAGGGTTAGCTTAACGGTGTCAATTTGAACCCGCCGTGGACGGTGTATTTTGGCGAACTACTGTGTTTTTCGTCCTTGTCTTGCGTCAGCAAGACTGCGTCCTCCAGCCTTGTATTTCGCCAAAATCCACCATCCACGGTCGGAGATTTCTAAACTGTTATTTTGCGAATGCGAAGGCAGTTGAATGAGTCGTAGCGGTGGCTACGGCGATTGAAACTAACGCACGCATTCACAAAATAGCAGTGATAGAAACGGGTTCAAATTGGCGCCGTTGAGCTAAAGTACCTTAAAGAAAGATTATACTGATTAATGGATGGGGATGTAATGCGGAGCGAACAGGAGGTAAACAGTGCTATCGAACGGTATTCCGATACCGTTCGGAGGCTGTGTATGGTATATTTGAAAAATTATCACGATTCTGAGGATATATTTCAGACAGTATTTTTGAAATATGTCCTTAGTTCTGTTTCCTTTGAAAATGAAGAGCATGAAAAGGCCTGGTTCATCCGTGTCACGATCAATGCCTGTAAGGATTTTCTCAAGAACTTTTTTCGCAGCCATACCGTGCCGCTGGATGAGGTCATTACACAGCCGGCGGCGCTGCCGCCGGAAAACCGAGAGGTTCTGGAAGCGGTATTATCACTTCCTGCGAAATACAGAGATGTAGTGTATCTGCATTATTATGAAGAATATACTGCCCCACAGATCAGCAAGATCCTCGGCAAGAATGTAAACACAATTTATACACTCCTGACTCGTTCTAAACAAATGCTTCGGGAGAGATTGGGAGGTGGCAGCGATGAATGACAGAATGAAAGAAACATTTGACCAGATCCATGCCGAGGAAGAATTAAAGAACAGGACAAGGGAGTTTCTTGTGCATAAGACACAGGGATATACAAAGAGCAGGCCTGTAAGTTACAAATATTTGGTATCTGTTGCTGTATGTTTCTTACTTATATTGGCTGGTGGTTACTGGCTTTATTTTATTCCCACAGCGGCCATCAGTATTGATATAAACCCGTCTGTAGAACTGGGTATCAATCGGTTTGACAAAGTAGTTTCTATACATGCATACAATAGCGACGGGCAGGAGCTGGCAGATTCACTAAGTATAAGGTTCAAGGATTATGTGGACGCAGTTAACATGATCATAGAAGATAAAGAGATCGCTGCCCTGTTATTGGATCATGAAATCATGACAGTGGCAGTGATCGGACCAGAGGGCGGGCAGTGTAAAAGAATGCTCTCACAGATCAGATCATGCACATCAGGCAGAGGGGAAACTTATTGTTATTTTGCTCATTCTGAGGAAGCCCAAAAAGCTCATGAACTGGGCTTATCATGTGGTAAGTATCAAGCGTTTCTGGAATTACAGGAACTTGATCCTGATATCACACCAGAAGAAATACAAGGTATGACTATGAGGGAAATCCGTGATCTGATCCAACAATTATCGGATGGCAGTGATTCGTCACAAGGAGGGGGGAATCATGGCTATGGGCATCATGGTGCGGGAAATGGGTATGGAAGAGGACGGGGCAGCCGCTTTTCAACGGGGCTTTAGCGCTGTTTTATACAGTGTTTTTAACATTGCATCGATTCCATTTTTTTTGTATAATAGTGACAGACAAAATAAGTTTCATATGGTTTGGAGAGAATGGACATGCAGATTAATCTTGAAAAGATGGGTAGAAAGATTGCCCTATTGCTTATACTTTTATTGGCTGTTGACAGTATATCCCGTTTTGCCGGAACGGAAAAAGTATATGCAGAGACAGAATCCCGGATTACGGTCCGGGCAGAGTTATCTTCTGGGGAAAGTATTGCGGGATCTGGTGACACTCTGTTGGAAGCAGTGGGAGGTTTCGAAACAGCGAGGGAAATTACAGTGTTGGAAATCTGCTCAGGAACCATGCTGGCAGAGGACTGGCAGAAACTCGCTAATTTTTCCATATTGACAGAATTTCTTGTCGGGGAGGCTGTTCGGGCAGACAGCCTGATCCCGGGAGTTGAGGACTGGGATTCCAGTTATATTCCAAAAACGATCACAAAGGTACAGATACCGGAGGGAGTAGCCCAGATTGGGACGGGTACTTTTTCACGGTGTTCTGAGCTGCGTGAAGTAACTATGCCGGAGAGTATGAAACAGATCGGTGCCGGGGCATTTTATGCCTGTAAAAATTTAACGGCATTCCATATGAACGAGAACCTGGAAACAATAGATGCCAGAGCATTTGATCGCTGCGGCCGGCTATCAGAACTTACTTTGCCCGCTGGTCTGAAGACGATTGGGAACAATGCTTTTATATCATGCAGTTCTCTGAAAACAATGACCATTCCGGATTCTGTCACAACACTGGGATCCGGAGTCTTTGACTGCTGTTCTTCCCTGAAAGAAGTCACCTTATCTGACAGGCTGGGAATGATTCCGGAATATACATTCCGTTCATGTAGTCGTTTTGAGAGGCTTAATATTAAAGTATCGGATACAGATAATGTGACGCCCCTATCAGTCGGTGAATTCAGCTTCCAGCTTTGCAACGAGTCACGTGTGGCTGCCTTTTATACAGCGGATGGGGAATTGTTGTCGGGGGCCGCGCTACAGCGGGCAACAGAGGCATATTTGGCCGTGGAGGATGGCAACACGGGAGATTCCAGATGGTATGGCTGTGAGATAGAAAAAACAGGGGCTGTTGAAACGCCGACGCCTACACCAACCCCGACGCCGACGCCTACACCAACCCCAACACCGATGCCGACGCCGACGCCGACATCAGAACCGACACCAACTCCGACCCCGGCTGTGCCTACAGAAGAGCCGGTACCAACGGTCATGCCAACAGTAACGCCAACCCCAGAACCAACGCCAACCATGGCGTCGGATCCCGTACCGACTGCGGCTGTGACGGCTGGATCAGACAAGGATGTATCGGATATTGCTGAGGGATTGGGTGTTTCTGGTGAGACAGCGGAAAAGATTCAGGGTGTGGCAAAGGAACTGGAGGTATCGAAAGATACCATTCTGGTGACAGATAAAACGATCACCACGAAGAAAAATGATAAAGATATCAAAGGTGCATATTTTGCGCGGATTCAGGCGCGGGTGTCCCAGGTTACGGAAAATAATATTAAGCTTACCTGGAATAGTATTAAAGGGGCGGATGGGTACCGAATTTACAGCAATCGGTGTAATACCCGGAAATACATCTATGAATACAAGCTATCGAAGACGATAAAAAACAAAAACACCCGGTCATATATCAAAAGAAAGTGCAAGAAGGGAACCTATTATAAATTTGTAGTCCGTGCCTATAAGGTGATCGATGGCAGGAAAGTGACCATTGCTGTCTCAAAGACGATCCATGTAGTGACAAATGGAGGGGCAAATGGCAATCCAGGATCTGTCAGATTAAATAAGACAAAGAAAACGCTGAAGACAGGGAAAACATTCCGGCTGAAAGCGAAGGAGATCAGGAAGGACAGGAAACTCCGTCACCACAGGGAGATCGCTTTTGAATCTAGTAATCCAAAGGTGGCAGCAGTATCCCAAAAGGGCAGTATACGGGCAAAGAAAAAGGGGAAATGTACGATCTATATTTATGCACAAAATGGGATTTACAAAAAAGTAAAGGTAAAAGTGACATAGTGAAGCGGTGCCAATTTGCCCCCACCGTTGAGCTAAAATAAACAGGGCAGGCAATCATCCGCATGGAAGTATCTTTGACACTTCCATGACTTTATGATACTATAGGGAAAGGGAAGAAAAGAAAGGAGAATTTTCGTCATGAGTGAACAGAAGATTCCATATAAAATTTATATTTCAGAGGATGAGATTCCAAAGCAGTGGTATAATGTCCGTGCGGATATGAAAGTAAAACCTGCGCCGCTTCTGAATCCGGCTACATGGCAGCCATTGAAACCAGAGGAACTTGCTCCGATCTTCTGCGATGAACTGATCGCACAGGAGTTAAATGATACGGATGCTTATATTGACATTCCACAGGAGATACAGGATTATTACAAGACCTACCGCCCAGCGCCTACGGTACGTGCCTACCATTTAGAGAAGGCATTGGGAACCCCGGCGAAGATTTATTATAAATTTGAGGGGAATAACACAAGTGGGAGCCATAAGCTGAATTCTGCCATTGCCCAGGCATATTATGCAAAGAAGCAGGGACTCAAAGGTGTTACCACTGAGACAGGAGCAGGCCAGTGGGGTACAGCACTTTCTATGGCATGTGCTTATCTTGGGCTGGATTGTAAAGTATATATGGTGAAAGTTTCTTATGAACAGAAACCATTCCGCCGTGAAGTTATGAGAACCTATGGCGCCAGTGTGACTGCTTCTCCTTCTGCTGATACAGAGGTGGGACGGAAGATTCTGGAGAAACATCCGGGAACTACAGGGAGTCTTGGCTGTGCGATCTCTGAGGCAGTAGAAGCTGCTACCTCAAATGAAGGATACCGCTATGTGCTGGGAAGTGTGCTGAATCAGGTTCTTCTTCATCAGTCTGTTATTGGTTTGGAAGCAAAGACTGCATTAGATAAATACAATGTTACTCCAGATATCATCATTGGTTGTGCTGGCGGCGGCTCTAATCTGGGTGGTTTGATCTCCCCGTTTATGGGCGAGAAGCTGAGAGGCGAGAAGGATTATCGTTTCATCGCAGTAGAACCGGCATCCTGCCCAAGCTTTACAAGAGGGAAATTTGCCTATGATTTCTGCGACACAGGAATGATCTGCCCACTTGCCAAGATGTATACTCTGGGCAGCAACTTCATTCCATCCGCAAACCATGCAGGCGGGCTTCGGTTCCATGGTATGAGCACGATCCTCTCACAGCTATATCACGATGGATATATGGAAGCTGTGGCAGTGGAACAGACTTCTGTCTTTGAGGCAGCAGAGCAGTTTGCTAGAACAGAGGGGATCTTACCTGCGCCAGAGAGCAGCCATGCGATCCGTGTTGCCATTGATGAGGCACTGAAATGTAAGGAAACAGGAGAGGAGAAGACGATCCTCTTTGGCCTGACAGGGACAGGGTATTTCGATATGGTGGCATATGAACAGTTCCACAATGGCACGATGACAGATTATATCCCAACAGATGCAGATCTTCAGTCTGGTTTTGAAGGGATTCCCCAATTTCCTGGAAATGAGATTTAATAGACGATGAATAACGAAAGACTAGATAAACAGATTGCGTTCTGCCGTGAGATTGATAAAGAAAAGCAGATTGGCAGGCAGACATATCTGGCAGATGGAACAAGGAAAGAAAATGATGCTGAGCATGCATGGCATATGGCTGTTATGACATTGCTGCTTAGCGAATATGCCAATGAGGGGATCGATGTTCTCAGAACCGTCAGTATGCTTTTGATCCATGATCTGGTGGAGATCGATGCCGGGGACACATATGCCTATGATGAAGAGGCAAAGAAGAACCAGAGAGAGCGGGAAATGCAGGCGGCAGACAGGCTTTTTAGTATATTGCCAGAGGATCAGGGCAGACAGTTCCGGGCTCTGTGGGATGAATTTGAAGCAGGAGAGACGAAAGAGGCCCGGTTCGCCCGAACCATGGATAATTTTCAACCGATACTCCTGAATGCAGCAGCAGATGGGAAGGCGTGGGAAGAGAAAGGCGTCCGGCTTGCCCAGGTACAAAAACGGAATCAGAATACGGCAAAGGGTTCAGAGGCGCTATGGGAATATGCTCTGGAAAACTTTATATTGCCAAATGTGGAAAAAGGAAAGCTTAAGGGCTGAAACAAAAAAATGGGGCTGCCACACTAAGTAATTCGTGTGCGGCTCCTTTTCTGTGTAAAAAATTTCAGCCGGATGGAAATTGTTTTTCAAATTGCCCGAATGGAGCAGAGGAGGGGATAGCATGACGCAGGAAGAAAAAAGAGAATTTCTGATAAACAGGCTGCTAAAAGAACAGCCGCGGTGTGCACAAATAAAAATTCCGGCTGAAACAGGGGAGCAAAAGAAACTGCTGCGCTCCCTGTTTAATATCCGTATGCCGGATACAATCGCAGAGGAATTTGTAAAGATACAGGATGCATATTTACAGTCTGAAATAAAGGGCAAAGGAATAACGGAGCTTTCCGAACTGCCGCAGATAGAACAGGACATTTATTTATGGCAGGGGGATATTACCACGTTAAAGGTGGATGCGATTGTGAATGCCGCCAATAGTCAGATGTTAGGGTGTTTCTGTCCGTGTCATGGCTGCATAGATAATGCAATCCATACTTATGCAGGGGTTCAGCTTAGGAATGAATGTAATGCCCTTATGGAAGCAAAGCGTAAAATATACGGCAGGAATTATGAAGAACCGACAGGCAGGGCAATGATAACCAAGGGATACAATCTGCCCTGCCGCTATGTGATACACACAGTCGGTCCGATTGTTTCGGGGCGGCTTAGGAAAAAGGACTGCGAACAGCTTTCGGACTGTTACCGTTCCTGTCTTAAAACAGCTCTGGATAATGGGATAAAAAGCATTGCGTTTTGCTGTATATCAACAGGGGAATTCCATTTTCCCAATGAGAAAGCGGCGGAGATTGCAGTGGAGACGGTCAGGGAGTTTAAGAGAGAAAACAGGAGTAGATTAGAGGTGGTATTTAATGTTTTTAAGGATATCGACTATGGGATCTACAGGGAACTTCTCACACGAAATTGACAGGCTGAAGGATACACTTAGCTCAACGGCGCCAATAAAAACAGATAATAATATTGGCAGGAGGATCATAACTATATATAATAAAAAGAAGTGCCCTGTCTGTGGTTACAATCACAGATAAGACACTTCTTTGTTACAACCTACTTGTAATTCTTAACTTTTATGTGTAATGTCTCGGTTTCCCGGAACGACACGAAAAATCAATGATTAGAAATCGATCATAACTTTGTTACGTTTGCTGCCTGAGGACCTTTCTCGCCTTCGATCACTTCAAACTCTACTTCGTCGCCTTCATCCAATACTTTGAAGCCGTCCATCTGTAAAGCGGAGAAGTGTACGAATACATCATTTCCCTCTTCATCGGAGATAAATCCGAACCCTTTTTTGGCATTAAACCATTTAACTGTACCTTTCATGTGTTTTGCCTCCTAAAACATATAATATTTGACACTTATTAACAATACCACATCACCACGAAAAAGTCAAAGAATTTTTTGATAATATGTGAAAAACTGTAAATTACTGTTACTAAGCACCACACACTCAGCAGGGAATTACAGGAACATTCACTTGAAGGTTTTGAGATGATGTGATATGGTATAATGGATAAAAAAAGGGCAGAATAAATAAAAATATAGATTTAAGATAAGAGAGGTAAACAATGGATATTGAAAAATGCAAGGCATATGAATTGAGAGACAAACAGGAGTTGACTGAGCTGAACAGCATAGGGTACCTGCTGGAACACAAAAAGACAAAGGCGAGGCTTGTCCTTATTGAGAATGAGGATGATAACAAAGTATTCTCCATCGGATTCCGTACACCGCCCAGGGATTCCACTGGAGTGGCGCATATCGTGGAGCATACAGTTCTCTGTGGATCCAGGGAGTTTCCGCTGAAAGACCCTTTTATTGAGCTGGCGAAGGGATCCCTGAATACCTTCCTCAATGCCATGACCTATCCGGACAAGACCGTGTATCCGGTGGCGAGCTGTAATGATAAGGATTTTCAGAACCTGATGCATGTCTATCTGGATGCGGTATTTTATCCTAATATATATAAAGAAGAGAAGATCTTCCGGCAGGAGGGCTGGCATTATGAGATGGAGAGTATAGACGCCCCATTAAAATATAATGGTGTAGTGTACAATGAGATGAAGGGGGTGTTCTCATCACCGGATCAGCTTTTGTACCGTGATATCCAGCATTCCCTGTTCCCGGATACCGCTTATGGTGTTGAATCTGGCGGCGATCCGGATGCCATTCCGGATCTGACTTATGAGGATTACCTGGATTTTCACAGTAAATATTATCATCCATCCAACAGTTATATCTACCTATATGGAGATATGGACATGGAAGAGAAGCTGAATTGGCTGGATGAAAAATATCTGAGCCGGTTTGATTATCTGCAGGTGGATTCTGAGATACAGAAGCAGGAGCTTTTTGGTGAAATGCAGGAGAAGTATGGATTTTATTCTGTCACCGAAGGGGATGATACGGAAGGTAAGGCGTATTTTAGCTATAATGTGCTGACAGGAGAGAGTCTGGACCGTGAGCTGTACCGTGTCCTCCGGGTGCTGGCGCATGTGCTGGTAGAATCCGAGGGAGCGCCATTGAAACAGGCGCTTTTGGATGCAGGCATTGGCAGTGAGATCAAAAGCAGTTATGAGGGCAGTATCCGGCAAATGTATTTTTCTGTCATAGCAAAGAATGTAAGGATGGAGCAGAAACAGGAATTTTTGGATATTATCCGGCACACATTGGCGGAACTTGTTCGTGATGGACTGAATGAGAGGTCACTCCGGGCTGCTATCAATGCTATGGAATTCCAGTACAGGGAGGCAGATTATGGTTCTTATCCCAAGGGTCTTATGTATGGCCTGCAGATCTTTGACAGCTGGCTCTATGAGGATGCCATGCCATTTATCCATATCCGTGCCAATGATACCTTTGAATTTTTGAAAAAACAGGTGGGTACCAGATATTATGAGGATATCATCCAGAAGTATTTTCTGGATAACACACATGCAACTTTCGTCAGTGTGCAGCCCAAGACCGGCCTGACAGCGAGGATGGATCAGGAGGAGGCAGAGCGGCTGGAGAGATACCGTGCTTCACTGACAGAAGAGGAGAAAGAAAAACTTGTACAGGAGACGAAGGAACTAAAGGCGTATCAGGAAGAGCCGGATGATCCGGAGACATTGTCCTGTATTCCCGTACTTGCCAGAGAGGATATCACAAAGGAGGCAAGGGGATTTCAGAATGAGGAGAAGATGATGGCGGGATCCCCGGCACTCCACCATGATATATTTACGAATGGGATCAATTACCTGCGGTTCTCCTTTGACATACTGGATCTGAAAGACTATGCACCATATCTCGTACTGTTAGCAGACCTGCTGGGTTACGTGGATACAGACCGGCACGATAAGCTGGAGCTGGGCAATGAGATCCTTCTCCATGCTGGGGGGACATCATTTAGCACAGGGACCTATGAGCGCCGGGGAAGCTCTGAATTCAGTATGCGCATGGAGGCAGAGGCAAAGGTATTGTATCCGGAGACAGGAAAGATACTGGATCTGTTTGGGGAAATGATGTTTACTTCCCATCTTAATGATACAAGAAGGCTGAAAGAGATCATCGGGGAGCTGCGTTCCTATAAACAGATGAGCCTGCAGTCGGCAGGGCACAGCACAGCGGCATGGCGTGCCATGTCCTATCTGAAGGAGCGTTATTATTATGTAGAACAGATGAAAGGAATTTCCTATTATGATTTCCTCTGTGATCTGGAGGAGCATTTTGATGAGAGAAAGGATAACCTTGTCCGGGTGCTGGAATCTCTGGCACAATGTATTTTTACTAAAGACCGGATGCAGATCTGTGTCACCGCAGACCGTGAGGGGTATGATGCACTGGAGAAGGTGATCGGACAGCTTCTTGGCCAGATGCCGGAGCATGTCGACGTATCCATACCAGAACCGGCGTGGAAGCTGCCGGCAGTTGAGGAAAATGAGGGGTTCCGCACAGCGGGTAAAGTACAGTATGTAGCGCGTGCCGGATTATTCAGTGACAAGGGAATCCCGTATAGCGGTGTATTTAAGGTCGTGAAAACGATCCTTGGCTATGACTATCTATGGAATGAAGTGCGTGTGAAAGGCGGTGCCTATGGTGTGAAATGTGCTTTTTTGGATTCGGGCATCGGGTTTCTGACTTCGTTCCGTGATCCGCATCTGAAGGCAACAGACCGGGTATATCAGGGTATTCCGGAGTATCTCAGGAATTATGAAGCCGATGAGAGGGATATGATGAAATATATCATTGGTACCATCAGCGAACTGGATGTGCCATTGACTCCACGGGATCAGGGTGACCGCTCTTATGCGGCATATATGACAGGCATGACACAGGAGATCAGGCAGAAAGAGCGGGATGAGGTGCTGGCGGCAGACCAGGGAAAGGTGCGGGAGACAGCAGCTATGGTGGATGCCATACTTTCAGACGGAAAGATCTGTGCCCTGGGGAGTGAGGAAAAGGTAGGGCAGTCTCAGGAACTGTTTGGGCATATAAGGACATTGAAGTAAGGAAATATTCGGAGGATAGGAATGGAAAAGAGTTTTAAATCAGGATTTGTCACCATCATCGGAAGGCCGAATGTTGGCAAATCCACACTGATGAATAAGATGATCGGCCAGAAGATCGCCATCACCTCAAGTAAACCACAGACAACCAGGAACCGGATACAGACTGTGTATCATGATGAGAGGGGACAGATTATTTTTCTGGATACCCCTGGGATACACAAGGCGAAAAATAAACTGGGGGAATATATGGTAAATGCAGCAGAGAGTACATTTAAAGAAGTGGATCTTGTACTCTGGCTGGTGGAACCGACGACCTTCATCGGCAAAGGGGAGAGCCACATCGCAGAAATCCTTCAAAAATCCCAGGCACCGGTAATCCTTGTAATGAATAAGATTGATACTGTGAAAAAAGCCGAGATACTGGAGTGTATCGCCACATATAAGGATATCCTTGATTTTGCTGAGATCGTGCCGGTATCAGCCGTCACCGGAGAGAGTGTGGACGAACTGGTGACCGTGATGTTTGACTATCTGGATGAAGGCCCGCAGTACTATGATGAGGATACCATTACCGACCAGCCGGAACGCCAGATTGTGGCGGAACTGATCCGGGAAAAGGCACTGCGCCTTCTCTCCGATGAGATTCCCCATGGCATTGCTGTGTCCATCGATCAGATGAAAGACCGTCCGGGGAAGAGGGCATTGGTGGATATTGATGCCACCATTGTGTGTGAACGGGATTCCCATAAGGGAATTATTATCGGTAAACAAGGGGGCATGTTAAAGAAGATCGGTACGAATGCCAGAGAAGATATCGAGGATTTTCTGCAGGCAAAGGTAAATCTGAAACTCTGGGTAAAGGTAAAGAAGGATTGGAGAGACAGTGACTTTCTTTTGAAAAACTTTGGGTTTAAGGAAAATCAATGACGGTCCCGGCATATCAGCGAGCGGATTGCCAGAATGGAATAAAGTGCCAGCATAGCAGTTTTCCATGGTGGATATCCTAATTGTGTAACAAATACATGCAGGAGGAACTCTATGGAAAACACAGAGAGCTGGAACACATTTACCCGTACAGGAAGCGTGACGGATTATCTAAATTATGTCAATAAGAGCGGTGCAGACAGGGAAAGCTTTCCTGATGGGGCAAATAAAGCAGAAGAGAGGGGACAATGTGAAAGAACGAGTGATGGGAATGGTGCTTTCGGCCGCCACCATTGGTGAATATGATAAGCGCATTGTCCTTCTGACAAGGGAGAGGGGGCGGATCTCGGCGTTTGCCAGAGGCGCCAGACGGCCCCGTAGTCCGTTGTCAGCATCGACAGAGCCATTTACTTTTGGTGAATTTTATATTTATCACGGCCGTGACTCCTATTCGGTGGAACAGGTGGAGGTAAAGAATTTCTTCCCGGAATTGAGGAAGGATCTGGATGATCTGTATATGGCATTGTATTTCTGTGAGGTGGCAGATTATTTTACAAGAGAGGGCATGGATGCCACGGCAGAACTGAACCTTCTCTATCTGTCCCTTCGTGCCCTGACAGTACCCTCTCTGTCAGATAAACTTGTCCGCTACATATATGAATTCCGGATGCTTTCCATCGAGGGGGAGGCTCCCAGAATATTTGAGTGTATGCGATGTGGGGGGACAGACGGGTTACATCACTTTTTTGTGCGGGAATCTGGCATTGTATGCGAAGGCTGCTATCCGGAATTATCTTCCCTTGACCGGCAGATCGGGATCACACTATCCGAGACAACTGTCTATACTCTGCAGCGGATCCTTTCATCCCCTGTGGAAAAACTTTATACTTTTACTGTGGGAGATAATATCCTTGCAGAACTGGAACAGGTGGTGGGACGGTATTTTAAAGCACATACAGACCGTGAATTTAAGGCATTGATATGACAAAACTACCGGAACGGCCACTGGCTGTTCCGGTAAGTATTGCATTATTATACATAATATACTGTAATCCCACAAAATGAATTCTCCCCTTCCAGGGTCAGGGTAACTGTTTCTCCGGAGGGGGTCTTGCCCTTTTCAGATACCCCGCCGAAGGAAGAACCAAGGTGATTGATGATCTTCCAGTTTTCCGGCACAAATAATTCTATACCAGAGAAATTCACATCCAGATTCAGGGTGGCATTTCCGGAAGGGACCTTTGCGTTGTCAAAGTAGATCTTCACACCGCTGAAGTTTGCTTCCAGTTCAGCATAACGGAGATTGTCAGAGGTCACATAGCGGAGCAGCGAACCAAAGGAGGATTTCATATAGACATACTCCCCTTCTATATTTTCGCCATTTTCAAAGTGGTCATTTCCCTCTATCTTATGCTTTCCATGATGATCCCAGTTTTTTTTCCATTTATATTTCCATTTTGTTCTGGAAAATATGAGGTTTAGTCCGATGGTTCCCAGAAGGGCAGCCACAAGTACTGTCCATGGCGTGATGGCAGTGATTCCCAACTGCTCGTCATACAGGATACTGATGAAGGCAAGAGGGAACAGCATGCCTCCGAAACTTAGGTGCAGCAGGCTGTGGACAAAAGCAGCGATACAGACGATCGTTGCAAAAACAGTGAATACACCAACGGCAGGGAGGTATCCCAGCCTGCTGATGATCAGGTAGACAGCCGCCAGTACAAGAAAGAGACCCCAGAAGTAATTTTTTTTCATATTCTTATCTTTTCCTCCGATCTGATAATTTTTCTTTCAGTTGTTTGTTGTAGTGCCTTGATACAAATACCTGTTTGTGAGTGCCAATGAAAGAAATCACACTTGTTGTGGACAGGCTGCTCCTGCTCAGGGAATAGATCTCCTGCAAATTTACAAGGGAAGACTTTGATACCCGGACAAAGTTACCGTCAAACATGTTTTCCAGTTCATACAGGCGGTATCTGGCCTGATAAACATTTTCACGGGTATGGGCATTCAGAATGGCACCCTCTGTCTCAAAAAAGAGAATATCTTCCAATGGAATATAGTATTCCGTTTCTTCCCTGTAAAGGATGATATTTTGTCTTGGGGATGTAATAGATGCGACCGCGCTCTGAATCATCTTTATTTCTTCCGTCAGTGACTGGCAGCAGATCACAACTTCGTCCTCTGTCCGTCCCTCATCCAGTTCGATCCGTACTTTCATGTGATATCATTCCTTTCATTGTGCCAGCTCAATGGCGCCGTTGAGCCAGCAGGTACTGTTATTATATCAGAAAAGAAAATTATGTAAATGGATTTTCCCTAAGTGGCAGAGACAGGAAGGTAAGTGGTTATTTTTCACTTTTTTGCAACATTATATAGTTCTAAATCGTTTAATAGGTGTAGGGCCTTAGAAACAGAAAAACAGATTATATAAATAGTTAGGGGGAATTAATATGAAAAGAAAGACAATGATTATGACAGCCGCAATGCTTTTGGTATTGGGAAGCGCAGTAGTGCTGAACGGGCAGGAGGCCCAGGCGGCAAAAAAACAGAAGGTGAAGGCAGTAGTAAAGGGAAGTACTCTTACCGTATCAGGTAAGGGGGCAATGCCTTCCAGCCTGAAGGTAAAGAAAAGTAAGATAAACAAGGTGAAAAAGATCGTGGTGAAGAAAGGGATCACCGCTATCCCATCTGATGCATTCAGGAAATATAAGAATGTGACGAAGGCAACCGTGGCAACTTCAGTAAAAACCATCGGCGCAAACGCTTTCCGGTGTCCGAAACTGAAGAAACTGACGGTACCCGGTGATTTCAAGGTTCAGTTTTCCGGCGGTTACTGGGTTACGGACAAAGTAGACACCGTGGCCTTTAATACGAAGCTGAATCTGGAGAATGCAGCTTCCTTTGATGCGAATAATCTGGTGGTGAAAAAGAGCGACCCGAATTATAAGAGTGTCGGCGGCGTTATCTATACCAAAGATGGGAAAGAGATCGTGCGGGTGCCGTTCCAGCGGGGCGAGGTTGTGATTGAAGAGGGCTGTGAAGTATTCAGCCTCCAGTCTGTCATGTATGCAAACGAGAAGAATATTGACGGAGACCCACTGGGAGGATGCAGGGTCAGGAAGATTGTCATCCCGGCATCCGTAAAGCAGGTTGAATCAGAAAAGCATTTTGCATTGAACCAGAGGGGTCTTGAAAAACGTATTGTAAATAGAGAGATAACAGGCCTGCAGGTGGACATACGGACCAGGCAGTTGGATGACCGTTCCCTGTCAGAATTAGCGTTCGTTCTTTCTATGGGTGTTGACAATCTGATGAAACTGCTGCCAGAACGGATCACATTGTCAGATGGCATGTATTTTGCAGACAAAAATGTCTTACTTGGGTATAAAGGGGAGGAAGGCAAGGTGACAGTTCCAGAGGGGACAGCGAAGATTGGCGCATATGCTTTCCGTAATACATTCTGCCTGGATGAACTGGTACTGCCGGAAGGAATGGTGGAGATCGGGAAAGAGGCTTTTAAAAGAGCATTTCGTGGTACAAATGGCGAGCCGGCTGGAGAACGGGTCACATTCCCCTCTACCCTGAAAGTGATCGGGGAAGAAGCTTTTTGCGAAAACCAGCTTGATCAGATCAAACTGCCAGACTCAGTGGAGGTCTGTGGAAAGAGAGCTTTTTGCATGGCTGGCCTGGAGGAGATCAAACTGTCCGGATCGTTGAAGGTGGTGCCAGAAGAAATGCTGCAGAGTAACTCCCTGACAAAGATTGTCATTCCGGATTCCGTAGAAAAGATAGAGAGAGAGGCGTTTACGGGAAACATGATTTATGAGATCCAGCTTGGTAAAAATATCAGGGAGATTGAGGAGAAAGCCTTTATGGGAGCCTACTACAAGCATTTGACGGTACCTGCTTCTGTGGTGAAGATCGGGCCAATGGCATTTGGTAAATGGGATGATAATGAGGCAGATGTTTTGATCCAGGGGGACAGTAAGGGGATTTCCGGGCAGGCATTCAGTAAAGAATGTGTCCTGACATACTCAAAGAGCCCTGCGGAGCAGAAAGTATCATTACAGTTTAAC
>CANRWA010000062.1 GCA_947643415.1 uncultured Clostridia bacterium | reverse complement strand
GGTATGCCAATGACAGAAATATTTATGCCGGGAATGGCAAAGCAGGGATATGCCAATACGACCTGAATGGAAAAAAAGAAAAGCAGTATAAGGTCTGGAAAGAGATGGGGGTAAACAGGTCAGATATAACCAAAACAGAGGTACTCTGGGTGGACAATGATGAACTCTTTTTCTCATGTAGCAGGAAATATAAATATCTTGAAATCTGGTGTGTACCTCTGAAGCACACTGGGGAAATGGACCGTCTTATCATGGAAAAAAGGAAAAGATAGCTAAGGTAAAAGATCTGGACTGTCTGATCACAAAAGCCGAAAAGGAGGTCATTTACTGTGCGGACTATAAAATATGTAAAATGAACCGGAAAACAAAACAGAAAAAGGAACTATACATAGGAGGAGAATATGGTAATTCTTTCGCCTGGGTGACGAGGGACAGGAAAGGCAATCCTTTTGTGCAGGGCAATATGATATATTATAATAACCACAGTCCATATGAAATGTACCAGTTAGATCTGGAGAATTGGAGAACGGTTTCTGTTGGTATAAGCCCTGAGTGGTGAAGTTATCTGGAGACAGACGGGAAAAATCTTTATTTAAGGCAGAAAAGGCATTTATAAAGTATAATATAAACACAGGAGAGAAAGTGGAACTTTTTTCAGACAGGAAGTTTCAGGAAGAAGCCGATAAGGTGGAATCGCAGGGCGTTGTCTTTTCAAACAAAGTTGTCTGGGAAAATATGCTGGGAGCCTACCTAACAACACCTTATTATTATGAAAATCGCCTTTATCTTGTTATTCATCTGAGTAGGGATGAAGGATGTGATGAGAGTGCAAGGCTCATGTTTAGTTGTCTGGCATCAGATGGTTCGGACTTTCGGTTTGAGAAAGAGGTCACACAGTATCTTTGGGAAAATTCTATTACATACAAATAT
Organism: uncultured Clostridia bacterium; assembly: GCA_947643415.1. GTDB lineage: Bacteria > Bacillota > Clostridia > Lachnospirales > Lachnospiraceae > Eubacterium_F. The sequence goes on along the minus strand of CANRWA010000062.1, from coordinate 22,510 downwards.
GTAATAATGAGTACGGAAGTAGAAGATAATGGGGAGCTGGACCTGGGCGAAACGGTCATTGAAAATACAGGAGAGTTTATATATTTTATGGATGGCTGTATTGTAATGCATTTTTATAATGAAAAGATGGAAGGTGAACGGGATGAACACCATCGCTTAGTAGTGTATGATATCCATGATGGGACATTTCAGGAAGCCCAGAAATATTCAGAGGAATATGGTTATTTCAAAGCACTTGGATTTTCTGAAAATTGGATGATTCGTGGTGTTGACTGGTATGCAGCAAATTTGGAGCCATTATATAATATTCAAACAACGAAAAAGGAATGGGAGGAAAGATACAAAAATGAAGAAGGTACATATATATAAATGATAATGTTCGATATATTGCTATAACATGTCTTTTTAGCATTTGCTTAAAAAATCCCCCGCAGGCCATTGGCTTGCGGGGGATTATAAAGATTATCCTAATTACATGGTCAGAAGAAAAGAGAAAATTTATGTTTTTCCTGATCTTGCTGTTTCTTCTGCATCAAAAGCTGATAAGTCTGCAGAAGTTTATTCTTATTCATCTCTGTTGCTGTCTCGGCAATGTCTGCATCCTTCAACCGGCTGGCGGCAGCGTTCATGTTAATGGCAGCCACTGAATTATAAGAGATTGTGTGATCCAGAGAATTACTTTGGGCGCCAATGGTGCTGCGGTTGGAAGATACCATGCCCAATGCCTTATCTATGGTGTCGACAGAGAAGTCTTTCGTTACATCAAAATCTTCAATGCCTAATGCCTGCAGGGTGGCGCTGCCGATATCCAGAGTCTGGCCGGAACCATTTGGTCCCGAAGCGATAAATCCATCCGAGTAAGAGCCATCCAGGAGTTTCTTTTTATTGAATTCCGTATTGTTGGCAATATCTGAAATTCCCTGTTTAAGCTGATCTACTTCATCCTGAATCATCCGCCGGTCATCATCCGACAGAATGGCTGTGTTGGATGCCTGAACAGCCAGCTCGCGGATTCTTGTGAGATTATCTGCAATGTTGCCCATTGCCCCGTCTGCCACTTTCAGAAGAGAACTTCCATCTTCTGCATTCCGCCGTCCCATATTGAGACCATTGATCTGGGCGTCTTCTTTTGTTGCAATCGCCAATTCTGCTGCACCATCTGCAGCACTCCTGAGTTTTGTACCGCTGGCGATCTGACTGATCGCATTATAGTAGCCATTTCCTGCTACACTTGATATATTGCCCATATCATATCCCTCCTTTCCTGAAAAATATAAGAGATTAAAATGTAGATTTTTTATATAGTTATAATAAGAATACCACTTTTTACAGGAAATGGCAAGTGCTGGAGAAAAATAGCGGTTGGGAGATTCAGGGCAACGGATCTTATGCAGTCTACTCCCACTAAAGCAGACTGCCAATATGTCAACCGGATATTAAATTTAGGTTGACAAAGAAAGAGAATCCCTGTATACTTGCCTTTAAGTAAAGTACATGAGGGGGACTTATATATGGAAGAGAAAGTAATGGCAAAGAAGGAGACCTTTTCGGCAATTAATATGGTAATGATGGCACTTTTTGCGGCAATAACCTGTGTTCTGGCACCATTGGCAGTGCCCATTGGACCTGTACCCATCTCGCTGACGAACCTCGTGATCTATATCAGCCTGTATGTCCTTGGCTGGAAACGGGGCACCATTACCTACATAGTATATCTTCTTATTGGACTTGTTGGACTTCCTGTATTTTCTGGTTTTGAAGGGGGAATTGGCAAGTTTGCGGGACCGACAGGGGGCTATCTGGTCGGGTTTATCCTTATGTCAGTGATCTGTGGCATCTTTATAGAGAGATGGCATGAGGTGTCACCGGTTCATGTTACATTAAACATGTTGGGGATGATCCTTGGAACGGTGGCCGCCTATGCGTTTGGGACAGCATGGTTTTGTTTATCTACAGGAACCGGAGTTGTAGCGGCACTGTCTTTATGCGTTTTCCCTTTTATCATTGGCGATCTGATCAAAATGGGCATCGCAGTATCAGTGGGACCTGTGATAGGGAAGCAGATGAAAAGATTGGGTGGAAATTAGGATTATGAAGAGACATTTAGCAATCATTGCCGCAGTGGCAAAGAACCATGTGATAGGGAGAGCGGGCCGGATACCATGGGATCTCCCGGAAGACAGGGCACATTTTCGGGAACTTACGATGGGAAATATCATTGTTATGGGGCGGCGTACCTATGAAGAGATCGGGCACCCGCTGCCCGGCCGGATCACATATATCCTGTCATCCACACGATGGACCGAGGAAGAAAACTGTCATACGGTATCCTCGCTGTCTGAGGTGTTGGGAAGGGAGCCGGACAGAGATATCTTCATTTGCGGCGGTGCATCCCTGTATCAGGAGGCGCTGCCTCTGGCAGACCGGATATATCTCACTGAATTATCCTGGGAGGTGGCGGGAGATACTTATTTTCCGCAGATTGATGATAAGATCTTCTATGAAAGAGATCGGACAGTAATAAATGACAGATGTTCCAGAGGGACGGTTTCCTTTATTACTTATGAAAAACGGAATGGATATGTCGAATAAGTATAGAGAACGGCGAAAAAAGGAGCCGTTCTTTTTCATTTTTTTGCATTGACACATTTTTGACATTTTTCTAAAACAAAAATGACAAAATTAACTGATATCCTCTCACGTAACAAATTTGTAACAAATAAGAAACAAAAAGGAAACAAATTTGAAATATGTGCGTAATATGTAATAGAGCACAAAAATTAGAAAGGATTATTATGTTTAAGCGAATTGCAATGTTACTAATGATTCTCATGTGCATTAGTTTCGTTCAGCCAGGTATAACAGCAGAAGCCAGAAAGAAAAGTTATGTAACAAAAGCATCACCGAGGAACACTTTTAAGTCCTATATGGATTACCGATGTATTCGGAGCCGTTCCTCAATGCAATATAAACTTCAGAGAAAAGCAGTGACAAATAAGAAAAACGGACTGCGCATGATAAATGGAAGGTATTGCATCGCACTTGGTTCTTATTATACAAGAAAGATTGGGGCAAAAGTTGATCTGGTCATGAGCAGTGGTAAAGTAGTGAAATGTATTACAGCAGATATGAAGGCAGACCGAGATACAATAAACAACCACCGGCAGCATCCGGATGGAAGTGTGGCAGAGTTTGTGGTGGATACCAGAATGCTTTCAAAGAAAGTACGGAGGATGGGAGATGTTTCATATACTGGTCCCTTTAAGGGAAGTATTAAAAAAATACGCATCTATAAATAGCAGGCCAGATGGCCCTGGGGGTTCCGAAAACCGAAATGAGTTGACGGAACCCCCTTATTTGTGAGAAAATAGGGACAGGAGAAGAAAGATTTCTGCCTGTGCAGCAAAAGGTGTGCGTGATTGGAGGAAAATATTATGAGTGACAAAAGATTTGCGCTTCTGATTGATTCAGATAACATATCTGCCAAATACATTGATTGTATACTGGATGAGATGACGAAGCACGGTACGGCTACATACCGCCGTATATATGGGGATTTTACAAGTAACCAGATGCATCGTTGGAAGAGTGAGCTGGCGGAGCGTTCCATTATGCCGATTCAGCAGTTCCAGAATACCATAGGAAAGAATGCTACAGATTCTGCGCTGATCATTGATGCTATGGATATACTCTATACAGGAAATGTGGAAGGGTTCTGCCTGGTCTCTTCCGATGGCGATTTTACCAGGCTTGCCAGCCGCCTCAGGGAGTCTGGCATGGAGGTGATCGGCATGGGGGAAGGTAAGACACCGAAGTCCTTTAAAGCGGCATGTTCGGTCTTTACTAATATTGAACTTCTTACAGAGACTGACACAGAGGGCAAGGAAAAACAGGTCAAGAAAAATGTGGTGAAGAAAAAGAAGATCGCGGATGCCATTCTGGAGATCATAACCACAAATGAAAATAATGGAAGAGATACGGGGCTTGGTGAGATCGGAAGCACGCTCCTGAAAAAATATTCTGATTTTGACGTGCGTAACTATGGCTATAGTTCGCTGTCACGTTTTATCGAAGAGATCGACAACTTTGAATTGCGCCGCAATAAGACAAATATTAGCGTGGTATTGAAAAATGATGCCAGGGAGATTGAAGAATTTACTGTGGAGACGGTACGGAAGGCAGGTGTCACGGGAATTGATATCGGGCAGCTGGCACAGAAGATCTATGACCACTATCCGAATTTTAAGGCGAAGAAACTGGGGTACTCTACCTTTCAGAAATTTGTCCACAGCCTGCATGAACTGCAGGTGGAAAATCTCGGGAACAACCAGAAAAATGTATACATGAAAAGAAATTAGTGTTACAATGGAGAGCAGAGGGGCGATTTTATGAACCAAAAAAATGTATTTATTCTAACGATGATATTTCTTTTTGGCGTAGCCTGTACCGCCTGTGGTGCAGATCAGGGTGAGAAGAACCAGATTGTCAGCGGCAGTTCTGCCAGCAGCTCTTCTGTCAGTGAAAGTTCTGTTCGTGGGGAAGAAGCTCCAAATGATGTTGTGGATAAACTGGATATCCAATTGGAGAAGGAACAGGATCATTTTTATGCTAATAAGACCAGTTATTTTATGGAGGCCAGGGATGAAAAAGGCAATGGGATCGGATTTGACCAACTAATTTGGAATGGCGGTGACCGGAATGAATTCAGGCCAGACCGCTTTTATACGCTGCTGGGTGTGACAGATGAGGGAGTCTATTATGCCAAGAAAGCAGAAGACCCGCAAAATACCTATGCCGCTGCCCTGTACCGGATTCCCTTTAAGAAAGGGAAGAGTGGAAGGACAAAACTGGATCCGGAGAAAGAGGAGTTGGTCTTAGAGGAGCCCAATGGTTTTGTGCAGGATAAGGCGGCGTACATAGACAGCCACTATATTGTATATCAGCCTCATATGGAATGTGTTATAAAATACGACCGGAATACAAAAGAGAAGACAGAGCTGCCTGCAGGCACAAGTACAAATTCTATTGTAGCTGTGGGGGAAGATGCCCTTATCGTGGCAGATATCCCAAATAATGATGAATTTCTCTACCGCCTTGACTTGGATTCCGGGAATTGGGAAGAGATATGGAATGACACGGAAAATCTGATGGAGAATGTGATGACAGCACATTCTGGTTTTCTTTTCTGTGTGCGGGGAGATGCCGTATGGGCATATGATATAAAAGAAAGAAAGAGGGAGCGGCTTGTTTCACATAAACAGCTTCTCAGCGCCTGCGGACAGGCAGCGGATATAACTGACGGGGAGAAAACGAAGGAAGTGTATGTCGAAAAGCTGTTTTGTTACAATAACAAATTATATATGCAGCTTCAGATTGATTGGGCATCAGGAAAAGAGCAGAGGATGGGTTATGCTATGTTCCAGATTGATTTTTCTGAAAAGGAAAGACAGCTGAAATATGATGTGAGCCTGAGCATATGTATGAATTCCCGCAGTGTGGAGGCGGTTCATGCTACAAATCCGGCGATTCAGTGGAATTCCGGAAGGTGCCATGATATGATAGAAAATGGCAGAGTGATACTGATATTAAATAAAAATGGGGCAGCAAGGCAGCAGTTGGCTTATTATAACCTGCATTCCAGGGAGTTTAAGCTGATTAATAAGGAGGATAAAGAATATTTTATTCCTTATCTGGATTCAAAAGAAGCATTTGGAAAGGATGACTTTGAACTGGAAGAAAGTTTTATGGCAGTTATGCCAGATTACCAATATAGCCAGGCGGCGCCATTTTGACCTTGCCGTCTGGATAAAATTTTAGGAGGAATCAGAAACATGACAGAACAGAAGATTATGCTGGGAAACGAGGCTATTGCCCGTGGGGCTTATGAGGCGGGGGTTAAGGTGTCGGCAGCGTATCCGGGTACTCCAAGTACCGAGATCAGCGAAAATATCGTACATTATAAGGAGATCTATGCTGAGTGGTCGCCAAATGAAAAGGTGGCTGCTGAGGTGGCAGTGGGTGCTTCCATGAGTGGCGCACGCGCCATGGCATCCATGAAACATGTAGGCCTCAATGTGGCGGCCGATCCACTCTATACTGCTTCCTATATCGGGGCAAATGGTGGCCTTGTATTCGTGGTGGCAGATGATCCGGGCCTGTACAGTTCACAGAATGAACAGGATACGAGGTGTGTTGCCAGAGCTGCACTGGTGCCAGTGCTGGAACCTTCGGACAGCCAGGAAGCAAAGGATTTTATGAAACAGGCATTTGAGATCAGTGAAGAATACGATACACCAGTTATCCTCCGCACGACAACTCGCCTGGCACACTCACAGGGACCAGTCACACTGGAGGACCGGGTGGTGCCGGAGGATAAGCCATATGAGAGAAATCCGGCAAAGAATGTCATGATGCCGGGAATGGCAAAGAAGCGACATATCCATGTGGAAGAGAGGATGAAACGCCTGGAGGAGGATGGCTCTGGATTTGCCATAAATAAAGCGGAGTACAAGGATACTTCCATCGGTTTCATTACCAGCGGTATTCCCTATCAGTATGTAAAAGAGGTCTGTCCGGAGGCGTCTGTGCTGAAACTCGGCATGGTATATCCTCTGCCGAAGAAGCTGATCCAGGAATTTGCGGCTAAGGTAGACAGATTATATATATTTGAGGAGCTGGAGCCTGTTATCGAGGAACAGGTGAGGTCATGGGGCATAGAATGCATCGGTAAGGAAGAGTTTACGCGACAGGGAGAATACAGCGCCAACCTTCTCCGCGAGAGGGTACTTGGCGAAAAGACCGAAGGGGAAGCATATGCAGACCTGCCTGCCCGTCCGCCGATCCTCTGTCCGGGCTGTCCGCACAGGAGTACGTTTTCTGTGCTGAATAAACTGAAGCTCCATGCTGCCGGGGATATCGGCTGCTATACGCTGGGGGCTGTGGCACCGCTGAATGTCATAGATACGACACTCTGCATGGGTTCCAGCATTTCCAGTCTCCATGGTATGGAGATGGCGAAAGGAAAAGAGTACATCAAGAACTGGGTGGCCGTTATTGGCGATTCCACCTTTATGCATACAGGTGTGAATTCCCTGATGAACATGGTATATAACCAGGGAACAGGAACCGTCATTATTATGGACAACTCTACCACAGGCATGACAGGACATCAGGATCATGCTGCCACGGGGAAGACACTGCAGGGCAAAGAGGTTCCTGCCATCAGTATATATCATCTCTGCAAAGCCATCGGAGTGAAGAATGTAATTGAGGTGGATGCTTTTGACATCGCTGCTATGGAGAAGACCATCAAAGAAGAGGTGGCGAAGGATGAGGTGTCTGTCATTATTGCATGTGCTCCCTGTGCCCTTTTGAAGGATCAGAAGTTCCCAAATAAATGTGTGGCTGACAGTGAGAAGTGTAAGAAATGTGGCATGTGCCTGAAACCAGGCTGTCCGGCATTGACGAAGAATGCGGATGGGACGATTTCCATAGATGATACAATGTGCAATGGCTGTGGGCTGTGCAGGCAGCTCTGTAAGTTTGATGCGATTCGATTGGAGGAGAGATAGATGGAGACAAAGAATATTATGATCGTCGGCGTCGGCGGACAGGGAACCCTTCTTACCAGCCGTATACTGGGAGGGATTATTCAGGCGGCAGGATATGATGTAAAGCTCAGCGAGGTACACGGCATGGCACAGCGGGGGGGCAGTGTCGTGACTTTCGTAAGGTATGGGGATAAAGTATATGAGCCTATCGTAGAAGAGGGACAGGCGGATGTCCTGATTGCCTTTGAGAGGCTGGAGGCAATGCGTTATGCACATTTTCTGAAAAAGGATGGCGTACTCATCGTGAATGACCAGCGCATGGATCCCATGACGGTTGTCACGGGCATGGCTGAATATCCAGAGAACATTCTGGAGATACTGAGTAAGGATCACAAGGTTGTGAGTATCGATGCCATGGCAGAGGCGAAGAAATTGGGGAACTCACGTGTGTTCAATACCATTATCATCGGTGTGGCAGCGAAAAATATGGATTTTAAAGAAGAAGAATGGCTTTCTGTCATAGAGAAAACAGTGCCGCCGAAGACGGTGGAGATCAACCAGAAAGCATTTAAGGCAGGTTTTGAGGCATGATAATCGACGCGCATACACATGTTTATCCAGAGAAAATTGCAGATCGTGCTGTTGCGAAGCTGGAGGCAGCATCTGGTGTCAGGGCAAAGGTGAATGGCCGCAAGGACGGTCTGATACAGTCGATGAAAGAGGCAGGGGTAGATTATTCCCTGCTTCTTCCAGTGGCAACCTCTCCCAGGCAGGTTGACACTATCAATGAAGAGGCAGCGGAGACGAATGCTTCTGCGGCAGAGACAGGTCTTTTGTCATTTGGGGGAATCCATCCGGATACACCCGATTATAAAGACGTGCTGCGGAGAGTAAGGGCATTGGGGTTGAAAGGGGTCAAGCTTCACCCGGATTACCAGCAGGTGTTTTTCAATGACATACGTTGTAAGCGGATCGTATCTGAGGCAGCAGAACAGGGACTATATATCATGGTACATGCCGGAGTGGATATCGGCCTTCCGGAACCAGTCCACTGCCGCCCGGACCATGTCATTGAGGTAGTGAAAGAGACAGGGAGTGACCGGCTGATCCTGGCACATATGGGGGGCTGGCGTCTCTGGGATGAGGTAAAAGAAAAGCTGGCAGACCAGCCGGTATACATTGATACAGCATTTTCCCTCACTTGTATGCCAGATGTAGAAGGCATGCTGACAGAAGAAGAATTTGTGGATATGGTGAAGGTATTTGGTGCAGGCCGGATTGCTTTTGGCACAGACAGCCCATGGTGTTCACAGAAAGAATGTGTGGAATGGATACAGGGAACTGCATTGAGTAAACAGGAGAAGGAGCAGATCTTCTCGGGAACAATCCGGAAGATACTGGGAATATAAATAATTTTAAAAAAAACAAAAGGCTGTCCTCCAGGACAGCCTTTATAAGTATTTTCTTTATTCAGATTCGATAGCACCTGTAGGACATGCTGCTGCACAGGAACCGCAATCCAGACATGCAGATGCATCAATCTCGTAATGAGCATCGCCTTCGGCGATAGCGCCTACTGGACATTCAGATGCGCAAGAACCACAGCTAATGCAGGAATCAGTAATTTTATATGCCATTTTTGTATCCTCCTTTTTTAATATTGAACATATTCACATAATAATACAAAATGGGGAAAAATACAAGTGTAAATTAAGGAAAACTTTTGCCTGATTATGAAAAGTAACGAAGCGATCAGGGATGGCTGACAGCCACCACTTGACAAGATCATACAGAATAACTATAATCGAAATTACAGATGCTATTTATCATTGAAAGATAAAAGGAGGACAATAGATATGCTAAAGGAAGTAACAAAGGACATGCTGATTGGACATATTCTGGAGCAGGATGCTACAGTGGCCCCCATAATGATGGCTTCTGGCATGCATTGTATTGGATGCCCATCTTCTCAGTCAGAGAGCCTGGAAGAGGCTGCCATGGTACATGGCCTTGACTGTGATGATCTGGTGGCAAAGATCAATGAATATCTTGCAGTGAAAAATGAGTAGACGGCTAAAACGGGTTTTTCCTATCTTTGTGGCAGCAGCAATGCTGCTTGCTGCTTTGCCGGAAAAGAATATTTCTGCCTATATAGCCTCGCCGCCAGAGGAGGAGAAAGAAAAAGGGATAAAACTGAATGAGACCAGTATTACCCTGAAGCGTGGTGAAAAATTCCAACTGACAGCGGAGGTACTTAATCCTAATTTTGACAATGAAGATGTTGTGTGGAGAAGTTCAGAGCCGCTCATTGCTGACGTTGACAACAATGGACTTGTGACAACCTCCAATAAGTATGGATCGGTGAGTATATGTGCCTCAGTGGTCGGGGAATCTGTATACTGCGATGTCTATATTCCGCCAGAAGAAGGTTTCTATATTAGCTGGAAGGACAAGGTTTTTTATAATAAGACATTTGGGAAACCCCTGACACAGTACAATGTATTCCAGGTGAAAGCAGATGCAGGTGGCAGGGGCAGGATAAAGGTATCCTGGAAAAAGCAGAAAAAGGCAAAACGGTATGAATTGCAGCGGGCGAAGATTCGTGGTGGGAAATACAAGACAATAGCGAAACAAAAGAAAGTAAAATATACAGATAAGGCAGTAAAGGCAGGTACAGGGTATATATACAGGGTCTGTTCCGTTGGAACAGATGGTAAGAGACGGTATAGCAAGGTTGTAAAGGTCAGAACCTCTGGGAAAATTGCCGCAGATGAAAAGCTGGAGCCCCCTTCCCATGTGGAAGCGAAGTCATATGATGACAGCAGGGTGGTTGAGCTGAAATGGACAAAAACAGAGGGTGCAGATGGTTACTGTGTGTATCGCCGAACGGAGGACGGCCTCAGATATAAGCCTGTCAGAGTTCTCCGTGGAAATAAGAAAACAAGGTTGTATGATGAGGATCTCAGGTTCTTTTGCGTATATGAATATAAAGTAGCTGCTTTCTGGGACCGGAAGGGTAAAAGGGTATATAGTGAAAAGTCTTATCCGGTCCAGATAAGGACTTATAAAGGTGAAAATCCTAAAATTACAAATGCAGAAGATCTGAAGATACGGTTAAAAGGTCCGGATGTGAAGAAGAACAAGAACGAGATGAACCTGTGCAGTACAGCATATGCAAAAGTGACTTTAGAACCGGAATATCTGTATTATGAAGACCAAAGGCTTGTTTCAGACCGAATTATATGGAGCAGTAGTGATACGTCCATTCTAAAGGTTGATGGAAAGGGGGTTATCACCTCTGGTACGAAAGAGGGGTACTGTACCATCTATGCCAGAACACATAATGGAATAACGAAAGGCGTGACGATAAAGGTAGTAAATTTCGCCAATCCCGCCCGGTTTCCCCAATATGGATCCGGAGTATATAACATTAACAGATTACTTACCTCCTATCGGTCAGAAGTACAGGATATCATGTCCTATTTTACCGTACACGGTGAGAAGGGAAAGAGTGGTACTATTTACCTGGATAAAAATGTGCATGGTGAATATGAGGTGAGAGGGATGTCAGACCTGAAGAAGATTTCCCTGGTAGAGAAGAAGATCAGGAAAATAATAATAGAGTTCCCACTTATGATAAAGATATCATATGATTATAATGAAGTTACCTTTAAAATAAGTTATTCACCTAGTAGTTATGATGAAAAGCTGACTTATTCAAGAGATGACAGGTTTGACAAAAACCGCTGGCAGATAGCACCGCACTGGAAATATTACCATTTTGTACCTATATAGAAGATCTGGCTGAACGGCTCGGTTCTACGGAGATTACAAAAGTCCACACTTTTCTGTGTGGACTTTTCTATACTATAATTGTGCAAGCTGCTCCAGGGCTTTGTCTTTGATGATCAATTTGAAATGTTCATTATAATAGTCCTGGGTGGCATAAGTAACAAGCTCTTCTTTACCGAATTCGGAGATCAGAGAGCAGGCAGTCTGGAAAGAGGCTTTGCGCCCGCTTCGGTTAAGCATCAGGTAATAGCGTTTTGCCGATTCATCCTTCCACACTGAATTTTTGCCAGAGTAAGAAGGTGATACCAGATGAGCTACTTCTATAATCGGGTTCAGGGAAACAAAAGAAAATACTTTGACTTTCTCGGTGATATTTTCTGATTTTTTCTTTTTATTCACTTTCTTTTTGTGCGAAGCATTTTTCAGTGCTTCACTAAGAGGAATAAATTCGCGTGAATCACTGGAAGAATTCTTTTCATTTGCCTCTTCAATGAGTTCATGGAGCTGCTCAAAACAATCAACGATCTCTGGAATGTCTTCCTCTGAATCCTCTTCCTCCAGGTCATAACTGTCATCATCATCATATTCATCCTGTCCAATACCAAAATGAGAGAAGCGTTCTTCGAATTCATCTGGGTTATCTACTTTTGTAATTACAAGAACGATGGAATCTCGGGATGTAGGGATAGCCTCTATCATTAAAGGAATATCATCAGCGTCAAAGCCAAAGTCGATGCTAGCTTGTTCCATCATATCACGAAATAGTTCTTTTGCCTTCTCTGAACCATATGCCAGCTCACTTATCTTGAGATGGCGTTCTGACAGATCGTGTTTACTTAAAGTACAGCGGATCTGGTTCTCACTAATTCGTTCAATTTTCACAAGCACACTTCCTTTCTGTTTTTTATATGTATCAAAAGTATAAGTTATATTGGCGATAAAGTCAACCTGTTCTTTATAAAAAGTAAGTGGAAAATTTTTTCGGCGTTAATTGTTTTTCGTCTGAACGACAAAAAATCCGTCTGAACAACACTTGATTTATCAAATCCAGGGACAGTATAATATAAAAGAAGGCGAAGTGGATAAAAATGTGGGAGGGGGTGTATGATTCGGTGGTGGTGGCACAGTGGTGCTGCCAGTTTGGGAGGAAAGGCGTGGTGATGCTTTCCTTTTGTTGGTCCATTTTGCCGGAGAGCCGCAAGAGAATGGGTTTACATCACGGGGTACACCTCTTTAGCCTGCGGCTGTATCGGAGGTTTTATGCAGAAGAAATGGGTATATGATGAATTAGCACATGCCAGAAAACAGGGAATCCGTATTGATGTAGGAGGAGTGTCTTATGAGAACAGGCCGCCGGAGGATCTCTGGAAGGTGCTGCAGCGCGGAGCGTACATGCTGGACTACGAAGCAGATACACTTGGGCGTATCACAGCCCTGCATATAGACAGGGTTGAGCCATCAGAACAACCGACTTATAAAAGCATGAGATGTACAAGTAAAAAAAGGTCGGAAAAGGAATGAACGAAAAATACCATCTGTCCGAGTGTTCTCTGACAGATGGTATTTTTCCCTATTGTTTCTTTAATACTTTTAATTTGGTACGCTGCCACCAACCCAGCTTCTCCTGCGGGTTTTCAAGAATTCCGCGGCCTTTTACTTCCATAATATAGATGCCGCTGATCCGTACTTTCAATTCCTTTTTTACAGGAAGTACAGGGAAGATTTTTTCGTCACACATCAGGGACATGATCTTAGGACCGATCTTTGCCTTGACGATGGGTACTTTGGATCCCCGCAGGTATTTGGGGGTATTTTCCAGTACAACTTTGGGGAGTCCGGCATCTTTTAGTTTCATTCGCTTTTTATCAATGACCAGAATCGTGGCCGTCTGCGCTGCGGCCTGCATCTGAGCCTGGGATTCATCCTGTTTTTTCTGCATTTTTTTACCGACAAAATACAACACAATCATCAGGATGACCAAAACTAAAACAATGACACCAAGTACAATTAAAAAGGTTCTCATAGCTATCCTCCAATTATTTCTATCTATCTGATTATTTTAACATCATCGTCCCTTTTTGTAAAGTTCTGCTACTTTATCCCGTACATAAGCGCCGAGATGCTTTTTCGTATCTTTATCCAGTTCATCCGGATAGATCGGTTCACCAAATTCAATGCAGATTTCTCCTTTGTGTATCCAGGGAAGGTGGTTCTCGAAGATTTCTTCTGTGCCATGGAAACAGACTGGAACAACAGGGCAGTTTCCCTTGAGGGCAATCTTCATGCTGCCCTCCTTGAATTCCAGCAGGGTATCTGTGGCATTGCGGGTCCCTTCTGGCGCAATATAGATAGAGTATCCTTCCTTCACAAGGGCAATGGCACGCAGGATGATGTTCAGGTTCTGTTTGACATCGCCCCTGTCCATAAAGAGACAGTTCAGGAAATACATCCACTGTGCTACACAGGGCATCTTTTTTATCTCTTTTTTTGAGATAAAGGCAGTCTGGTTCGGTACCACTGCATATGCCAGGATGATATCATAAAAACTGCGGTGGTTGGCGGCATACATCACAGGTGTGTCATGAGGTATATTTTCAAGCCCGAGGATTGTCTTGCGGCAGCCGGATACAAACATGACCAGGTTAAAAGCACCACGCACAATGAATTGTGCCAGCCGGGCAGCGGTCATTGGATTTATCTTCTGCAGGATGAACTCCACTAGATACATGGGTATGCTCAGGATGGAGATCAGTATATATAAGATCAGGATCAATATTGTTCTCATGGTACCCTCCATTTATTTGACATGATTTTTCTTCTTAGGTTTTGGTGTGGCATAATTTAGCTTATCCGGATCTTCCACATCCACACCCGTTTCCTCTTCGCTTTTATTGCAGCTAACATTGTAGTATTCCTCTAAAGTCAGCTTGTTTTTATATAAGTAGGTGGCGACAGTGACCCCGACATACCGGATATGCCATGGTTCATAGTGATATCCGGTAATCTTAGACCGGCCATTGGGATACCGGATGATATAACCATATTTATGGGCATTTTTGGCGACCCATTTTCCCTCTTTTGTATCACCAAATGCCTGCGACAACTGACAGCCAACGCTTCTTGCAGAGATATCAATGGTGAGGCCTGTCTGATGTTCGCTGCTCCCGGGCTTTGCTGATACCGTATCTGTGGCGGATTTGCCACGGACTGCTACATTTTGGTCATAAATCTGTTTTTGCCTGGCATATGACCGATATCCGGATACACCATAGAGAATGATCTTTTTCTTCTCGGCTGCCTTGAACATCTTTTCCAAAGCATCCGCCGCGGGCTTACGGAGTTTCCGCTTATCATTTTTATAGTTAAAACTAAAACGTATCTTTACTTCTACCAGATCAGATGGTGTATAGGTGGAGGGCAGAAGGTAATTGCGGTTGACAAGTGCGGTTAAACTGCCTGGAATCGTATCAAGAGGAACCGTCTGCGAGGAGTTGTCCTGTATGGATCCCAGATCTTCTGGAAGAAAGCTTTTCTCCGTAGGTTCCGGAGATACCGCACTTTCAGATACAGCACTGTTACTGGCGACAGATGTGCCCGTAGCAGCGGGTATGCTGGCTGTGGGGGTATTGGCAGCAGATGGCGGGGGAGGTGTTACACTGGGGTAACTTACTTCTAAAACCGACCAGAACCCGATTCCCAATAACAATACAGCCAGTATAGATAGGCTTATACGCTTCATATAAATATAATCCTCTATTCTAAACAATATAATTAGCCCGACGGTACCGCCGGGCTACCTATGAGCATTATAACCTTAAAAATGAGAAAAATCAATTGTTTTCAATCTTAAAAAGCTGTTTTCCAAATGTATTCAGTGCATAGAGGAGCATCATTCCCAAGATATAGCAGGAGATCACTTCTCCGACACCAACGGTAGCCATGAGATATGGTATGGCATCTGGCACACCATAGGCAAAGCGGAGTACATATGGGACAATAATGGTGTTGGCAATGATTGGCGGAAGCGGAACCAGCCATTTATATCTGCGCAGGGCATAAGACCCCAGTGCGCCAAGAAGTGTGGCACAAGTACCAAAGACGATGTCCAGAGGTGCACAGCCTGTGAAGAGGTTACTGAGAAGGCAGCCAATGGTAACACCGGGAATGGCTGCCGGGGTAAAAAGGGGGAGTACCGTCAAAGCTTCTGAGATACGGATCTGTATAGCGCCGTTGGCAAGCCCAAAAGCACTGATAAAGATTGTCAGCACGACATAGAGGGCAGCGATCAAGGCTGCCTGAGAGGTAAACAATACTTTTTTATTCATTTTATCAATCTCCTTAGTTTTTTTTATACGAGTGGATGGTTTCGAACACTCGGCCTGTACATCCCTGTCGCAGATGTACCTGATTTAGTTTTCTGAAGCAGAATTCTGTGCTTCATATGCTTCGCGGATCGCATGGGCAAGCTGGTCAGCACAGGATGTATTCTTAAATCCGCACTTGATATCTTTACAGCGTTCCTCGATCCAGTCTACAGACATTCCGTCAATAAGGGCAGGTATTGCCTGGAGATTGCCGTTGCATCCGCCATAGAACTTTACGTTTGTAACGATATTGCCATTGATCTCCAGATCGATCTGGCTGGAGCATGTGCCCTTGGTCATATATGTGTATTTCATGTTTTCGCCTCCTTTCGTTGGGCTGGGTAGTAACCCCTCTGTCCATTCTACCGAAAAAGCGCTTGTTTGTCAAAATATTTCAGTGTATAATGAATAGTAATCGTTTACTGTTCTGGTTTAACAGAAAGTGAACAGCAGATATCAAAAGTGACAGAGGAGAGAATCGTGAAAATTCCAGAGAATGCAGAGAGAATCATAAAGACACTGGAGGAGCATGGACATGAAGGATATGTAGTGGGCGGATGTGTGCGTGACATGATATTGAGACGCGAGCCAGGGGACTGGGACATTACGACATCGGCAGAGCCAGAGGAGGTTAAGGCACTGTTTCCGCGTACTATTGATACGGGGATCCGGCATGGCACGGTGACAGTCATGTTTGGAAAAGAGGGATATGAGGTGACAACTTACCGGATGGACGGAGAGTATGAGGATCACCGTCATCCAAAGGAAGTCGTTTTTACCCCAAGTCTCAGAGAGGACCTGAAACGGCGTGATTTTACCATTAATGCTATGGCATATAACCCGAAGGCAGGGATTGTGGATGAGTTTGAGGGGATACAGGATTTAGGGAGGAAGTGTATCCGCTGTGTAGGAGAGCCGAGGGAACGTTTTGAGGAAGATGCCCTGCGTATGCTTCGGGGCATCCGTTTTGCTGCACAGTTGGAGTTCGGTATCGAAGTGAATACATTGTCTGCTATCCGTGAAAAAGCACCGACCCTTGTGAGTGTCAGTGCGGAACGCATCCGGTCGGAGCTGACAAAACTGCTTCTGGCAGATGCCTCAGACCGATTGCTGCTTGCTGTTCAGACAGGGTTGAGCCGGTATTTTCTGCCGGAACTGGACGATATGATCACGACATCACAGAATAATCCCCACCATTGCTTTGATGTAGGGAATCACAGCCTTGAGGCAGTGCGGCAGATTAACCGGATATGGAAAGAGGAAGAACTGCCGGGGATTCCGAGAGAGGAAAAAGCACATGTGGTTCTTGTCTATGCGGCGTTGCTGCATGATGTGGCGAAACCAGACTGCAAAGAGACGGATGAGGAAGGGATCGACCATTTTTATAACCATAATGAACTGGCAGCAGAGAAGGCAAAGGGGATCTTAAAGAGACTGAAATTTGATAATGAGACCATTTCTCTTGTAACAAAGGTGATCCGGTATCATGACAGCCGGCATGAGAATTGTCTGATTGATGGAAAATATTCAGAAAAGGGAAAGCGGGCGATGCGTCGTCTTATGAACCGTATTGGTCCCTCTGCCATGCCATATCTTTTTGCGCTACAGAGGGCAGACCTATTGGCGCAGAGTGACTACACAAGAGATGAGAAACTGGCGAAACTGGGAGCAGCACAGCGCTGTTATGATGAGATATGCCAGGCAGGAGAAGCAGTGGGACGGGAAGATCTCGCCATCGGCGGCAGGGAATTATTGGCGCTTGGCGTAAAGCCAGGACCTGGGATGGGAGAACTCCTGAACCAGCTTATGGAAGCAGTATTAGATGACCCATCGAAAAATACGGAATACGAACTGACAGGACTGGCACGGCAGATATTAAGTGATCTGTGAGAGGACAGGGATCTTAAAGTATGTTCTCATAACCGGGCAGTGATGAAATGCTTCTTTTCAGGACGCCTTTTAAATGGGCGATCAGTGTGCCATAATTTACAATGGGTGTCTTCTGGTCTCTTGCCTGGGCGATACGGTATGCCATCTCTTTCGGATTCAGGGTACATCCCCCGCAGTGGACTACCATTTTATATGGGGTAAGGTCTTCCGGAAATCCCCCGCCGCTGGAAGTTTCAAAATTAAGTTCTTTTCCCGTATATTCCCGGATCCACCGGGGCAGTTTCACTGTGCCGATATCTTCGCATTGGCGGTGGTGAGTACAGCCCTCTGCCATCAGAATGGTATCTCCATCTTCAAGGCTTTCTATCGCAGTTACACCCTGAATCTGTGTTTTCAGGTCTCCCTTATAGCGGGAAAACAGAATTGAGAAAGAGGTGAGGGGAATGGACGCTGGTGTGTCTTTGGCAACCCTGGCGAAAGCTTGTGAATCGGTAATGACGAGACGCGGCGCCTGACCCAGCCGTGCCAGTGTATCAGAGAGTTCGGTGTCCCGGCAGGCAACAGCGATGGCACCGGACTCCAGGATATCCCGGATGACCTGCTGCTGAGGCAGGATCAGACGTCCTTTTGGTGCGGATGAGTCTATGGGGATTACGAGGACTACAAGATCCCCGGAGGATAAAAGATCTCCTACAAGCCTGGTACCCGGATCACTGGCAGGGATTTTTGTACTGATCATTTCCTTTAGTTCTTCGATATGATATCCGGATCTGGCACTGACACAGATATCACCCTTTATGGCGATACTTTGTTCTTTCTCATGCCAGTTATCCTGTTTATTTAAAATAATGAGAGAAGGGATTCCCTTCTCTCTGGTAAGGTCAAGAATTGTTTTCTCAAAAGAAAAATCGCGGATGGCTTCCGCACCATCTGCTACAATAAGTGCGATGTCAGTTTTATTCAGCACGCTCTTCGCTTTCCTTACCCGTTCTGCGCCCAGTGTCCCCTCGTCATCCAGACCTGGGGTATCAACGAACATCACGGGACCGAGAGGAAGAATTTCCATTGCCTTGTAGACAGGATCTGTCGTAGTTCCCGGAACTTCTGATACAATGGCGAGATCCTGACCGGTAATGGCATTGATAAGGCTTGATTTTCCTGCGTTACGGCGCCCGAAAAGGGCGATGTGGAGACGTTCTCCTTTTGGTGTACTGTTCATTGACATAGCAATTCACTTCCTGACTATTTGATGATTGTAATATTGCCGATCAGAGGCAGTTTCTTTGGTTCTCCTGAACATGCATTCATAATTCCCATAACGATAAATGCAACCCAGAAAGCGAAGACAGCCAGATACAGGATGATAGTGATGGGAACGGCAAGCAGGCCGAAAGTAATGATTCCAACAATAAAAGTAATGATGGCTGATGTAAAGAATAAGATAATGGATGAAATGAACAGTACCAGCCCCTGATTGGCATGGAACCTCGCATATTGGGAATCCTTTGCCGCAAAGATCGGAACAAGGACCAGAACACCCAGGTAAGCCAAAATCCCCATGATCTTGTTGTTTGTCACATCCTCTGTGTTAAAGATTACATTTTCTTCCATGATTAAACTCCTCTCTTTCATAAACATAAGTATATAGAATGTCCACTTGTCCACATGAAGTATATGGTAAAGTAAACATAATCAGTATATAGTATATTTCTATTATTTGCAAGGGAAATTGCTTGTACAGAGCATTTTTTTATGATATGATATAAAAAAAGGAGAGGAGGTCAGGGTATGGAGCAATTTTTTACAGATGATGACCTGTTTGGTCTCCTGGAAGAACTGGATAAAGAAGAAGCAGCACTGGAAGAGATGGAAGAGGATCTTGAAATGGAAGCTTCCAGCCGGCGGTATCAGGAAATTATCCGGAAACACAGAATGGAATAAGAACCTCCACAGGTGGGAGGTTCTTTTTTGTTTTCGCCATGTGCGGAGCAAGAACCGTAAAGGGGTTCTTGCTCCGCCAGCCCTTTCTTTGAGTTTTACATATTTATAATATTTTCTATGGATAAAATTTATTTTTTCGGGTTATCGATCTTGTAAGCAAATACAGCAATTGCCGCAACGATCAATACACCGATAATGATCTTTACAACCATATTCCCAGCTCCTTTCCTCTTAAACCGGTATGCCGCTTTGAGTGGCATTAATACTATATTTAAGAGGAAAATGCACCATCTTTTTCACCATCCTGGTCATGGATGTAGCGGATGATCCAGGAACGGACATAGAGCTGTCGGTTTCGCCGGCGGAGGGCAGAACCTGTGCAAAGGAAAGGGAATGCGAATGCTGCTGCGTCTGCAGGCAGACAGGAATCCGTTATCCGGTATATCATATTTCCCCTGTTTCGGATGCTGCAGGCAATAACCGATTCTGCGCTGTTTCTTCCCAGGTTCTCTGCTGTTATGATATCATGGTATGGTATGATTACGACCTGCCGGAGCCTTGCTGCCTGGAGGGAGGCATCGGGCGGAAAAGCATCCAGATAAGCGGCAGCAGGTCCTGTCCGGATGCCGGCCAGGATCATGGCAGCAACAAGAGGCAGAAAAAGCCATTTTTTTTGTTGGGATGCCTGCCGAATCATAAGACCCTCCCCCTTTCTTCTATATGTTATCTATCGGTAAAGATCTGTCACAAATACAAAACATTTAAAAGGCAGTTCTTGGCATTTCGCTTTTGCTGCCTTCGCTTTATCCATATCATCAAATATTCCAAATACAGTCGGGCCACTGCCGCTCATCAGTGAGCCAATGGCACCGTTTGCCACCATGCATTCCTTGATATGGGCAATTTCAGGATGTGCCGGGATCGTTACGGTCTCAAGAACATTTCCCATATGCCGGCACAGATCTTCCAGGTCTTTTTGTTTCATAGCCTGAATCATCCTGTCTATGTCCGGATGTGGTGTGTCTTCATCTAGGACCAGGTTTGAGTAGACAAATCGGGTCGATACATGGATTCCCGGTTTTGCAATGAGGATAAAGCAATCCGGGGTGCGCGGGAGAGTAGAAAGTTTTTCCCCGATGCCCTCTGAGAGGGCGGTTCCTTTCAGTACGCAGTAAGGTATGTCTGCCCCCAGTGTGACACCACGCTTCATCAACTGGTGTTTACTTAATCCCAGGTTATAGAGGTCATTCATGGCAAGCATACAGGAGGCGGCGTCAGTACTTCCGCCTGCCATACCGGCAGCAACAGGAATGCGTTTTTCCAGATGAATGGAGAGCCCGCCTTCAATGCCAAATTCTTCCATCAGGAGACTGGCGCTCCGATACACCAGATTATCTCTGTTGACAGGAAGAAAAGAAAGGTTTGTAGTAAGATGAATACCCGGCATATCTGTCTTGGTAAGGGTGAGCCGGTCAAAAAGCCGTATGCTCTGCATGATCATCTTAACTTCATGATAACCGTCTTCCCGGCGTCTGAGAACATCAAGGCCGATATTGATCTTAGCCGGTGCATTGATCCAGATTGAATCCATGGTAATCCTCCGCTCTTTATAAGGAAATGTTACGTTATTTCCCAGGTCTGGCTGTGCGTTTATAAAACAGCACGGAACATCATATGAAAAAGAGTATAACATAGTTTTATGAGATTTACCAGCATGCTGACAAAAAATCCATGCTGGTAAATCACAGCAAATAATGCTAAAATAAAAAAGTGTCTATAAATTTATTCTAAAAATGCAACATTTATTTATATTCAATCGTTCTATTTACAGAAGGATGGATAAAGCCCTGCACGATCCGGATCTTCTGGTGGGACAAAAAGTGAGGTGGAGAGATGATAGATGTGGAGGCAAATCCATCGGGCGCGGTAGAGATTGCCCTGACCCTTTTTGGTAATGATATATTAAGGTTGTCATATTCTTATCTGAAACGGCGCGAAGACGCAGAGGATATTGTTCAGGATACATTGATACGGTTTATGCAGTCAAAGATATGTTTCGAGACAGAGGAACAGATGAAAGCGTGGCTGCTTCAGGTAGCGGTAAATCTCTGTAAGGACTATCTGAAATCTGCCTCATATAAAAAACAGACTTCATTGCCGGATGGATTTGATATTGCGGCAGAGGAGCAGCCTGCATCGGAAGATGAGAGCGAGGTGCTGCAGGGTATGATGTCGCTTCCGGAGAAATATAGAAGCGTCCTGCATTTATATTATTATGAAGAGTACACGACAAAAGAGATTGCCGGTATCCTGAATAAAAAAGAAGCGACAGTACGGTCGCTTTTAAAGCGCGGACGGGAAAAGCTGGCAGAGAAACTCGGCAGGATGAAAGACGGCTCTTCGTACAAAAATCTGGAGAAAGGAGTATAGTGGCTATGAAGGAAGAATATAGAGCAGCGATGGAAGAGATTTCCCTTAGTGATGATGACAGGGCACGTATTCTTGCCAATGTCCTGAGATCCTGCAAGGATACAGTGGACCAGCCTTTGGAAGAAAACAGAAATGATGTTTCTTCACATACGGGCCGCCCGAAATGGCCATTGAGATTTTCTCCGAGGAGGATCGGTGCAGTGGCGGCAGCATTTATCGTGCTTTGTGTGAGTGTGGTACTGATCCGCAACCAATATATTACACTGGATCACAAATACCCGGAAGGTGAACCGGGAGGTGCGGTAACTATGGGTGCTTCTATGGAAGTGGTATGGGAAGAGTTTGATTCGGTGGAGGAAATTTCGGAGAAGACAGATTGTAAGACATATACCCTTGCCAACCTTTCTAAGAAATATAAAGTAAAAAAGGTTGAGGTGGCAAATGCACAGAAACATGTAAGGATAACGTATCAAAAGAAAAAAGCAAGGGATGACAGGATATTTTTTGAATATAAGGAAGAATCTGACTCAAATGAGATAAAGC
>CANRWA010000061.1 GCA_947643415.1 uncultured Clostridia bacterium | reverse complement strand
GCATTAATGCCAGCTTATTTTATATCTTAATATACCCAAAGTTCAGAAAGAACCAATTTCCCGACAGCCCTTTTTCTTTTATTTGCACGAAGGCAAAGTGAGGATATGTCTGTGCTTGCACAAGACTATCCAAGCGCGTCCACGAACCCGAGCAGTCTCGCGAAGCGTGACGCTCGTGGTTTAACCCAATGGATGAATGATCTTCTTCGGACACTTCTCTGCACACTTGCCGCAACCCTGGCATTTCTCTGCATCAATCACTGCGATATTATTCTCCACCTTAACAGCTTCAAACTCACACTGTTTTACACAGAGGCCGCAGCCGATACATCCGGCCTTGCAGACACTCATGACATCCTTGCCCTTATCCTTTGAATTACACTGGACAGCATAGGCTGAATCATAAGGAATCAAGCTGATCACCTGGTTTGGACAGGTTTCCACGCATTTACCGCAGGCAACACATTTCTCTTTGTCCACAAAGGCGATGCCATCTTTGATCGACAGAGCATCAAACTGGCATGCCTCCACACAGGAGCCAAGGCCCAGGCAGCCATATGCACATGCCTTATCACCGCGTCCCGGTACCATTACCGCACGGCGGCAGTCCATCTCACCGACATAGTTATATTTATTGGAAGCATTCTCGCAGGTTCCAGCACATTTCACATAAGCAACCTGACGGACAGAGGACCCCGCCTCTACACCAAGGATCTCTCCAATCTTTCCTGCCACCGGGGCACCGCCTACCGGACAGGCATTGACAGGAGCATCACCTGCCACGATGGCATCTGCAAGGCCATCACATCCCGGATAGCCACAGCCACCGCAATTGTTTCCCGGCAGACACTCACGGACCAGCACAACACGCTCATCTGTCTTAACCTCAAATGCCTTTGCTGCCACGCCAAGCAGAATACCAATCAAGATACCAAGTACAGCAAGGAGTACCACCGAGAAGATAATAATAGTTGTCATTTCGATTTCCTCCTTTACCTAAAAGCTCACGCCGCCAAAGCCACAGAAAGCGATCGCCATAAGCCCGGCTGTGATCAGCACGATCGGCGTTCCTTTCATCGCTGACGGAATGTTACAGTTTTCCAGTTTCTCACGGATTCCTGCCATCAGCACGATAGCCAAGAAGAATCCTACGGAAGCACCAATGCCACGGATGGTAGCTTCCAGAATATTATCGTTGTTCTGCACACTCAGGAGTGCCACACCAAGAACCGCACAGTTTGTAGTGATCAATGGCAGATATACACCCAGTGATTTGTACAGTGCAGGCATCGACTTCTTCATAAACATCTCAACGAACTGAACCAGTGCTGCGATCACAAGGATGAACACAATGGTGTTCAGATACTCAAGATGGTTTGGAAGCAAAAGCA
The DNA here is from genome assembly GCA_947643415.1 of uncultured Clostridia bacterium. Lineage (GTDB taxonomy): Bacteria > Bacillota > Clostridia > Lachnospirales > Lachnospiraceae > Eubacterium_F. The sequence goes on along the minus strand of CANRWA010000061.1, from coordinate 22,133 downwards.
GATTATACAATGTACTTGTGATAAGTGAGGCGATCGTAATAACGAAGATTACGGCTCCGCCCATGCCGGCTGCAGTCTCTACCTTCTTGGATACACCAAGGAACGGACAGATACCAAGGAACTGGCTCAGTACAAAGTTACTTACCAGCGCTGCCGTAAAGAGAATCGTAAATAAACCCATTATTCATCAGCCCCCTTTTCTTCTATTGACATTTCGTCCCCTTCAGAATCCACATTTGTCGCACTTGGCATCTTCATCCGGTTCTGCAGGGCAGTCAGGGCAGCCAGTACGAAGAACGCACCTGGTGCCATAACAAAGATGGAGATCTGGAAACCATCCGGAATAAATTTGAATCCAAAGATAGCGCCACTGCCGAGGATCTCGCGGCAGATTCCAATGAGTGTCAGGCCAAGCGTAAATCCAAGACCCATTCCAATTCCATCAAATGCCGAAGCAATAACCGGATTTTTGGAAGCATATGCCTCTGCACGGCCAAGGATGATACAGTTTACCACAATCAGCGGGATATACACACCCAGCGCACTGTACAGGAACGGAATATATGCCTGCAGAAGAAGCTGGACAATGGTCACAAAAGAGGCAACTACTACAATGAATGCCGGGATACGCACTTTATCCGGAATGATCTTCCGCAATGCCGAGATCAACATATTGGACAGGATCAGTACAACCGTGGTGGAAAGTCCCATACCAAGTCCATTGATGGCAGAAGATGTAACTGCCAGCGTCGGACACATACCAAGCATCATAACAAAGGTAGGGTTTTCCTTAATGATACCATTATGAAGACGTTCTGTATACTTGCTCATTAATTAGCCCCCCTTACTGTTTCATCAAATAACAGAATACCCTTGACAGCTCTTGTAATGGCACGGGATGTCACAGTCGCACCAGATAAAGCCTGAACCTGGGATTCATTTGATTCATTTTTATTATACATTTCCTTAGAAGGATCTTGTGGCGCTACTTTACCGGCAAAACCTTTCTGCCAGTCCTCGTTCTCACAGTTCGCCCCAAGACCTGCTGTCTCTGCCTGGGAAGTAATGGAGATCCCTGTTACTGCCCCATTGGCATCCACACCCAGGGCAAATCCGATGGCACCGCCATATCCTTTGCTGGCAGAAGCAAGATATACTTTACCGCCATTCTGCGTCGCATGGATCTGCTCGATCACAAGATAATTTGCCAGAAGGTCACCATCTTTCGTCTCCGCATTAGAAAGGTCATGACCAGCCAGATAATCCGTCGCTGCCTTAACAACAGCCTCATCATTATCTAGTACCGAATCGCCCTCTGCCACAACAGCCTGGCATGCCTCATTATTGGTCTTTTCCTGTGCTGCATCGATCGGGTCCTTTGTAATGGCATAGACACCAGCCAGCACAGCACCCAGGATCAGCGTGATCAGACAGAGGATTACGGCATCTTTGACCATACTGCTCTTATTCTCATTCATTTGCCTTGCCCTCCTTTCCAAATGCTTTTGGAACGGTATAACGCTCGATCAGCGGAACACAGAGGTTGCCGATGATGATAGCAAAAGATACTCCCTCGGCAGACTCACCGAAGAAACGGAACAATCCTGTCAGAAGGCCGAGCAGGATACCAAATATGATCTTTCCTTTCGTTGTGATAGGACTGGTCACATAGTCCGTCGCCATGAAGAAGGCCCCCAGCAAAAGCCCGCCGCCACACAGCTCGAAGAATATCGGATATGGTGATGTCGCCATACCACCTGATACACACGAGTACAGGAAATTGAATATCACAAAAGAACCGATATAACATGCCGGAATCTTCCAGTCGATAACACGGCGCACCAGAAGGTAGGCTGCCCCAAGAAGGATCGCTGCAGCTGATGTCTCACCGATCGTACCTGTGGTAGTTCCCAGGAACATCTTCAGGAGATCCGGAAGGGAGCCTCCTGTGGAAGCTGCTTCTTTCACCTGCATCAGTGGTGTCGCACTGCTGTTGGCATCCACTGCGATACCATATAGGATATTGCTGCCTTCTTTAATCGTAAAACTTGTCATAGCACTACTGAAGGACAGCATCATAAAGCATCGTCCTGCCAGCGCCGGATTCATAAAGTTCTGTCCCAGTCCACCAAACATCTGTTTTGCTACAATAATCGCAAATACGCCGCCGATGACACACATCCACAAAGGGATCGTGGCGGGCAGATTCAGTGCCAGCAAAAGGCCCGTGAGAAGGGCACTGAAATCACTTGTGGTGATCGGTTGTTTCATACATCTCTGCCAGATATACTCTGACAGCACACAGGTTACACAGGTTGTCAGTATAACCAGCAACGCACTGACACGGAAATTATAAATACCGACTAATGTTGCCGGAATCAGTGCGATCACTACATCTCTCATGATGGACTTCGTAGAAGAATTGTCCCGCACATGAGGAGATGAAGACACATTCAATAATTTCTCTTCCATTTTCTTATCCTCCATTCTATTGCGTCTGGGCTACTTCTTTCTACCAGCATCCATAACTGCACGCCTTGCCTGCTTAAAGATCTGTGTCAGGCGCCTCTTCGCCGGACAGACGAAGGTGCAGGTACCACATTCATAACATTCCATACCATTGATCTTCTGGAAATATTCCAGATCATCCCTCTCTGCTGCCTGTGCCATCATCTGAGGCACCAGATGGCTCGGACATACCGTAGCACAACGGCCACACCGGATACAATTGGTTGGTTCCCACTCCGCCACTTCATCTTTGCTCATGGCAAGGATCGAGGAACTTGTCTTTGTAACTGGCGTATTCAGGTCATACATTGCCATACCCATCATCGGACCGCCGGAGATCAGCTTCTGCGCGCCTCCCTCTTTCAGACCGCCTGCTTCCTCCAGCATCTCAGCATGGCTCATACCAAACTTGACTTCATAATTCTGTGGCTTCGCCATGGCATCCCCTGTCAGTGTGATGACCCGGCTCATACTCGGAATATTCCTGCACACAGCATTATAGATGGCAATGATCGTCTGTACATTATCCACGATACATCCTGCATCTGCCGGAAGCATCTTAGAATAGATCCTGCGTCCCGTTGCCACATAGATGACCTGACGTTCTGCCCCCTGCGGATATTTGGTCTTCAGAGGTTTCACCTCAATATCCTGGTCGCTCTCTGTCAGATACTGAAGTTTTGTGATCGCCTCTGGTTTATTGTCCTCAATGGCAATCACGCCCTTCGCATGGTCAAACAGAGATAATACGACACGCAGTCCCTGTATGATCTCCTCTGGCTTCTCCAACATGAGGCGATAATCTGATGTCAGATACGGCTCACATTCTGCACCATTTACAATGACGTAATCAATATCCTCTTCATTTTTCGGGGTTACTTTCACATTCGTTGGAAATCCGGCACCCCCCATGCCGACGATACCAGCATCTTTGATGATCTGGCGAATCTCCTCTTTGGATAATTGGGTGTAATCCCGCTCTTCTCCGAGGCCCTCCACCGGTGTGTATTGACCGTCATTCGCGATTACTATACAAGTAGCTTTTGCGCCAGACGACAATAGCCTTGGCTCAATCTTCTTTACTTCCCCGGATACTGAACTTACGATATTGGCTGAAATAAACCCACTTGCTTCACCAATGATCTGTCCCATCTTCACCGTATCCCCTACAGCGACGACAGGTGTTGCAGGGGCTCCGATGTGCTGGCTCATGGAAAAAACAAGTTCCTCTTTCGGTTCCATCACCTGAATCGGACGATCCATACTCAGCTCCTTGCCCTCATATGGATGGGTTCCCCCCTTAAAGGTTGACTGTCCCAATGAAATTTCCTCCTTTACAGAATTTTTCAATAGATATTATCATTATAGCACATTCAGCAAAAAGTACAAGTTTTCGACAAAGATTTCGTGACAGCACTTTTTTCCCGCATTGGCATATACTATAATAACAACCTATGAAGGAAGTCCTCATGTTACGACGAATTTTTCCTTATTTTCTCAGTCAGCATCCATTTTGCAGCCATACTGCTACCAACCAGGATGCCACCCGTCCTACGCAAAGCGAACTCTCCCATATGGCCCGGGAACGGAACGCCATTGATGTAAGTGAGTGGCAGGGAAGGATTAACTGGGAGAGGGTATCCCGCTCTGGTATCCATTATACCTATATCCGCGCCTGCGTCGGGAGCAGCTATGTCGATGACCAGTTCCGCCGCAATTACAGGGAAGCACACCGACATGGTCTCCATACCGGATTTTACCATTATGTAACGGCACGGAGTGTAGAACAGGCACGCAGACAGGCACGTTTTTTTGCCCGCACCATTGCCCCCTACCATTATGACCTGCGGCCGGTTTTAGATTTTGAAAGTTTTGGAAGATTAAATAAAGAAGAGATCAACCGAATCTCCCTTACCTATCTGCGGGAACTGGAACACTATACCCACCACAGGCCCGCCATCTATTCAGACAGCAATAATGCTGTCAATACCTTTACTGACCGGCAGCTTACAAGATATCCTCTCTGGGTCGCCGCCTATGGGGTACAGCGGCCGGAGACAGGAAACTGGGGTTCCTACAGTATGTGGCAGTATGCCGATGATGGAAGGATTCCCGGTATCCGGGACGACAGCGTGGATCTGGATCATTATAGAAGGGGGCTTTTGATTAGAAGGCAGTCTGGCAGGAGGGAGATATAAGACAGGTCCCCAATAATCCATAAAAGGCTATGACAGTAATGATATATGGTCATAGTCTTTTTCATTTGATAACAACCATAGATATGCCACTACAGAGAGGCAAAGAAGGGTAAGAAAATATGCATGGCATTGTGTGTGTCTTTATGATAAAATAATGACATGGAACAATCAGAAAATATTCACCCGCCAGTCTCCCTATAAGGTGGGGATTAACAGTACACTAGCTGAACGGTGGGTTCAAATTGGCGCCATTAATCTTAGTTAGGAGGAATAAGATATGGAGTACATATTTGAAACAGAACATTTGAAGATTAGAAAATTTGAGCTTGATGATGCCCAATATTTGTATAAAAACCATTTGGAAGAGGAGGTCAAAAAATGGATTCCAAATGAAAGTTATACAGATATTGAGGAAACAAAAGATGCAATCAATTTCTATATCGATTGTGTTAATAAGAAACATTTGCCATTTGTACTGGCTGTAGAGTTAAAAAATACCGGCGAATTAATAGGCGATACGGGTGTAAATGAAGTCGAAGGAAGCCGGAATGAGGTCGAAATCGGTTATGGAATTTGTAAAAAACATAGCGGTAAAGGGTATGCTACTGAACTTTTAAAGGCAATGTCAAAATATATAACTGAACATTTTGAAATTGATATTTTATATGGACGTGTTATGCATGGGAATAATGCTTCGGTAAAAGTTCTTGAAAAGAATGGTTATGAATTTGTCAGAGAAGAATTAGGAGCAGCAGATGACCCTTATGGTAACGGAATGTTAATTTATAAAAAAGCGATATAGCTTAACGGCACCGCCGTTGAGCTAAGAGTAAATTCCTGAGAATGGAGTACACCCGGGAGGTATTGTAATGTGTGTAGACATCAGAAAACTCCGCATAGATGATGGGCGGGACATCTACGAAATGCTGCAGGAATTACCTGCGGATGAAAATGGATTCATCAATCCGGTGAAGGGCAAAACCTTTGACGAGTACAAAGAATGGTTAAAGAAGGCCGCTAAAAGTTCTGAGCAGACAGGTGTTGTGGATGGATGGAAAGTTCCAGAAACAACATTTTGGTTTTTTGAGAATAACTGTCCTGTAGGTTATGGCAAAGTACGTCATTTTTTAACAGAGGCGCTGAAAGAAAACGGAGGCAACATTGGGTATGCCATTGTTCCTTCTGCAAGAAACAGGGGACTTGGTAAAAAGCTTCTGTTATCCCTGATCAATGAAAGCAAAAAAATCGGGGTATTGACCCCGCGGGCACGCTCAGATGGTGCAAATTTATTTGCACCATCCTCACTTTGCCTACGCGAGAATAAATTGCTGCTTACGATTCGGAACCATAATAAGCCGTCTATCCATGTCGCATTGGCAAATGGTGGGAAAATCGAAATGATCACAGAGACTCATCACTATATTTGGATCGGATCATAACGAACCGCCAGCCGGCAAACTGTTCATATAATATGACCAATCAGGCTGCAGATTTAAACCAATAATTTTAGTTTTCTGATCCCCTCAGATACGCGTCAATAATATTACACTCAAACGGGTCTATGAAGGAACGGCTGTCTATGGAGGCCGAGTAATGGAACATTGTATGGAAGAAAAGCGGTTAATGAAAAAAGACAATTTTGACATTATGGTAAATATGCCAGTTCCCAAGGCAATTTTGAGGCTGGCTATTCCCACAGTGCTATCCACAATCGTTTCCCTTATCTATAATTTAACAGAAACATATTTTATTGGACTTTTGGATGACCCGATACAGCTTGGAGCGGTTTCACTGGCATTTTTTGTTTTTATGGTTATTCAGGCAATCCGCCCAAGCTGTCCATAGTCAATTTCATCTGTTAAATGTTCCTCAATATAGTTTATGCTTTGATTTAATCTCTCAACCCATTCCATGAGATACCTCCTTATCCGCACATATTGTGCATAAATCTGTCTTAATTATTATGGGGTATATTCTCAGGCTTTTCCTCTCTATCCTTGCACAAAAAAGAGAGGCAGTGATTTAACAATTGATATTTGCCTTTCTGGCTTGGCTGCATAAGTCACGGGTAGACAGAGTATAGCTCTTTCCATCCTTGATAAAATGCGTCCCGCACTGCCGAAACTCAAAATGTACTCTGTGGGCGATACATTGTTCCCGTATGGAAAGCACCCACGCATAGTCAAGCGGTCTGGCATTTCTGTCTGATTCGCCGCCAACTACGACTAATTCAACATTATCAAGATAGGCGGTAAGATTTATTTCCTCAATCAATGGCTGACAGATAATATTTTTATGTTTGATAGGAAGTTTGTCGAAAATGGAAAGCCTGTAATCCGCCCTATCTTGATTTTCTACCGTACAGCCAACCGTAACATTATCATATCCATCGTTCCAGTCCTCCGGGATACAATCCATAAAGCGATCAATACGCTTTGTCAAAAATAGAAAATGCAGGTCGGAACGCTCCTGTATCATCTTCCAACACTCAGAGCGCCATTCATCGGCATCCTCAACCAAAAAATCCGTAGAAAAACCGAGGTATACAGTCTGCCCCGATTTGATTTTGTATTTCCCCGATTTATTTTTCGCAATAGGGGCGTAGAAGTTATCCGTCTTTACAATATTGTCCGTATCAATTCCACGCTTAAAGCCGCCCTTATGAATATAACAATACCTGCATCCCTCACTATGTCTGTGGCACCCACGCCACGGATTCCACATTGCCATATCTATGCCTCCTCATTCCTGCAGACTGTACAAGTCCTGATACTATTTCCCCTAGGTAAACGGCGATAATTTGAACCCTTTTCAAATTAGCGCCGTTGACCTAGGCTGCTACAATATTCTGCAGCCAGATCCCCTTCTTCAGAAGGACATAACCCACTGCCGCCTTGATAAAATCCAGTGAATAATAGAGTGTATAGACAACCAGGATTGGCAGTCCCGTAAAATGTACGATACAATATATAAAAGGTATCGCCACACACCAGGAAAATCCACTGTCAAAAAGAAACGTGATAACTGTCCTGCCTCCAGACCGGATCGTAAAATAAGCAGCATGGAGAAATGCCTGCATCGGCATAAGATATGCTGTGATCCGTATCATGGAGCCTGCCATCCCCCGCACTTCAACTGACGTATTATACAAGCCTGGAAATGCACCTGATAAGAGAATCATCAACAGGCTGGTAAAGAGTGTACAGCAAACTGAAAATGCAATCACCTTTGCCGCTGTATCTTTCGCCTTATCGAATTCACTTGCCCCAAGCTGCTGTCCTGCCATAATGGCAACAGCACTTCCCATGGCAATAAAGACAACATTAAAAAGATTTCCAATGGTTGATGATATATTGGTCGCCGCCACCACAGTAAATCCGCGCATGGAGAAACACTGGTTCACCAGTGCGATGCCTGCTGACCAGAGAGCCTCATTCACAAACAGAGGCGAGCCTTTCTTTATTATATCCAGGGCAAGCTTCTTTGGCACCCGGAGACTGCGATATGCACCTGTGATAAACTGGTTCTTCTCTTTGTTCACATGAGTCCAGATTATGACAACTGCACATTCCACAACCCGCGCCAGAACGGTAGCCGCAGCAGCTCCTGCCACACCCATCCGTGGGGCACCAAATTTTCCAAAGATCAATACATAATTCCCTGCCAGATTGACAAATACTGCAATGATCCCGGCAAACATGGGCAGCATTGTCTGCCCGGTCTCCCGAAGGGTACTGGCATAGATCTGTACCACCACGAAAGGTATGATCTCCAGCAGGATAACCATAAGGTACTCTTTTCCATATAAAAATGTTTCCCGAAGATTGCCACTTTCTCCATTTGTCAGATACAACCGGATCAGGCTTTCTCCCGAAGCAAGCAAAACAGCAAAAGCCACCACCGCGATGGCCATGCCAAAGATTATCTTAAACCGGAATGTATCCCGCACGCCCTCATGATCCCCATGTCCATAAAACTGTGCCCCAAATATGCCGGCACCCGACAGCCCGCCAAATACCAGCAGATTAAAAACAAAAATCAACTGGTTGACGATCGCCACACCCGACATCGGCTCCGTCCCCAGTTGGCCTACCATAATATTATCCAAAAAACCAACAAAATTCGTAATGGCATTTTGTATCATGATAGGTACTGCCAGCAAAAGCAGCTTTTTATAAAATTGTTTTGTTCCTATCAAACGCCGCCATGGACGGCCCGGCTTATTCCTATTTTCCATTACCCATACCTCTTCACTCTAAAAAACCTTCCCGTTTAAATTCCTCCATCATACCACCCTTTCTCTCGGTGTCCGACAATTTCTCCAATTTCGTATTCTGCATAAATTTCTCCGCTATCCAGACCTGTCTGCGCCAAAGATGTGCTTACTGCAGTATGGGATAATAGGATTCCTATTGTAAGTATCAATACAAAAATCACTTTGCATCGGAATCTTATACACTGCCTCATCTTTCATAACCCCTTTCATGATCCAGACATATTTCTCATTTCCTGAAAATATTTATTCACTCTCCTATAAAGTTCATCATTCCTTTCCTTCTTTGACAGCCGCAGTAATTCGCCCATCCATTCCTCACAAAAATAATGGATGCTAAACCTTTGGTCATACTCCTCAAAATTCTGAATATTTTCCTTTTCTGCTTTTTCTATGAACATCTCAAATGCCAGACTCAAGTACCCCTGGCATCGCTTTTCTTCCTTTTCTTCATCTCTAAGCCAGATATACCCTGGGCGTTCCATCAAACCCAGATATAATATTTTATCGATCTCGATACTCTCTGAATCAAAATAATCCCTTAGATATATCCTGCCCTCCTGCCTATCCTCCCCGGTATATGGATATCTCTGCAGCACCTTATCCCGCCCCAAAGCACTTTCGATAGAATCTAATGGTGATGCCGGTTTATTCATACAGCAGAATTTATATTTCTTCCCACTGCCGCATGGGCAGGGATCATTTCTACCCACCTTGGGATCGGAGCTTTTACGTGATTCCAATAGTAACGATTTTTTTAATTCTCTTAATCTCTCTTGTCCCTCTTTTTCACTGGATTCATCCTGAAACATAGCCCAATGTTTCAGCATATTAATCGTATTTACTGGAGATTTACAGAATCTATCATCATGCTTCCTATATTCGAACATACAATCCACACAGGAATCATATTTTCCCATAGCCATCTCATCCAACAAATCATTGTCCAGCATATATCGTATTTCCGGAAGCATCTCAGCAAAGTGGCATTGACAGATAGCATCTGCCAGTCCAGCGTAGAAATAACTATACTCCTGCCCACTGTGTACACCCTCTGCGATAAATGTTTTCCACGCTTTCTCATCTAAGCTGCCATCAAGATATAACTGCCCCATGACATCAATCAACCCTGATCTGACATATTCATCAATATGGCTGTTCAAAGCAGCATTTTTCAGAAGCTCCATATCTCCATTATATGTATTATACAAAATATCCCTCTTCCAGCTCATATTTTTCTTCCATTGCCTTCTCTACTGCATTGCGCAAATAAGGAATTGCCTCTTCCTTATTCGCAATAATTACCTCTAATGCTTCCTGCGGAAATTTTTTGTCCTCATATGCAATTCTCTCAATCGCCTTTTGTAATTCATTCATATTCCTTTTCTCCTATTCAGACCTTTTAGAAATATTATAGCCCGATATGTTGTAAAACACAATATAAAACAGCCACCCAGCAACTCGGTCTGCCAAATGACTGCTCTTTTTTACATTATGTGCTGCCTTTCACGCAGGTACTTATCTTTGGTCGCCAGGCCTCCCCGTATGTGACGCTCGGATTTATTCACATCCAGTACTTTCCTCGCCTGGGCGGCAAGAGAAGGATTTATTCTTAGAAGCCGCTCTGTCACGTCCTTATGTACCGTACTCTTACTTACGCCAAACCGTGCCGCTGTCTGTCGCACAGTAGCATTGTTCGCAACAATATATTCTGCCACTGCTACCGCCCTTTCCTCGATCGGCGTCTGATGCATATGATATTGATTCAAGTTCTCCCCCTGAAACAGTGTTTATACAATCTATGCCCTAAAATGCTTTTTTATGATATGATGATGCAAAAATCCTCTCTTGGCATGGATCTCCTCCTATCTTTCCTCATTCGGCGTCCATTACAGATAACATCGCATCTTGACTCCCTTTCACTTTCATGCTATACACTTCATTATCTGCTAATGGCAAATCACATGACCTTCCAGAAACAGCTATTCGCCAATGTGAGAGGGCTTGGGCTCTCTGCAGGACAGCCAAAGGTTCTGGATTATCTACAAGATCATGACGGTTCTTCACAAAAGGAAATTGCAAAGGGCTGTCATATCGAACCTGCCACCCTGACCTCGCTGCTGGCTGGCATGGAGAAAAAAGATCTGATCACACGCTCCATGAAAGAAGGAAACCGACGCACCCTCTATGTCCATATGACAAAAAAAGGCAGGGAGATCCAGTGCCAGATCAACACTGAATTTAACAAACTTGAAAAAATAGCTTTCCAGAATATGTCAGGCCAGGAACAGGAGCAGTTGATCCGCCTGCTTTCCCTTGTCTATGAAAACATTTGTGAAAATGGAGGCAGCGAAAGAAATGGAAACTAAAATGACTAAAAAAGAATTATTGAAAAGATATCTTATCTTCCTTATCGGATTATTTATCAGTTCCCTGGGAGTGAGCTTTATCACAAAGGCAGATCTGGGAACCTCTCCGATCTCCAGCATCCCTTATGTGCTGAGCCTTGGTTTTCCCCTTACTTTAGGAAACTTTACTATTATATTTAATGTACTGCTGGTTCTCCTGCAAATCTGTATTCTAGGCAAAGATTTCAGGAAAGCAGATCTGCTGCAGGTCATCGTCGCTGTCCTTTTTGGCTATTTCATCGACTGGACCATGCTTCTTCTTGGCTGGCTTCACCCGGCAACCTATTTACTCAAGATCATTTTCCTTCTCATCGGATGCCTGATCCTCGCCCTTGGCGTGTATTTCGAAGTATTTGCCGGCGTCATTATGCTGCCTGGTGAATCCTTTGTCCGGGCAATCACAATCCGCTGGAAAACAGACTTTGGCAATACAAAGGTATGTTTTGATGCCTCCATGACCATCGTAGCTGTCATCATTTCCCTTTTCTTATTCCACAGCCTGAAAGGAGTCCGTGAAGGAACTGTTATAGCCGCTCTCGTGGTGGGGATCATCGCCAAAGCATATGGCAGGCTCTTTCAACGGATTGCAGATATTATACAGAAGAAAAAGATCTGACCAGTATAGCCAGACTAAAATTATTCTACCAGCCAGTATTTACCGAAGCCAAAGCTGGTATTCTTTCCAATATGAACCAGTTCACCCGCCAGCAATAATTCCAATGTATCCGGTTCAATCCGCCCTATCTCCAATTCCCCCCGAATCCCATTCAGGTACATAGCACTTTGTTTGCGTGAAGAAAACCGCCGTACCTTTATTCGATACGCTCTCTGCCATTTAATCTGCGGAACCGGATAATCCCAGTTATATGCCAAATCGCCCTCAACCCCTTCAAAACAGTCCAGCATATAAATTCTTCTTTTGACACTTCTTATAATAGAATCCATATTAAATTCATTTAAAAATTTTCCATTATACTTTAAAGTCAGTGGTGTTACAAATACTATCTTTGATGGCATAACATCTTTATTCCAGATTTCCAGGCGGCTTTGAACATAGTCCTTAATCTTTCCCACCCGATACTTTTCCATAAAAATATTTGTTTTATCAAGAATAGGTTCACCACTGCTATTGCCAATATGAAGAATATGAAAATGTCCGGCATTCGTTCCTAGTCCATTCATCCCCAAAGAATGAATCGCTTGTAAAAATAAATTAAAATAAACCACTGTTTTTCCCAAAAGCAACAATTGGAATTTCAAAGTATCTCCTACCGTAAACTTTTTCCGATAATCTTCACACTCGATCACATAACCTATACTTTCCCCTGTTGTCACAAAGGAGGGCTTTTTTTCAAATTTGGAATACAATGTATGCTGAATTACACACTCTGATAAAAAATAGCATTTTTCACATTCCCGGTTCTGAATACAGTTAGCACGCAGAAGCATCTCCCCAATACCACCTCGCAATGCAGAACCTTTATTTTCTGGTAAAATAGTATCCTCTTCTATCTCAAGGGTAAAATGCAACTTTATATAATGTATCTCTAATGCATGTTGTAATGTTGAATTCATAATATTCTCCAGATTAAATATAAATTCCCTTTGCCACCATTCTGACATTTATGCTTTCTTTCATCTTTGGAATTGCTGGTATAACCAAAGTATTCTAATTCTTATGCTTTTTCTTATAGTATCTCTCGTAATTATAATGATCAAGTTATTATGATGCTGTCCATGATATATGCCAATACCCTACTTCGGGTTTCTACCATTTCTACAAAAACATCATTGTATATTTTACCAACTAATTAGTTGTGTCAATACCCTACTTCGGGTTTCTACCATTTCTACATGAATTGACAGCTAACACAAAAGAGGTAGATGGAGGTGTCAATACCCTACTTCGGGTTTCTACCATTTCTACCCTTTCTAGATTTTAATTAAAAATAAAAAGGAGGTTGTGTCAATACCCTACTTCGGGTTTCTACCATTTCTACATTGATCTCCCTGAAATTGATGTAAAGAAAGGTGAGTGTCAATACCCTACTTCGGGTTTCTACCATTTCTACTAAAAGACTTCCCTGAGATTGATGTAAAGAAAGGTGATGTGTCAATACCCTACTTCGGGTTTCTACCATTTCTACTCTTCTAGTTCGTTAGATGTTGATTTTGATCATGTGTGTCAATACCCTACTTCGGGTTTCTACCATTTCTACGAGGTTAGATATTGAAAACCTCAAGAAAGAAACAGTGTGTCAATACCCTACTTCGGGTTTCTACCATTTCTACCTGCTAGAGTATATGGTAATGCTAAAGTTTCTGATAAGTGTCAATACCCTACTTCGGGTTTCTACCATTTCTACAAAGATAATAGTTGACACGATCAGTGATAGAGAAATGTGTCAATACCCTACTTCGGGTTTCTACCATTTCTACGGTATCCTTCCACAAATCACAATTTTTCGGCATCTTCCAGCTTCATTTTTGCATATAATTGTATAGACAATTCAATTTCATCTACTTTTTCACTCTATTTTTTGTTTTTTATAAAATTTTAATAATTTAAAGCGTAACGAAATGACACTTTTATTATAGCAAAGATAAATAATACATACAAGTCCAATTTGCAAAACATCATCAAAAGCTAAATTGCAAAAGTAAATTCTACCCTTTGTTTCTTCAATAGAAGTTACCTCTGCACAAGTGGAATTTATTGTTTCACACAGAAACAAATAGTATTTCTTTCCTGCTTAGTTACCTCTAGTCTTAAGACCGGGATACTGTCAAGGGCTTGTCGCACCAGCGATGCGAAGCACCCTTGACCGAAGTTCGGTCTTAAGGCATTATTTCATAACAGCAGGAAGAAACAAGCAAATCCTCACAGACCAAGTAGAATTTACTTTTGCACAGATATATATACGCACAAATTTCCACTTGACACAAGATATTTATTTTTACATACCCACACTCAAATATGTTGTAGTCAAAAAGCAATATACGTTTTCAAAACATTAAAAAATAGGCAATTTTTAAGACACACTAGAATTTACTTCTGCACTGGAATTTACTTTTGCAATTAAGCAACATCATCAAAATCAATATAATTAGGAACTGTTAGTCAAATACCCAAAATGATACTGCTGATAATAACTTTCAAGCAATTCATCCAAAACAATCAGAGAAATACCTCGCAGCAACCTGACAAGATATGATACATCCGAAGAAGACACAATACATTTTCCCAACTGTTGCAAGTATCTCTGCATTATCTTTAACATATATACCTCATCTCTCTTAAACCGACACAACAGCCGATAAAAGGTCGTGACAGAAACATCATATGCCAAACACATTTCTTCTACAGAAGAGTAATGTTGCTTCAGATAAAAGTAAACCAATTCAATTACATATGGAATACTGAACGGAGAGTGGGGCAGAACAATAGAAGGTAATATCGCATGAGTCTTTCCACATTCTTTACACTCCATACATCTCACAGTAATCTCATGTACCAGCGTCTCATTTTCCTGATAACAGATAAGTTGTCTTTGATATGATCCATCTTTATGAAAAGTGCAGTTCCTGCAGCCATTTGGACATTTAAGTTTATTACTTGCGGCTTTTTGCAGTATTTCCTGATACAGGTTATACATATCTACCTTCTTTTGCTCCTTATGGCACTGGCACACTGCCAGAAACAATTGTATCATAAATTCTCCCTCTCATTTGTGTTACTTCAAATATCACTATACACATCCAACCTTACACGAAAAGTTAAATACCTCGTAGCCATTAAATTTCAATAAGCCATTCATACCCGGTTTCTTTTTTACGGCGCACCAGGACTCCCATCTCCACCTCCAGGCTGTCTATCCCTGCATTATCATAAATCTTCTCCAGCTCCTTCTCAACCTTGTGAATCGCTGCATCAATCCCTCTCTTTTGCTTTTTAAATTCCAGAATGCGGCTGGCGAGTTCCTGGCTTTTTTTATGTATGTTCATTTCCTCCATTACTTTTTTCGCCTTTTCTTCTGAATATGTCCTGCTGGTTGGCAAGGTAATTCCCTCTGGCAGATCAGATGAGTGGGATATGGCATGCAGTACAGGTGAAGGATAGCAGTTTTTTGACTGATGGAAATTGCAATTGCAGCCATATTCGGCTGTGATCATTTTGTATTGCTCCCGAAGTTTGATACAGCTCACTGGTTTGGCAGGAATCCGCTTGATAAATTTATCAGTGACATTGTATTGATAATTCAAAGTATAGGACATAACCTGATGGACAAATTCCTGCCCAATCTCTCCCATATGTCCAAACACATATAATATGGAGAGCCGTTCAAAATGCGTAAGATAGCTGGTCTTTAGCGATTTATGGCATAGATAACGCATCAGGTTGCATTTCTCTAAGATCTGCATTATATTCTCTGGTACAGAGCCAAATTCCTCCAGATCTGCCTCTACCATCTTATCTGAGGCCTGCACCTTCTGTCTCGTATTTGCTGCCAGTATTTTCTTTATGGCACTTAGCGAAAATGTGGCTATACTATCCAAAAACGCATCCAGTTCTTCCATTGGCTTTCCTTGAGTATCCAGAAAATACGACTGTTCTTCTGTCCTGGTATGGATTCCATATGGCACCTTTACTGCCTGTCCAAATTTACCTGGTTTAATCCTTGTCTTGTTGGGAAAGATCTCAATACCGATCCCCTCATCTACTTCTCCCAATTTGGCCTGCAATACCTCTGCAAGCATATTAGCATACCGCACCGGAATCCACTCCTGAAAAAACAGCCAGACATGATAACCACGGCAGCCTGAATATTCTGGATATCCCTGAATTCCAAATTCATGATACAATTTCAGGATCTTATTTACTATCTTCCATGCCTTTTCCATATACGCCTGGTATTCCGAATCCCCTCTTTCATACTGCAGCATGATCTTCTTTGATATATCAATATCTACGATCATATAATGAACTGTTGCATTTGGCCGCTGTATATAAGTACCAATGGTCTCCTTCCCTCTCAAGTGATCCACAAGAATCTGCTTAGAAAGCGGCACTGCCTGCATTTCATAACTACGGTGGCGGTTTTTTCCCAAAACCTCTTTACAATACAGGTCCTCACGTCCGATAAATAATTTCATGATACGCTCTATCCCAGAGGAAGTAAATTGTATATCTACGGAATTCCCTCCCCTCTGCATGTTCATTTCCAGATATTTTATCTTCTCCCCTGCTCCTATCTTTTTGTCTGACCAGAATTTTGCCTTTTCATATTGCCCCAGATCTGTGTATAACTGCATCAGCTCAACCGCATTATTCTGGTTTTCTTCTATTATCTCCCTGCGGTAAAAAACCAGCAGCTCTGCTGCCATCCCGACATCTATTTTATGCAGCGAATCCATATCCTGCCAGATCTGATAAAATTGCTCATACTCAAGCAATTCCAGATAAGGCACATCATTTTCTTTCCAGATTCCTGCCAGATAGCAGGCAATATCCTTATAAATATTTACATACCGGGAACGCTCATTTATCAGCTTTTTACGAAAATCCTCTTTTCCTCTCGCCGCATATGCCAATGCTGTATATTCAATAATCGAGGACGGCAGCCTCTGCTCCCTAAAATACTGTTCCCAGCCACCTATGATCTCAAGTGCCTTCCCCAGCTTCTCCTCCATAGTCAGATCAGCAGAAGTAAGCCACATAAACTCCAGCCGTTCGCTCAAGCTTTCCTCTGCCTTTGCCGGAATCGCCTTTCCCTCCCCAGAAAAATGATATCCCAGAAAATCCACCCCTTCCTCCAATAAGGCACAGATACTCTTTTTGTCATTCAATCTCAGTCCCAGGCATTCCAGCTCCACTTTCATCTGCCCAAGTACTTTCTGCAAGAATTCTTTGGTGTCTGCAAGAAGAAAAATATCATCAGAATACCGAAAATACCCTTCTGCCATCTTCTCCATTTTCAGGTCAAATTCCATCAAATAAATATTGGAAAGTATGGGAGAAACCGCTGAACCCTGATAGATTCCCTGGTGTTTCTCTGCCAATTCACCCATTTCCTCCAGGCTTTGCCCTTTCACATTCTGTTGGATCAATTCAATAACATCTTCTTCCCTGATCCTTTTCTTCAACACCCTTTCCAAATTCCCCCACAAAATGCTGTCAAAATAATGCAGAATATCCAATTTTGCTACATACTTATATTGATCTGTCCTTATCAGCCCATCAATCTGGTTCACTGCATTCAGTGCTGATTTATTGTTGCGGTAAGCAAAACTTCTGGAAGAAAATAGCGGATCATAGATATGGTTCAATTCTGTCGCTATTGACTGCTGAATTACTTTATCCCTCATGGCATACAGTACAATCTCCCTCTCTTTATCTCCTTTATATAGCTTAACACGTTTCACCGGCAGAACCTGATATGTATACTCTTTCAGTTCCTTGTTCAGCTTCCTTAACTCAGCACTCTTATTGTCTTCGAATTGATCAAATGTAATATGATCCACGCCTGCTGCCGGTTTGTTTTTTCTCACCCTGTTCCATGCCTGATGTAATTTCTGCAGATCAATAATCTGATTGTACAGACTCATTTTTCTTTCCCCGCTTCCTTCCTATATTATGAATATATTCTCCTCATCAATCCGCGAAGAACCTGCTTTTGGATCAATGCCTATAACACTAATATTATTTTCACATTTCCCACACAACTTGTAAATACGGATATCCCCCGGATTCTCTCCAGACATTAGCAGGATCAGTTTACTATACAAGTTCTCATACTGCTTTTCTGTAATCCGCAATTCAAATACACTATACTGTACTCTTTTCCCAAAATTCTCCAGAGTTTTTGCGATTTTAGCACGTAATCTGTCTGATTTTATATCGTAACTTATTATATAAATTTCCCTATCATTCCTTTCTCTCAGCCCAGCAATATGGCTGGTATGCTTCCCCTTTGCAAATGGTGCGCTTCAACCCTGCGATCTGATCCTTCATACACCCCCGGAAGGAACGTTCCCTAGCAAGACTATTTTTGCCTGTCATCCAGCGCTCATATTCTGTACAAAATTTATGGAATCCTTCCTCACTCAGAAGCACACTGCCCTCTTCCGTAAACTCAAAATCATATTTCCCAATCATTCTTTTATTGAAGAGCATGATCACAAGACGGTCAATGGCAGGCTGCCTGAATTCCTCAATCATATCAAGTGCCAGTGATTTTCTCCCATAGCGGATGCCATGCAAAAAACCAAGATATGGTTCAAAAGATTCTGCTTCCAACAGTCCACACATCTCTTTCGTCAGAAGTGTATAAGCAAGGCTGATAATCACATTGACAGGATCTCTGGGCGGTCTCCTGTTTCTTCCATGAAACGAAATATCACATTTCAGCATATGGCCAAACGCCCGAAAATATATATTACTGCATATCCCTTCTACTCCAAGAATCTCATTGGACGTATTCCTCTCTGGCAGTGTTAATCTATATTTCTCCATCTGTTGTACATCTGCTTTCCAGTCATAATCTGTTCCCTGAAAACGGCAATTCCGGATAATTGCCATCTGGTTCTGAATTTTGTTATCTACAATTCTTCTCGCCATCTGCAGGCGACGCTCCAAATCGAGATAAATCTGGTACTGTTCAAAGCGCAGAAATATATTTTTTGAACTGTCTGCGCTGGCATGGCCAATATATTTTCCTGAATAAGTAAAGTAACTGATATCAATCCCCCGTTCCATCATCATGTGCATTGCCTGTGTCGTAATCTGCACATTTCCAATCGCCGAAACATTCTCCACCTGAATAATGGGTATGTCCAATAACGTATTATTCTTCTTTGTAACTACTAACCGCTCTCCCTGTTTCTGAATATAAGCGCCCTGTTCTTTTACATATAATACAGCCATCATTCTCCACCAATTCCCAGTGCATAATACTTAGTTTCTAATGGGTTGATCCACTGCATGTTTTTTTGATATTCTGTATAGCCCACTCTCTCAATCCTGCAAAACTGCTGAAATATCTCTGTCACAAAATTTTTGAATTTAAAATAATCTTCCAGACCCACTGGTCCCAGACCATGGGCAAAGATAGAATTATTCCGAAGAAAAACCATCGCCCTGATCCGCCTTAACTGATTTATTCCGTCTTTATCTGCACCTGTCATGATAGGATCCCCCAGCGCATACAACAGGATAAACCCTTCCAACAAGGACACTTGATCTGGAAGATAGGAACTTACATTTTTCCCAAATAATTCCTGCTTAATCTTAAAGACTTTTCCCTTTAACACGCCAAACCTCTCCTCTTTGGGATGCTCCCCCGCCTCAGGCAAATTTTTTAGATTATATTTTATATTTTCATAATCCATCCGTGAAACATTAAGATTATAATGTGCCAGCCTCCTTTGTTCAATCATCTCTAACAGACGGTAAAACAGTAGTGTCGCCATATCATATTTTTCCTGCAATTCTCTGGTTGTTCCATTCTGGTACATTGTGAACATCAGGGCAATGATCAGATCCTTTGATTTTAATATCTGGAAATTATTCCGTGCTTTAATCATTGCCGGAATATTTTTTAAATGCTCCAGCACCTTTTCCTGTTTTTCTAAATGATCACAACAATCCATTAATAAAAATGTTGGATGTATCATTTTATCTCTTTTTAACTCTTTGTTCAGACAAACTATCATATCATATGCCGGAACAAAATCCAAGGCATCCCAAGCCTCATATGCCTTTGCCAGCAAATAAACAAAATTTAGCTGTTGGCGT
The DNA here is from genome assembly GCA_947643415.1 of uncultured Clostridia bacterium. Taxonomy (GTDB): domain Bacteria; phylum Bacillota; class Clostridia; order Lachnospirales; family Lachnospiraceae; genus Eubacterium_F. The sequence goes on along the minus strand of CANRWA010000061.1, from coordinate 1,952 downwards.
ATATTGGGATCTGGTATATCCTCTTTCAGCTCAGAAAGCCTATCCTGCGCCCCGGCATAGTTATACCTCTCAAAAAGCACCAACGCCTTCTCAATCTCCAGATCACCGAAGATGGTCAGTGGATTGTTTATATAAAATACTGTCTCTGAACCAGGATTCGGAATCCGAAAATCAGCAAGATAGTCATTACTCCCCACATACACAAGCTGTACATCGATCAGGGCACCTGCCATCGCCATTGCCGCCGACATTGCTTTTGTCCCTCCTGTAAAATCAATGTACATCTTTCTTGGGCGTTTCCACTGCAGGTAATATCTTTTGATCTCCCTGTATATATCCAATGGATCCGTCTCACTGACCTTGCTTTTCTCATACATGCGTGGTTCCAGTTCACAATAATTTACAATCCGTCCCAATGTATCCTCTGTCTTTTCTGTACAGAGAAATAATATCTTTTTAGGCTTAAAAAGTTTTAGATTCAATACAATAGGTTCAAATGATGTCCCTACAGATACAACAAAGTATTCCACTTCTTCATAAATTTTTTCCTGATTCCGCTCAGTAAAGTCCTCTTCAATCAATTTTATGAGATATTTCTCATAAAAAAGTTCTGCCTCCTTCCTCTGTTCCAAGGTCTTCCGTTCTAATTCCATCCATTTCTTTGTCACTTTTAGTAAATTATCATTCATAACGCTTTCTCCTTCCACAGATCATGTCCAGATCCGGTTTATACCATCGTACCATACTCAGAAACAAAATCCCATTTTCATATTATTGGGTAACAAAAGATCTTTCTAATGTTATCTTTGTGTGAACCAATTTCGGTAAATAAGCAAAGAAGAGAAAAGAAAACAGAACCAGAATACTAACTAAAGCGGACACTTACATCTACCAATAAAGCATGTATAATAATAAGTGTAAAAAACAACGGGGAGGTGATGAAATATGGTTAAAAAAATCGCTTTAGTAGTACTGCCTGTTGCACTTGACCTTGTAATAACGATTTTGAAAACTTCAAAGAAAACAACCTGATTATCGCACATTACAGGCTGCCAAAATGTGAAGATTTATCGATTAACAGTTCCTTAGAGCCTGGCGGTCTGGAAAGGAGAAATTACATGTCTATAATCCCAGCATTTAGAATATGTTCAAAATGTGGTAAGCGATATAACTGGAATCCGGATGTAGGGCTGATGTTTTGCCCCCATTGCAAGAAACGCAGAATAATTAGGAACTGTTCAAAAATATCTTTTAAATAATGCGCAGGATTTTTCTTCGAGAGTGATGTTCAAAAATCAGGCGCATAGCGGGCTATGTAACTGATTTTTGAATAATGCTGTCGAAGAAAAAAGACAAGCAATATTAAAAGTTATTTTCGAACAGTTCCTTACTTTTAATAATATAAAAACGCAGATTCTTGATCCAATCTTACCAGAAATTAATCGAAAAAAATAATATTGTCATGCAAAAATGCAGGAAATACCTACTAAGGGTACTCCTGCATTTTTATGTGTCCATACTCCATATTGTCTCCATTCTTGAAAGTTCATATTCGCTCTTCCTGGGGCAAATCAGGTCCTTTTCTGTGAAAATTATTACATGCATTTATTCGTGTGATGACTCCTACTATGACCTCTGCCTTATCTACGAAACACATCTGATAAGAGTCGCAGAGTATTGTATGTGTCAATGCCCTATATCGGGCTTCTCTCTTTTCTACATCATGACAAGATTGGAAGAATTACTCGATACAATGTGTCAATGCCCTATATCGGGCTTCTCTCTTTTCTACGTATAAAACTTATTGCGAGGATGCTAAGGTCACATGTGTCAATGCCCTATATCGGGCTTCTCTCTTTTCTACCCCAATTACAAAAGAGTAAAGGTTGCAAAAGAATTGTGTCAATGCCCTATATCGGGCTTCTCTCTTTTCTACGTGACAGGAATGATCC
>CANRWA010000060.1 GCA_947643415.1 uncultured Clostridia bacterium | reverse complement strand
ACTTACGCTGGTGAAGGGTGATGAGTCGGTCGAGGGTGGCAAAATACTCACCTATTTTTCTTTGCTCTTCTTTATTCGGAAGTGGTATTGGCATTTCCATGAATTGTGTTGATGAAATTGTAAACCTGTCAAATCTCGCTCCTGAATCTCCATTAAGTTTCATGAATCTATGCCAGCTTGTTGTTTTAAAATAAAATTCCAAATACAGATTATCTATTCCGTGTGTTTTGAAAACTGTATAAAGCGGCGACATTACGCCATTTCTGCCAAGTCGGTTTCTATTAATCGGACCTACAGGAGCTGTAACAGAAATTCTTGGATTATAAACAAAGTCATCATTTTTGACTATGTAATATCCATCCAAATTCTCCTGATTCACAACTTCTCGATCAAAATAATCCTTTTGACTAACAATTCCAAGTTCTGCGGAATTTGTAAATGGTTCATTAAATTCATTATTTTTATTTTTTTCAGTCACTTTATCAGCTATCTCTGAGAGCTTACGCTGTTCCCAATCTTCTGTGAAACCATTGAATCTAATCTTAGGTTTGCTCATACTGCTCCCCCCTCCATCATTCCAATATACTTATTTAATGATGCCATCAATGAGTTATCGGTTGTTTCAAGCTCATTTAACAAAGATACAAATTCCTTTTGCACCTTATTTAGTTCTTCATCCGTACCTGTCATATCTGCAAGCAGCTCATCTAAATCAATTTCTTCCTCCTGTTCAAAATTGTCTACATAACGAGGAATATTCAGGTTAAAATCATTTTTTTCAATATCTTCAAAACTAGCAAGATATGATTCCTTTTCTATTGTCTCTCGTTTCGTATAAAGCTCCAGTACGGAATCAATATGCCCGTCAGTCATTGCATTTTGTTTCTTTCCCTTATCAAATTTATGAGAAGCGTCAATAAACAACACATCTCGTCCTTCTCTATGTTTTTTCAGCACTACAATACATGTAGGTATCGAAGTGTTGTAAAACAAATTTGCTGGCAGACCAATTACAGCATATATATTTCCCGAATGAAGAAGTTTTTCTCTTATCTTTCCTTCTGCTGCGCCACGGAACAAAACGCCATGAGGTAACACAATTGCCATTGTACCGTTATTTTTCAAATGATACAAGCCATGTAAAAGGAATGCATAATCAGCTTTTGATTTCGGAGCAAGAACTCCATAATCGCTAAATCTTTCATCTTGTAAAAAACCTGCTGCCGCACTCCATTTAGCTGAATACGGTGGATTCATAAGAACCATATTAAAATCTGTTTCCTCTCCAGTTGGCCAGTCTGCATCCAGAGTATCACCGTTACGAAGATGCTGATTTTCAGGAACAATTCCATGTAAGAACATATTCATTCTTGCAAGGTTATATGTTGAGGTCATAAGCTCCTGTCCATAGTATTTAATATTTCTGGGATCATTTGAATATTTTTTTGCATTAAGCAATAATGACCCCGATCCCATACATGGATCATAAACGGATAAACCTTTCTTATCTTCCTGTCCTGCAATTGCTATTTTTGTTAAAATCTTTGATACCGCTTGAGGGGTATAAAATTCTCCTGCTTTCTTTCCTGTTTCAGAAGCAAACTGACCAATCAAATATTCATATGCATTTCCTAACACATCTGCATCTGAATTAAGCAAATCTGCTTTATCGATTTCTTTCACCAGATTAGAAATTGTGTCACTCTGTTTTTGATCTCCTGCTCCAAGACGATTTGAATATAAATCAATGTCTGTAAACAGATCAGCAAATAAGGGATCACTCTGTTCAATGTTATTAAATGCCTTTTGTAAGTTCTCTCTATTAAATGAATTATTTCTGGCTGCATCTGCAAAACAAGTATATGTAAGGTCAGGTTCAATCACATAATGAGTAGTCTTCTTAATCTCATCCATAAGTTCTTCTGCACTTTCATCACTCAAAGCTTCTCGATATGCATCTAATGCCATTTTCAAAGTTTCTGGTTTCTCATCATAAATAAGGTCATATACCTTAATCAAAAATGAATCTGACAAGTACTTGTAAAATACGATTCCTAACAGATAATCCTTATACTCGTTTGCATCCATTTTAGAACGCAGAATATCTGCTCCGCTCCATAAAACACTAATTAGGTCTTTACTGTTTTCTAATTCTGCCATCTCTAATTTCTCCTTTAAATATCAGTTTTTTCATTATCCCAGCCAAGTGCTGCTGTAGCTTCAAGAATTTCTTTATGATTATTAACATTATCAAGTATCCCGATCACCAAACGGTGCAGGGAATCAAACTTATCCAAGCCTAATTTTTCATCATATTCACCATGCACAACATTACTTAGTTCCTGGAATAACTTATATCCATTCGCAGAAAATTCTGTTGGAATAATTGAACATTGTTCATCAACTTTAATCAATAAATCCTTAAAATTTCCAGGATTCCCATTCGGGTATTTTGAATATACAATATTCATAGCCTCAGCAGATTGTATCGTGATTTTCTCGAACACTTTTCTCAGATATACGATTGCTCCGGCGCCAAGCCCTTCATTATAAGCAAGTTGCGCTTTATCAAGAAGAACCGAATACTCTCCATATCCTGGCGAATTGGTAACTTGCTCTGATAACATTACATTCCTTTTCATTATCCTGACTTCAGGCGCAAGGCCTGTAATATCATTATTGCTTTCAACCAAAAACCACACTGGCACCGAGGTTCCACACCGACAAGCCAGCACACAATTTATACTTACAATATTCTTGTTCACGAAAATACAGGACAACCTCGGCTTTGAATAGAAAGTCCTCATATCTTCACAATTTTTGCAATAAAAATTCAAAGCCACACTGCCAACTAACACATCAACCTTTTGCCCTGCCATACCTTTTTTATTTATTAAAAATCCATCTATCTGCTTGTATTCCTTATTCGGATGTTTCGATAAAACATCTGACAATTGCATAACTACTCGCCATCCTTTGTTCTTTCTATCTCAACGATATCATCCATGCTGCAACCCGAATGCTGTACATATTCTGTCCAACACGTCCATGGCTACATATTTGTTGTTTGTCATCTTGACCATTGTATTTCCTGCAATAGATGTTTTTTCACGAAGCAAGTTTTCGGCCTCCATACACTGCACACTTACGATTGGTTTCAACGAAAATATTGTATCATATAATCATTGAATTCACAATTTAAATGTATCAGAACTTATAAACCCGACCTCAAAAATATATTTTTTACAATCAAAAAGCGTTGACTGAAAACCGCAACGCTCCAAGAATTGCCATAGGCAATTCTTGCTCCGCACAAGGCGAACTTTCCTATAAAGTCAAAAAGTGCCGATTTTTCGACACTTTTTGACTTTCCTTTTATTTAGCCATAATTTGGAACGAAGATTCAGACAAGAATAAAGTCCGGTTAATTACCAATCGCTGTACTAGATGCTAAGATCAAAAAATCCACCGTTTGCTTTTACGTCCTCTTCCTGAATCTTATCCCAGTCAACTTCCCGGATCTTCTTCAGAAGTTCGTCTACCGAATCCGCATAGACTGTAGTTTTCTTAACCTTGCCTGGCGAATTTGCCACAGCTTCTTCCTTCCTCGCTGCCTCTGCCTTTTCCTCTTTTTTCTTCTCGATACCCTTCTCAATATGTTCTTTGTATTTCTCGCTGATCTTCTCAACCTCAGCGAAATATGAAACGTTGCCATCCTTGTCAAAAGTCACGCCGACACGAGTTACTTCCTCCCCTGTCTCTTCCAACTGTTCTTTCATCCCATTCAGATTTGTGCGGGCAGCATCAATCTGGCTTATATACTCATTCTTTGTATCTTCATCTGCTGCCATCGCTTCCAGTGTTTCCGGATCAATCAATACACTGTATGCTTTCATGCCACGGGACAGGTAGGATTGTGCCTCAGCATCAGAAGAATAATCTGCTACAAAGAAATCCATATCCCCATATTTCTTCTGCAGCTCCTTCAATAAATCCTTTGCCCGGTCTGACAACTCTACCGGATCTTTCTTTGATGCCTTATCTGCCTTGTCTGTCTTTCCATTCTGTGTCTTTGCAGAATTCCTGCCATTTTTCTGTGTTTTATCATAATACTGGCTCTGATAAACACTATAACCATCAATCTTACTCATGTTAGCCCTCCTTTGCCAGCCTGGCCACTGCCAGACATTTAAAATATCCTTATTGTTTTATATATCGGCAGAAAATAAATTTAGTTAAAGGTAGTTCAGCAATTTCCAAATCAGATACAGAGGGAGGCTGAAGGTCTTTGTGGCATCCTGATAGCTTTCCCCAACATTTTTAGATCTTAAAATAGGATGCATCTGCGCAGCATGAAAGAGGAAGTTCCGGCTTTTCTACTATCTCCAAGCGATAAATCAGCCCAGCATCCACAAGCCATGACAATGCATCCTCCAGATCTTTTGCCCGCTTTCCCTGTTTTACATGGGAAAACATAAATTTATTATTTTCTTTTGCCAGCTGTTTCGGCACAGAGTCCCATATCCAGACCAGTTTTGGTACTTCTGACAGCGGGGCATGTTTAGAGAAATCACTGGCATAATCTTCCAATATATTATCCTGAAGCCTTTCAACCTCCTTCAAATCATGTGTCTCCACCCATTTCTGAACCACCTCTGGCATTCCCCCCACCACATAATAAAGTTTCAATGCCTTTTCTCCTGGGACTGTATACAGTTCTGGCAGCACACGCTCATTTGGGATTTTCTTTAGACCCTGATAGAGTTTTTTCCCTTTTCACCGCAACGCCAAGCATGGAGCCCGCACATGCCACATGGAGCTCCCTTTTATTTTCTCAAAAATATTTCAGTGATGTTACCGCTCTGCCACATGCCTGTATCTCATCAAATATTACCAGCGTCCTACCTGGCACGATTGCTTTTCCCTGGACAAAATTCCCCAATTCATCCAAGATCCGGTCTAGCTCAACGGCGCCAATTTGAACCCGTTTCAAATTGACGCCGTTGAGCTACATCAAAGTCATGATCGAATACAGAGCAAAGCCCGTCATCACCTTCAAAATTAAAATATGCCGCATCCTCAAAACACTCACTGCCAAATTCTTTCAGAATATATGTCTTACCGCATTGCCTCACTCCAGAGAGAAGAAGAGGTTTCCTTCCCTCTGAATCCTTCCATGCAATCAATTGACCCAGTACATTCCGTTCCATAAAATCCTCCATTTCAAAGCACTGCCCTGATTATATCGTTTTTGGCATGAACCTTCAAGAAATAATTGCATTTTTGGCACGAACTTGTAATTGCGTCAATCCCACCAGAAAAACCAGACTTTGGAGGCACGGATACTCTCTGCCAGTTCACCCAGCGTGCCAGTTGCCGTCCCCTGATCCACTCTGTCCGGGCAGAAGGCATAATGCTCTTTTGCCAGTTCATATGCAGTATCTTTATCTTCCACTGGCCTATCCAGTACAAATTCCAGCGTATCATGAGAAAATGCTGCTGGAACTGCACCATATTTCTCATACCAATAACGGCAGACCTCCATCATCTCAGATGCTGCCGGACATTCGTTCCAACCACCCATGGGCATCCATGCAATGACCTCCCATGGATTCTTCACTGGGATTTCAAAAAGAATCGTTTCCTCTATACCATCGCTCGAAAAGCTCTCAAAAGATGATAAGCCATCTATCTCTTCGATCTGATCCATCTCTTCCAGCATTTCCTCTGGAAGCTCACCTTCCCACTCGCCCTCTTCACCATACATTTCCATATTATTGTCATACCATTCCTTCAGAAGTGCCCCGCCATCCTTTTTCTCCTGCTGCAGGATAGCTTCTTTGGAATAAGACTCGTCCTCCAGAATCCCAAGCCATTCTGCCATCGTATCATCTGACTTCACCAAAATTGGGACAAAACCTTCCTGTCTGCCACGTTTCAGTGCTTCCTGATATGCCTTATTCACCACCTCTGAAGATTCCCCCGCTGTGAAGACCTGATGTGGGCAGTCCACTTTTGACAGAATCTCCTCCGTACTCTTTTGGTAACTCCCCTGTTGTGCGCCTTTCTCGTCTTTTTTGTTAAATAACCCCATTTCTTTATCCTCCTGTCTTTCAATATTTTATATCAGTTCCCCATCAAACACAGTGACTGCCGGCCCCCTCATAAAAACTTCACAATTTTCCATGTAAGTATCATATAGTTTGCCACCACGGATCCGGACCTCGATCTCTTCACCCCGTCGGCAGTATCCATTTAAAACTGCCGCCACCACAGCCGCACATGTACCCGTCCCACAGGAGATCGTCTCCCCGGAACCACGTTCCCATACTCTCATTCGGATGGTATGTCCGTCTATCACTTCCACAAACTCTGTATTGATACGGTCTGGAAACATTTCATGGTTTTCAAACAAAGGCCCTGTCTTCTCCAGATCCAGATCATCAATACCAGAAGTAAAGACCACACAATGGGGATTCCCCATGGAGACGCATGTCACCGTATAATCTTTTCCTGCTACTGTCAGGGGGGATGCGACAAAATCCTCTCCTTCTGCCAACACTGGAATTTCTTCCGGCCTCAGAACTGCTTTCCCCATATTTACCTTTACATATGTTACAGTGCCACCCTCCACTGTCAGTTCCAGATCCTTAATCCCACTTTTTGTCTCTATGGAAATGTGGGATTCTTTCACAATGCCATGTTCATAAGCATATTTTGCCACACATCGGATCCCGTTGCCACACATCGCCCCCTCCGAGCCATCCGCATTATACATGATCATACGGCAGTCTGCAGTCTCGGACGGCGCAACAAGGATCAGCCCATCGGAGCCAATTCCAAAATGACGGTCACTGACGCGGACTGCCAGTTCTTCTGCATTCTCGATCTCTTCTTCAAAAGCATTAATATAGACATAGTCATTTCCAGTACCATGCATTTTTGTAAAATGAATTCCCATTACATCCTCCATTATATCTCTACTGTAACCTGTACACTGCAGCTGGATATAAATGTCTGGTTCATCTCCAGGTCATAATCCATCTTCAGATAAAATCCATTATCCAGGTCAATCTTCTCGATCCTGTTTGTATGTATACTTACTTCGATCTCCCCGATCGGTGTCGAATAATAGGTAAAAGTAGTCTGGTCAGGGATAAATATGAGATGGCTCGCCGCTGGTCCTTTTTTAATGACTTCTACCTGTCTTTCGCCAACTTTCAATGTATTCTTTACTACCTGTACCAGGCCATTTTCCTCTTCACTTACCACTTCATCATAGGTAATGCAGATGAATCCATCCTGAACATCCATCTGTCCCACAGAGACCACTTGTATCGGCTCGCCGCTTCCCTGTGCCTGTAGCCCATGTATCGTTATCTTTACTTCCTGTGCCATAATTCCATCCATTCTGTCCTGTTCCCCACCGCCTGTGTGGGATTGTTGACTTTTTTCTTCTGATGTTTGTGCCCTTTCCCTGACAGCCTTTGTGCTGCCACCATAAACCGCATGGCTCCAGGCCGGCTATCTCTCATATGCCAGCTCAATAAGGTTATCAAGAAGTGCCGGCAGCTCCATCCCCATTGCATTCCACAGCATTGGGTACATACTGATATTGGTAAATCCCGGGAATGTATTGATCTCATTAAACACCACTTCCCCAGTCTCCTTTTCTACAAAGAAGTCTACCCGGGCAAGCCCGAAACCGTCTATCTGCTTAAATATCGCCGCCGCATTGTCCCTGATCCTTTCCTTTGCCCCCATTGGCAGCTCCGGATCAACAATGGTCTTTGATTCTGTGTCATTGTATTTTGCATCATAATCATAAAATTCTGCCGCAGCCATGATCTCACCCACCATAGATGCCCTGACCACCTGTCCGCCCAGAACAGCGCACTCAACCTCATGCCCCATGATCGTCTCTTCGATCAACACACGGTGGTCATGTTCTTTTGCCAGTTCAATGGCGGCTTTAAGCTCTGTCCGGTTGTGTGCCTTGCTGATCCCACGGGAGGAACCTGCATTGGAAGGTTTCACAAAGACCGGATACCCCAGTTCTGCCTCTGCAGCATCCATCGTCTTTTCTATCTCACTGCAGTCCCTGGCTACATCCGTCACATATTTTGCCTGCCTGACACCAATGCGGTCAGCAAAGATCTTAGTAGAGATCTTATCCATGCCTGCTGCCGACGCAAGTACACCACAGCCCACATAAGGGATTCCTGCCAGCTCCAACAGCCCCTGTATCGTTCCATCTTCTCCATTCTTGCCATGAAGCACCGGAAAAGCGACATCAATGGGAATGACCTGTGCCAGAACTTCTTTCCCCTCTGAAGGTCCTGACACTTTCCAGATCCCCTGATGCCTCTGGTCAGGTACGATGGCTGCTGTCTCTGTGCTGTCCTGCCAGCTGCCGTCCCTGATACTTTCTATTGTATCCACATAAAGCCAGTGTCCCGCCTTTGTGATACCAATCTTATGTATATCATATTTGACCAGGTCCAGTCCTTGTATGATATTCACTGCAGATAAACAGGATATCTCATGTTCCGATGACTGTCCTCCAAAGATCACAGCAATCTGTCTCTTCATAATGTCCTCCATTCTGTCTTGTTATCATCCTCTCATACACATTCACTTTACCATGGTGAAGTAGCAATTTCAAGCAAAAGTGTCATCATAGTCAGAAAAGATCCTGTATCCAGTTACTTTTCATGCCCTAGCCAGGGCAGCGGATCTTGTACTGTCTGTTGTCCCACATATCACACCCAACAAAAAATTGCCTGTTTTCTCTGGTTGCAGAATTATTACGCTGCCTTTCGCAAAACTCGCTGTCTGCTGGCGTTTTCCTGCCTTTTTGCAGCATAGCCGCCCGCCGGTCCTTATGCACCACCTTTTATTTCTGCGGGCAGCACCAAAGGTGCTGATCCATGGAAGGAGTGTGCCAAAAATAAATATATTTATTTTCTGGCAGCTCCTTTCCATGGACAGATGCTCTGCATCTGCCCGCAGCATAAACATACCTGGTTTTGGTGGTGCATTAGTACCGTTGCGTGGCGGCTTCTAGTGCAAACGTGCTGCAGGGAGGCAGGAAAACGCCAGCAGACATCTCAGACAATGCTCAGGCAGCGTATCAGCAACCAGAGGAAACAGGATTTTTCGGGGTGTGGTATAAGGACAACAGACAGTACAAAACCGTTGAGCTATGCTGCAAAAAGTAACTGTATCCACTCTAGGATCTTCCATGAATAACTGACATCGTCTCCCCCATCCAAAAGGGAATCATATTCTTCACTTGTGAGGTTTTGTTTCAACTGCTCCTTTGATGATTCCGGGACGACCTGATAGGTAGAGTCCACAAAACAAAGTGTCGGGTACATTACACACCACCAGTTCCGTCCCTCACTCTTTCCCAGCCTGACACGCAGGGCCTCATAGTCTCCGGCAGGAAATGTAAGGTCACCATACTCCTTTACCGGAAAATAACTTTCCCCTAATGTGGCCTCTGCAGTATAATCATATCCTTCTGCCCTCATCTTCTCTGTGGCAATTTCTTCAATCTCTGGCAAATGCTCTACGATCGCCTGACGTGCCTCATCCACCGATACTGCATCCTGCATTTCGCCCCGCAGATATGTGACAATGGTTTCTTTTACTTTCATTTTTAATTCCTGGTCTTCCTCTGTATCGCTATTGGCGATCACATGGAGACGGATGATCTGCTCTGCGATGGCACGCTGCTCTCTCCGTCCCTCTGTCGCTTCTCCATACAGATACATAAGTACACCTGTCACTGCTACCATCAAAATAATACCCACTATTTTTAATCTATGTTTCCTCATTTATTTTGTTCCCTCCTGATCTGCTTACGTCTGTTACACGAGCCTATCAAAAGGATTGACAATTTATCCTGTAATATTCAAAAAATAGTGCTAATTTAATCGTGCCTCTTTCAGGTCATCTCCCTCATACCGTAATTTCAGGGAGAAAAAATCATTTCTCTTTTCCAGAAGATCCAAAAATATAGAATCACCTTCCCACAGGTTCAGCTCCCCTAACCGGCTCTTATCTACCCATTCCAATGTGCCCTCACGGCAATCCGATACCAATTCGCCCTCATACCCATCCGCTGTATAGAGACACATATATTCTGTGTTCCACTGGTCAGAAATAAAGGTGATCAGCCCGCGGAAACGGTATGATGTAAGGGTAAGTCCCGTTTCTTCCTTTACTTCCCGCAGCAGGCACTCTTCCGGACTCTCATCTTTTTCAAAATGACCGCCGACACCGATCCATTTATCTTTATTGATATCCTTTTCCTTCTTTATCCTGTGCATCATCAAATACTTGTTTTCTTTCTCAATATAGCACAGGGTTGTAAGACATGATTTTTCCATTTTCTTCCTCCCATGCAAGAACGGGAAAAGCTATCCCCGCTAAGAGGGGGATAGCCTATAATCCTTTATCCGTTCCGACGTTTTTTCTTAATCGGTATGATAACCAGCACAGCACTGGCAGCCATAAGTATAAACACATGGATCAGATCTGCCCTGTCACTTGTATCTGGTGCATTGCCGCCCCCACGTCGTTTCCGTTCAGCATATGCCCGTCCCCTTGGCAGCTTATCACCCAGCCTTGTGGTTGATGGGTCTTTCGGTTTCTCCTTTGATGCTGGAACCTTGGCATAGGTCACTACTGCATGGCCAAGCTGTGTATTCAGGTTGACTTTCGTTTCATTACCGGATGTTGAAACCCCCAGATAGAAACTTACCGATTTTTTTGCCTTGCCAATCGCTGCAGGAGCAGCGTACTTACTTTCCTTCCCCTCTTTTGTATATGTTTTGGAAAAGTGTTTATTTCCATTCTTTATTTTCCTCATGCCGATGATATCAAATGGAAATGGCGTCTTATTTTTCACCTTCAGCGTATACGTTCCAAGGGGAAGAGGATCCGATGGTTTCGAAAATACACTGACATAGCCGTCTTTATCCGCTTTCAGTGCGTTCAGTTTTTTCTTTGTAAAAGAAAAGGTGAGTTTCAGTTCTGATCTGCTCTCTTTCCCTTTATAAGAACGCACCAGGGAAAAACTTTGTTTTGCCTTCAGTCCACCACCCGTCTTTTTTGCCAGGTCTTTCAGGTCGGAAAGCAGCACTCTCGCCTCTACAATGATCTCTCCCCTGACAATATCGGTCTGATGCACCCCCAGACCACGTATCTCATTCTGCTCAGAACCCACTGTTTTTTTAGGAGAGGAATAGTCTTTATCTGATATGATTTTTGCTGTCTCCCCTCGTCTCTCGACCTCAGTCATTGGCTGATAGGAAATCGCCAGCCGATAATATCTGCTGTCCGTATTTTTGGTGACATGTGGCTTATATGCTGCGTCATTTTGGGGAACCCCCTTTTTATCACATTCTGTCCAGCTATATGACAGCCAGCCGATCTGATCCCCCGGCTGTACCTTTCCTGCCTGACTGCCACCTGCCCCATCCGGCAGATAATAATATGGTATCCGTATCTCCTTTCCGGCCTTAAGCTGTTCCTCCAGATTCTGGTTCTCTTCCTCTCTTTGTTTGGAGATCCAATTTGTATAGCGTTCCAGATACTCATAATAAACATATTCTTTCACCTTACTGCTGAGAACCGACAGGGCATCCCCTGGAACAACCGTCTCCCCCATATAAATCTTCTGATAACCATTTTCCAATTTGAGTTTCAGTAGTTCCACGTTCACCATTGTCCGTGGGAACCCCCTGGAAGGATAATGAAGAATCTTTCCGGTTTCTTTATCTTTTTTGCATTTAATATCATCTTCACCGGAAGATACATAATCATCGTCTGGATGGAATACCATATTCATGCTGTCAGCATTTCCATTGGATATCACCGCATTTCCGCCGATAAAATCCTCTTTTGCCCTGACTTTGATCCGTGTCTTCCACACATTTAGACGTTCGGCGCCTGTACTGCACCCCGGAATTGTCTGCTCCCTCCACTGCAGATAATACATATCCCTGTCCCTATCATAGAATAGCAGGGCATCCTCCCCTACTGTCCCCACAGCATCTTCTTTTATTGTCTTAGTAATGTGGACTTTGTATCCATTCTCACTATCCACATTTATTTCCTTTCCATTCTCCCTGATATTTCCATCGGCATTCAGATGGATCACACTGCCCTCTGCACTCACCAGATCAAATCTGGGATCAATATAATCCTGTACCGTGTAGCCGGGAAGATTATTTACGATGCGGTTCAGTATCTCCTTAGTGAATACTTCTGTCAGGTCATCCACATCATTGGCATGAAATACATAGTCCTTTTCCGATGCCAGGTCATTCAGGAATGTCATTGCCTCAGATATCCTGTTTCCAGCACTCTGCAGCATGACACAATAGATCTTATAGCCCTTCTTTTTTAATTTATCGGCTGCTTCTACCGCACGGGCTTTATCAGCAGTATCCTTTCCATCCGTAAAGATAATGAGAGATTTGCCCTGTGAATCTTCCGAACCCGATCTGCCATCCAGGATTTTAAGGTATGCATCCAGACCGGTAATGGTAGCGGTGCCACCAGTAAGTGAATAATTATACTGCTTCACCCCATCGCTTTCCTCAAAATCCAGAATCGACCTATCCCCCCGCCGCAGTCCCAGCATGCCTGTGCTGTCCATCGTATTTGATGTCCAGTCCTGCAGAACCAATGTGCTCAGTTCAGGAATATTTTGTGTGCTGAAACGCACTGCTGACACTTTACTCTTTGGTGATACCTCACTGAGACGGGTCACAAAAGAACCAAGGGCGCGCTGCAGTGCCTCTGTCTTGACCCGCATCAGATCTCCCTTTTTATAAACATAGGAACAATAAGATCCATTCTGTGTCCAACTTCCCTCATCTGTATTTAAAATACCATTTTTATCATCCATACGCTCCTGATCCCTTCCTGTATTAAAGAAACAGCGCAGATAACCCTCTTCATCAATGAAGAATATAATGGAACCGTTCCATTCAGAGTCTTTTTCGATCGCAGGTGTGTCACCGGGATTGCCATTAAAATCATCATGACCTGTATAAATATATCTCTTTGTATTGCCTTTTGTTGGATCTTTCGTCCCCTCCGGCCATTCATTGATCTGGTTAAATATCACTTCATTTTTGGAAAGCCCATGATATCTTTTTGCTGTAAGCAGGTTCTGATTAGCAACTTCATCCCAGTTACTGTCTGAGGAAACCAGATACCAGCCCTCGCAGCCAGACTCTGCGTTCTGTAGTTTCGCCATGGTTTTATCTTCGTCGGATGGCGCTGTAGCAGCATAGATTGTGTCTGTTAATGCTGGCTTGAGCATCTCACTATATAACTTCTTCACATCATCTTCAGATAAAACATGATCATAAAAATATAATTCGTCTACTAAAAACCGGACATTAGGATTAGAGTTCCAGTTATCTCCACCAAAGTCATGCGCCCAGGCGCTGCCTCCCAGCAGGACGACAGAATCTTCTTCACCGCCAGAAGCAAAGATATTGTCCAGGGAACCTGTCATTTTCTCGATGCCATTTATATATATCGCCACATTTGTATTCCCATTATCCTGCGAAAAGACATAGGTACAGACCGCCCAGCCCTCCGTAGGAGCAAATTTTGCCTCAACCTTCCTGACACCATCCACATCTTTATCAATATCATTCCCTTCCGTGGTAATCTTTTCCCCGCTCAGGACTTTTGTTTTTCCCTTTTCTGTGTCTGCATAGACCGCATACCAGGCCTGATTATCTGCCGCTGTCTGATTCTTTTTGCCAATCCAAACCACAGGCTTCGGATCTGTGCCCTTTACCGCAAAGGAAATTGTGAAAGTATCATTTTCAGGGTGTATATCCAGACGGGCAGCACCATGGTTCCTCTCATTATAAGTCTTCGCAAGATCTAATGCCCTGTTCCTATTATTAAATCCTGGTCCCGACAGGGAAGGCGAATTGTTATTCAGGTTTACTGTTCCATCCTCGTCTGCCGATGGTGCATAAGATACTTTTACCGCCTTGTTCCCATCTGCCTTAACCTCTTCCCTTGTTTTATTACCCTTTACGACTTCTGCCTCATTACATCTATAGTCAGTCCCGACAAAGGGATAATATCCTGTCAGTTTATCCATTACGGGCAGTTCTGCTTTATCTGGCAGGATTGTCTTCGCTATGCCATTCCAGTAACCAATGGGCACATATTCCTTTGTGCCAGCCGTGGGATCATATACAAAATAAGTATAGCCGCTGTAAGCCAGCTTACTGTTATCTGTGTAAAAAGGATTCAGTACACTATTTACCTCATTCTGAGGGATATATTTCATCGTTCCATATTTCTTGATCTGTCCCTCTGACATTTTAATGGGTTCAAGGTCATTTGATGTAAATGCCATACTGCCAGAGGCATCCAGTATCATTCCTACATCAGACTGGTTATCCTCAACGTACCATGACTCCAGTGTCAGTTCAAAATCCCTTCCATCGCCCTTCGCTGTCTTATCTGTATGTAAACCCTCTTCCGAGGTATTGTATTGTTTTCTCCCATCCGCAGTCACCTTTGTCTCATCACTGCCAAGGTCTTTTCCTTCTTTCTCAAGGTTCGTATCCTTATAAAAAACATGGACTTTGGCAAGGTGGATGTCCTCATCATATGAAATCCTCAGAACAGAATTCTCTGGTTTTTCTTCATTGCGTTCCCTTGCCACAGCATCATGGCCTGCAGCAGTAGCAAAACCTGAAAACGTCTCTCCCTCTTTCTGTCTCACATGTATTGTAACCGCGGGATCTCCTTTCCTTAAATACCCTTCATCATCCTCATGTGTCCCATTTGCGTACCAGTGTCTTACAATATAATGCAGCCTCTTGTCTTTGACATCTGTGGAATCATCCAATGCCACTGTAATTCCTATCAGGCCTGGAAGTATCAGACAAAAAAGCATGGCAAGCGGCAGGCAGTATTTGATCCATTGCCTGTATCGAAATCCCATGTTTATGCCCCCTTCACCAAAAAGTGTACTATATATTTTCTATTATATGCCATACTGTTCATTCCCTGACCAGTACAATATATGAATCATCAAAAAGGAATCCAGATCCATGCAGGCATGAAAACCAGATTCCTCATGTTGGTGTCAGATATTTTAATCCTTCACCATTTATTTTTCTGCCAGTCTGATTCGGGTCAGTGACTTGCGAAGTGCCAGCTCTGCCCTTGGCAGATTGATATTGTGATCGGAATCCTGTATCCTCCGTTCTGCTCTCTTCTTCGCCTCATAGGCGCGGTTCAGGTCGATCTCGTCCGGCCACTCGCAAGACTGGGCGAGTATCGTCACCTTCTCCTGGGTAATCTCCATAAATCCCTCCAGCACGGCAGCTTCCTTCAACTGATTACCCTCTTCTGTGATGGTCATGATACCGGGTGCCACAATCGTGGTCAGCGGAATATGATCGGCATAGATGCCGATATCCCCCTCTGTCGTAGTCAATTCCACCATCTCTACTTCACCGGTATAAAAGACACGTTCCGGGGAAATGACCTCAAGCTGGAATTTCTTCAATTCAGCCATGCTGTAACCACATCCTTTCTTAATCTCTGAAGAAAACTTTCTTAGTTCTCTTTGGACTCTTTGTATCTGGCTACAACATCATCAATGCTTCCTGCATTCAGGAAATGACTTTCCGGGATCTCATCATGATCACCATTCAGTATCTCTTTAAATCCCTGGATCGTATCTGACAACTGGACATATTTGCCAGGAAGACCGGTAAACTGCTCTGCCACGTTAAATGGCTGTGACAGGAAACGCTGTACCTTACGGGCACGGTTTACAAGAAGCTTTTCATCCTCTGAAAGCTCATCCATACCAAGGATGGCAATGATATCCTGTAATTCCTTATAACGCTGCAGGATCTCCTGAACACCACGCGCCACCTTATAATGCTCATCACCAAGGATCCTCGGATCCAGCATACGGGATGTGGATGCCAGCGGGTCCACTGCCGGATAGATACCAAGCTCTGCAATGGAACGCTCCAATACGGTCGTAGCATCCAGATGGGCAAAGGTTGTCGCCGGAGCCGGGTCTGTCAGGTCATCGGCAGGCACATAGACCGCCTGTACGGATGTGATGGATCCACTCTTTGTCGAAGTGATACGCTCCTGAAGAGCACCCATCTCTGTCTGCAGGGTCGGCTGATAGCCTACCGCACTTGGCATACGTCCAAGCAGGGCGGACACCTCAGAACCAGCCTGGGTGAATCGGAAAATATTATCTATGAAAAGGAGTACATCCTTTCCACCCTTGTCACGGAAATATTCAGCCATGGTAAGTCCCGTCAGGCCAACTCTCATTCTCGCACCCGGCGGCTCATTCATCTGGCCAAATACCATTGTGGTCTTGTCGATAACGCCGGACTCTATCATTTCATAATAAAGGTCATTCCCCTCACGGGTACGCTCACCTACTCCGGTAAATACAGAGTAACCACCATGCTCTGTGGCAATGTTGGTGATCAGCTCCTGGATCAGTACCGTCTTACCTACTCCGGCACCACCGAACAAACCGATCTTACCACCCTTCTGATATGGGCACAGAAGATCAATTACTTTGATACCGGTCTCCAATATCTCTGATTCGGTAGACTGCTCCTCGAAAGCCGGAGCCTTTCTGTGGATCGGATCATATTCTTTAACTGATGGCGGCTCTTTTTCATCAATGGGCTCACCGAGGACGTTGAACATACGTCCCAATGTCTCCTCGCCTACCGGCACACGGATTGGCGCTCCCGTTGCCTCGGCATCCATACCACGCACAAGACCATCTGTCGGCCCCATGGCGATACAGCGTACGGTATCATCTCCCAGATGCTGTGCCACTTCCACTACCAGCCTGCCACCCTTATCCAAAGGGATATTGATGGCTTCATTGATCTCTGGAAGCTGTCCATCCTTAAACTTAATGTCAAGAACGGCACCGATGATCTGAGTGATAACGCCAAGAGATTTCTTTTCATTATTCTCTGCCATTTCTTTCCTCCATTCGCGCACGCTTATCTAAGCACATTCCCTGCGCTTTTCCTATTCAATTGCCGATGCACCGGCAACAATTTCTGTCAGTTCCTGGGTGATCGCCGCCTGACGGGCGCGATTATACTGAAGTCCCAGGGTATCGATCATTTCCTCTGCATTGCTCGTCGCATTATCCATCGCCTGCATACGGGCTCCGTTCTCACTGGCTACGGATTCAACCAGTGCCCCGAAGATCAGGCTGTTCATATACAGAGGGATAATGTAACCGAGAGTCTCTTCCTCTTCCGGTTCATAATTCATAAGTGCCACTGCTCCACTTTTCTCTTCCTTCTCCGGCGCTGCGTCGGACTGCAGTGCCTTCACATCCTCTTCACTGAAGGGCAGGACCTTGATCATAGTGGGAATCTGTGTCACTGTATTTTTAAAAACAGTATAGGCAAGATACACTTCATCAATATCGCCGTTTTCCAATGCACTAGTCACCGTCTTGCCGATGGATACCGCATCACCGAACAGGGGTTTATTGATCACTTCAGAATAATCCCCCTCACAGGTATATCCCAGACGCCTCATAGCCTCCAGGCCCTTGCGCCCCACCGGATAGATCACGGTATTCTCTCTGTCGAAGTCTCCCTGTGTCACCAGCTTGACAATGTTGGAGTTGTAGCCGCCGGCAAGTCCCCGGTTGGAAGTGATAAGGATAATACCTTTTTTCTTTGATGCATCCCCTGTCTTCTCCCTGGTATACGGATTCCCCGAACCCCCGGATTTCGCCAGCATACCGGCAACGGTCTCATACATTTTGTTGAAATACGGCTTTGTCTCCTCTGCGTGTCCCTTCGCCTTCTGAAGTTTCACAGTGGAGACAAGCTTCATCGCTTTGGTTATCTGAGAAGTGCTCTGAATACTTGCTTTACGCCTTTTAATGTCCCTCATTGAGGCCATATCATCACACCTCTCTAATTTTCATGCAAAAACTGATTTTTATATTCTTCGATCGCCTTCACCAGCTTCTCTTCTGTCTCATCACTGATCTCTTTCTCATCGCGGATCGCGGCCGGCACATCTGGATATTTTGTATCTACAAAATCAAATAATCCCTTTTCGAAATTCAGTACATCCTCTACAGGAATATCCAGAAGATACTGTTTCGTTGCGGCATAGATGATGATAACCTGATACCATACCGGCAATGGTGCATACTGACCCTGTTTGAGGACCTCGCGGATACGCTCCCCCTGATCCAACTGGCGCTTTGTATCGGCATCCAGGTCAGAACCAAACTGTGAAAATGCAGCCAGCTCACGGTACTGCGCCAGCTCGATACGGATCGGCCCGGCAATCTTCTTCATCGCTTTGATCTGCGCAGAACCACCTACACGCGATACACTTAATCCCGGATTTACCGCCGGACGGAAACCGGAGTTGAACATCTCTGTCTCCAGATAGATCTGTCCGTCTGTGATAGAAATCACGTTAGTAGGGATATATGCTGAAACATCTCCCGCCTGGGTCTCAATGATAGGCAGTGCAGTAAGGGAACCGCCGCCCAGTGCATCCGAAAGTCTCGCCGCACGCTCCAGAAGCCTTGAATGCAGATAAAATACATCACCCGGATATGCCTCGCGCCCTGGCGGTCTGCGGAGCAGCAAGGACAGGGTACGGTAAGCAGCAGCATGTTTACTTAGATCATCATAGATGATGAGTACATCCTTTCCCTGTTCCATCCATTCCTCACCGATGGCGCAGCCAGAATAAGGAGCAATATACTGCAGCGGGGCCAGTTCACTGGCTGTGGCAGCCACAACAGTGGTATAATCCATAGCGCCGCTCTCCTCCAGCGTCTTTACAATGTTTGCCACCGTAGATGCCTTCTGTCCAATGGCTACATAGATACAAAGTACATCCTGGTCTTTCTGGTTGATAATGGTGTCAATGGCGATCGCCGTCTTACCTGTCTGGCGGTCTCCTATGATCAGCTCACGCTGTCCTCTTCCAATAGGCACCATGGAATCGATCGCCTTAATTCCTGTCTGCAATGGCGTATCTACGGATTTACGGGAAATAACACCTGACGCCACACGCTCGATAGGACGGAGTTTGTCTGTATTGATCGGGCCTTTGCCATCGATGGGCTGCCCCAGTGCATTGACAACACGTCCGCTCATGGCATCACCGACAGGAACGGTGGCAACACGTCCTGTAGTCTTTACGATATCCCCCTCATTGATATTGGCAGCATCACCCAGAAGTACAGCACCGACATTATCTTCCTCCAGATTCAGCACCATTCCATATACTTCATGTGGAAATTCCAGCAGTTCGCCCTGCATCGCTTTCTCCAGACCATGAATACGGGCAATACCATCCGCAACCTGAATAACGGTTCCTACATCTGCAACCTCGAACTCTGTACTATATTTCTTTATTTCTTCCTTAATTACTGAACTGATCTCTTCAGGTTTTAAGTTCATGTAAAAGCACACCTTCTTTCTAAGAATAGAAATATATTTCTATTCTTTTTTCTGTCTTTCAGTTCGACAGTTTTACTTTATATAATTGTCTTGACATGGCATCCAGTTTAGAACGGATACTATTATCAAGGACACGGTCTCCAATACGGATCACCATTCCCCCCAGAAGACCCTCATCAATCTGGTAGTCAACATTCACAGTCTCGTATTCAGAAACCTCAAGAAGTTTATTCTCCAGTTTCTCTTTCTGTTCCTCTGATAACGGCATAGGTGTCCGGACATTGACCTTGCCAATTTTTTTATAAGCCATGACCTGTTCCATAAAATAGGAAAGAACAGGCAGAATCTCACCGATGCGCCCTTTCTTCAGGAGAACATTAAGAAGCCCCATCATATTCTGTGACAAGCCCTTCTGAAATACATCCTGCAGCAAGGTAAACTTCTTTTCCATAGTCATCTCCGGATGACACAGGATCGGCAAGAATTCCGGATTTGCCTCCATCGCCCCGCTGATCATGGCAGCCTCTTTCCAGAGCTCATCTACCTGGTCTTCCTCTACCGCCAGCGAAAACAGGGCATCCCCATACACCTTAGAAACTAATTTTGCCATGTCGCATCACCCATATCTTTCAAAGTCTCATCCACAAGCTTCGCCTGTGTTTCTTCGTCCATGGACTCAGCAACAAACCTGCCCGCCATGAGCGTCGCCACCTGAACCATTTCCTGCTTCATCTCATCACGGACTTTATCCTTCTCAAGTGCCACTTCTTTCTCAGCGCGCACTACAATACGGTGTGCTTCCTCATTTGCCTGTGCGACAATATCATTCTCCCGCATCTGCGCCTTCTTCCTTGCCTCTGTCAGAAGCTCGGCAGATTCCTCATCCACCTTTGCCAGTCTGGAATCATAGTCCGCTTTCATGCCAAGGGCATCCTTTCTTGCTGCCGCCGCTTCATCCAACTGTCTCTGGATATACTCTTTCCTCTTTTGGATCAGCTTCCTTGCCGGATTGAACAAAAGGTATGACAACAAGGTAAACAACACCAGCATTGCCACCAGTGTGACACATGTATCAAATAATGTCTGGGGATCAAGCCCAAATATTCTTGGTTCCACCTAAAATCCCTCCTTTCTCAGATAATAATGGATGGATTTCTACATTAGATCAGTGGATTTGCAAAGAGCAGGATCATTGCTACAGCAAGGCCATACAGACCTGTTGTCTCTGCTACTGCCTGTCCAAGAAGCATCGTTGACATTACCTCACCTCTTGCCCCCGGATTACGTCCTACCGCACTGGCACCATAACCTGCTGCGATACCCTGTCCTACACCAGGCCCGATACCTGCGATAACTGCTAGACCTGCACCAATCGCTGATGCTGCACGAATAATTGCTTCTGTCATTTCCATAATAAATACCTCAACTTTCTTTTTAAAATTTTGCTTTTCTTAATAAATCCACAATGGGATTCTTTTGTGTAAAGAGAGAAAAACGCCGTTCATTCCCGACGTTTGCGCAAATCTGCCTGATACGCATTTTTCAGACTGGCAGATTTATCACGCATCATCTGTTGCGGCGGCATTCGCAATGAATACCATCGTCAGCATGGCAAATACGTATGCCTGCAGTGCTCCGGCAAATACATCCAGATATGCATGCAAAGCGGCTGGCCATATCAAAAGGGCTAATTTTGGCAATAAACCATAGATCAATGCCATCATCATCGTGCCTGACAAGATATTGGCAAACAGACGCAATGACAGCGAAACAGGTGTGGCGAATTCGCTAATGAGATTCACTGGGAAAAAGACGAAGATCGGTTCAAAGAGCCCCTTCAGCTTGCCCCACTTCTGCCACTTGATTCCCTGATACTGGATCATTACAAAAGTGATCAGCGCCAGTGGCAGTGTCACTCCATAATCCGCCGTGGGCGGCCTGAGTCCAAATAACCCTGACAGGTTACAGGCCAGAAGCAACATGAAGACAACACCGATATAATTACAGAACTTCGGTGCCAGCTTTCGCCCCATATTGTCGTAGACCAGCTTATCCACTGTCTCCACCGCCAGTTCAACAACATTCAGAAGCCCGGTCGGCGCTTTGGTCGGATCTGCTTTCCTGATCTTGCGGTTCACCACCAAGGCAAACAGAACCAATATCACCATGACAATGACCAGACATACATGACTAGTGGTAAGATACACTGTTGTGTTTCCAAGCTGTATAGGCTGAAAGCCATGTATTTTAAAATCAACGTCCAAGCCTTCACTCTCCTTTCCTTAAGTATTTATAACATGCAGGCTGATATTCAGTCTGCCCTATTATCATAATCCCTTTTCATTTTGTCCCGTAATTCTTCATAAAATGGAACAGCGACCGCCGCCAGCTTCCGCCCAAAAAGCCCCGCCAGTACCGTATAGGGCATCACCCAGCGGGAAACAAAAAAACTTCCCAGCAGAACAGCAAGTTCAATGACACTCCGCAGTGTTCCCATAATACGGGAGTGATTGACCGCCTTCTTTTCCGGAAGATCCAGTTCAATATCCAGGCTGCTGTACAACTGGATCATCATCAGGGATGCCGTCAGGCTGCCCACAACCTCCCCCAGCACATAAGCAAGGGGCAATCCTGTGAAAAATACACCGGCAAGTATGACGATCCCGGCTATAATCCAGATCCCCACAATGGTCTCAATCAGCGTCATCTTTGCCGTCTTCATCTTTCTGCCCTTTCTCATTTCCCATACGGTTCCCGGAACTGCTGCCTGGCTTATAGTGTCCTGTCAGTACCAGCATACTCCGGATCGCCGCTAATATACCGACGATCATCATAATGGGAACCCACATTTTCGTCACAAACAGACGATCAATATAATATCCGATGGCAAGGCTCATTCCCATACAGACCATAATGGACAATCCGATCTGCAGGATCATGGCAAGGGCATGCATTGTTTCTTTCCGGTTTTTATCTTTATCCCGCTCTCTCATACCCGCCTCCATTCCTGTTTTGGCGATAACGCCGCCATCTGCCTCTGTCAAAATCTGATCACAGTTCTCTTGCCTTTTTTACACAGGCTCTCTGTCCTTCCATAACAGCACTGCGGAATCCTTTTTCCTCCAGCACCCGCACTGCCTCAATCGTGGTCCCGCCTGGGGAACACACCATATCCTTTAGTTCCCCCGGATGTTTTCCTGTCTCCAAAACCATCTTCGCACTGCCCATCACGGACTTAGCTGCCAATTCATATGCCTGCGCCCGCGGCATGCCGTCTGCCACAGCAGCATCTGCCATAGCCTCAATCAACATAAATACATAGGCAGGAGAGCTGCCACTGACACCAATAACCGTATCAATCATCTTCTCTTCTACCACTGCCACCACGCCAAAACTTTCAAAAAGCTCAATCGCTGTCTTTCTGTCTTCGTCTGTCACTGTATCATGAAAGCACATGCCAGTGGCACCTTCCAAAACCAGAGCCGGGGTGTTCGGCATTGTCCTCACTAATTTGATAGTTTTCCCAAAGAGATACTCAATATTCGAGATTGTCTGTCCGGCAGCAATGGAGATAATGAGAGTATTCTTTCCCACATAATCCCGGATCTCCGGGACCACCACCTCAAACATGTATGGCTTCACTGCCAGTATCAGGACATCCGCCTTTGCCGCCACTTCTGCATTATCTGTAGTAATATGTACTCCCAGGTCACATTTGAGCTTCTGTAATTTTGCTGGCGAACGACGGGATACAATGATATTCTCTGGTGAATATATCCCTTTTGCCAGAATACCTTTCAGCATGGCCTGCGCCATATTTCCACATCCGATAAAACCCAGCATATCTTTCTTACCCTTCTTCTATCATATCCACACGGCGCTGATGCCTCTCGGCACCGGAAAACTCTGTATCAAGGAATGTATCAACAATCTTCTCTGCCAGTCCCGGGCCAACAACCCTTGCCCCAAATGCCAGAATATTCGCATCATTATGTAAACGGGTTGCCTCCGCACTAAAACAGTCACTGCACAGCGCTGCCCGCACTCCTTTAATCTTGTTGGCCGCAATCGAAATGCCGATGCCCGTCCCACAAATCAGGATACCCTTCTCGCATTCCCCATCTACTACAGCATGTGCGACTTTCCTGCCATAGATCGGATAGTCCACAGGATCTGCATTATAACTGCCATAATCCTTGTACTCCAGTCCCCGCTCCTCCAGATGTTTCATAATAACCTGTTTTAATTCATAACCTGCCTGGTCACTCCCCAATGCAATCATCTCTTTACCTCCATTTAAAAATATTCTGTTATGAAGTGAAGAATCATTTTCAATGATTCTTCATAGGCCTGCACTTTTCAGTCAGGCTTTACCTCCAATCCAGCTTCTTCTTTATCCTGTAGAGCAGTTCCTTCAGCTCTACGTAAAATTTATCATATGCCTCTTCGCTGCCACCATATGGATCCATAAGGTCTTCCTCTTCTTCCTCCAGAAATTCCATTAATGTCACTACATTTTCTGTGAGCCCAAATTCCTCCACCAGCTTCACTTTCTCTGTAAAATTCATGGCGACTACCAACGTTTCATGATCCACTTCTGATATATCAAATTCTTGCGATACCTGTTCCTCGCAGGGTATGGCATGGTTCATCAGCACATCTGTCACTTTCATATTCCGGGGTTCCGGAAAAAGCACAACCAGGCCACGTGAGAAAATCTTCTTTGTCTTATCCATAATGATGCTCTTCATGACCCACTCAGCCATCGGACTCAGATATACATTTTCCTTGCATACAAAAATCAATTTATTATAAGACATGGGATTCCTCCAATCATTTCAGAAGGTATCTGATGTGATGCCCCGCCGCTTTCATAAGACGGTTCATAATCGCCTCACTCTTCCTCTCTCCCGAAAAATCCTCGGAAAGAATAATTCCCACTCCCAAATAGCCAAACTCCCTTAATGCACGATACAAACGAAAGGCAAGAATCTGACCATATGTATTATCATACCATATTATGGCTATTTATACAAGAAATTTTCGATCCCCTCACAGATCCCCCTCGCCATCTTTTACTGGTATT
>CANRWA010000059.1 GCA_947643415.1 uncultured Clostridia bacterium | reverse complement strand
AAAATGAGAAAAAGCGAGTTAACAAGAGGAAAACAAAGATTATTATGGGAGGAAACAGACTATGAACAAAATTATTTTACTCGGTAATCTTACAAGGGATCCGGAGATCCGTTATAATCAGGGGGAGAAACCGCTTACTGTGGCGAGGTTTGACCTTGTCGTAAACCGTAAATATGCAAAGGAAGGGGAGGACCGTGCAGACTTCTTCCATTATGTCGCATTTGGGAAACAAGCATTGGAATTTGCAGAAAGGAAAAACAGTTCTAACTGAACTACTGACCAAAACAGTGGTACAGGGCAGAATTTGGCAGGTGAAGAAGGTTTCAGCAGTATCCCGGATGATTCCAGTCCTGCCTTTTATATAGGATGAAAAGGGGAACAGATATGTGCATCGAAAAGGAAACCAGACGTAATATTACCCTGGAAGAAGTCCGGTATTATGTCATCCATCCCGACCTTGAAGGGGAACTGGCCAGGCAGATGGTTGAGATCCAGAGGGACATTTCTGGTCTGGATGACCAGAATTCCGGTATTGTGGCGGAGATCTACAAAACAATGCAGGAGGGAATCCATTATGATGAAACAGGCGGTTCCGGGTCAGGGAGGAAGAGGGATCTTTCCGACCTGTTGTCAGATACGCAGAGAATGCTGCAGAACCACAGGGATGAACTGTCAGTAAAATACCAAATGCTTATGAACGCTTTTACAAGCTGTCGGGCGGATATGAAGCCGAGCAGGAACAGCCAAAGCAGGAAGTCGAGAACTTGACAGCCGAGGTCAGCGAAGCCGACACAGAAGCGACAAATGTCGCCAAGCTGATAGCCGTCACCAAGAAATACACCCGCATCGACGAGCTGGCGCCCGAAATCCTAAACGCATTTGTGTATAAAATCGTAGTACATGAGCGTGAGAAAAAGGACGGGAGACGGACACAGAAAATCGACATCTATTATTTCTATGTTGGGATTGTGGACATCCCCACGGACGAGGAAATGTGGGAAATGGAACGGGAATATATGCAACTACATGTCAAATCACCTAAATACAGGCGTGGCAGGAGAAATCTATGCTCCTGCCGATACATATCTATTTTTATCCCTATCTGTTTTAACACATCCTTGACAATCTATCTTTTTTTCCCTAAAATAGGTAGATAGTGAAGGACGCAAGGAAAACCCGTCTGAGAAGGCGGGTTTTTCTTGTAAAGTGAATGGAGGAATTATTATGGAGAAGCAACCATATTATCTGACTACGGCGATTGCCTATACATCGGGCAAGCCGCATATTGGGAACACATATGAGATCGTACTGGCGGATGCCATTGTGCGTTATAAGCGTTTTCAGGGGTATGATGTTCGTTTTCAGACAGGGACCGATGAGCATGGACAGAAGATTGAGCTGAAGGCAGCAGAAGCAGGGATCTCGCCAAAGCAGTTTGTAGATGAAGTATCAACAGAGATTAAAAGGATCTGGGATCTGATGAATACTTCTTATGATAAATTTATCCGTACTACGGATGAGGATCATGAAGAGCAGATTAAGAAGATTTTTAAGAAATTATATAACAAGGGAGACATTTATAAGGGGTATTATGAGGGAATGTACTGTACTCCCTGTGAGTCCTTTTTCACATCTTCCCAGTTGGTGGATGGCAAGTGTCCGGATTGTGGCAGGGAGTGCCAGCCGGCAAAGGAAGAGGCTTATTTTCTGAAGCTGAGTAAATATCAGGACCGCCTTATGAAGCATATTGAGGATCACCCGGAATTTATCCAGCCGGAATCCAGAAAGAATGAGATGGTAAACAATTTCCTGAAACCCGGACTGCAGGACCTGTGTGTGTCCCGTACTAGTTTTAAATGGGGAATTCCGGTTGACTTTGATCCGGGGCATATTGTATATGTCTGGCTGGATGCCCTCAGCAACTATATTACCGGTCTTGGGTATGATGCAGAAGGGAATCATGGAGAACTCTATGGCAGATACTGGCCTGCAGATCTCCATCTCATCGGCAAGGATATCATTCGGTTCCATACCATTTACTGGCCTATCATCCTCATGGCCCTGGAAGTTCCACTGCCAAAGCAGGTATTTGGGCATCCATGGCTTCTGCAGGGCGATGGAAAGATGAGTAAGAGCAAGGGCAATGTGCTCTATGCGGATGAACTGGTGGAGAGGTTCGGAGTAGATGCTGTGCGTTATTTTGTCTTACATGAGATGCCTTTTGAGAATGATGGTGTCATCACATGGGAACTGATGGTAGAGCGTATGAATTCTGATCTCGCCAATACCCTTGGCAATCTTGTGAACCGCACAGTCTCCATGAGCAATAAATATTTCGGCGGCGTAGTGGAGAATAAGGGCGTGTCAGATACGATGGACGCAGATCTGATGGCTGTGGCTGAAGCTGCGCCGGGAAAAGTAACAGAGAAGATGGATCAGCTTCGCGTCGCCGATGCCATTACGGAGATCTTTACATTATTTAAACGCTGTAACAAATATATTGATGAGACAGAACCATGGATTCTTGCTAAGGATGAGGCGAAGAGGGAGCGTCTTGCCACAGTTCTCTACAATCTCATGGAAGGAATCCGCATCGGCGCTATTTTGCTGGAGTCCTTTATGCCAGAGACATCCCAGAAGATATTGGCACAGATCCATGCGGATAGATGTGATCTGGCAGAACTTGGATCATTTGGCGGTTATCCGTCTGGCACAAAGGTGGTAGAGAAACCGGAGATCCTTTTTGCGAGGCTGGATATCGAAGAGGTACTGAAAGAGGTAGAGGCAGGGAAGGAAGCCGCTTCCCAGGCAGAGGAAACAAAAACAGAAGAAGAGGGCATTGACATAGAGGCGAAGCCAGAGATTACCTTTGATGATTTTATGAAGATGCAGTTCCAGATAGGCGAGATCATTGCCTGTGAAGAGGTGCCGAAATCAAAGAAACTGCTGTGCTCTAAGGTGAAGATTGGCAGCCAGGTAAAGCAGATCGTGTCTGGTATTAAGAAATATTACTCCCCGGAGGATATGGTCGGTAAGAAGGTGATGGTTTTGGTCAACCTGAAACCAGCCAAGCTGGCAGGAGTGCTGTCTGAGGGAATGCTTTTGTGTGCAGAGGACGCAGAAGGCAATCTGGCGTTGATGACACCGGATAAGAACATGCCTGCCGGGGCGGAGATCTGCTGAGTGTGGGTATTTTCACAGCAAAAATCAGCGTAAGTATTTCCATACCAAAATTAAAAGTTTCACAATTTTATAATCCTGATAATGTCCTCATAATCAAATCCACGTCCTCTGATGCATGGGGATATGTATAAAATAGACGATGAACTTGCCAGTCACGGAAGGGGTAAAAACGATATTGCATCATCCGAGCGCGCCTGCGAGAGTTAAATACCCTGCCCCTCTGAGGCGAATCTTGCCAAGGAACCGAAAGGTTCCTTTAGAGAACCTAGGTCATGCCCCGTTGCTCTGCTGCGGGGCATTTGACTTTAAACGAAAAAGAAATAGATGCGTTAAATAAAACCGTTATGGCGTATCCAGATATTGCGGAAGTTCATGCCCTGAATCCAAGAACCGATGTATATGAAAGACTGGTTGAAAACAATTGATGAATATCTTAAAATGGCAAGAAGAGATATTTTAACTACGAAAGGAAGAGTTACTCATAAACAGGCTCTTGAAAAGCTTGTTTTTAAGCCATTTCTTTTTCTTGCAAAACACATCTGTTTATGGTATCCTTTGTGTTGAGCGGTATTCGTAGGAAACTGCATCAGATGATAATGTGTTGTCACTGGCATTGGAGGTGATGACATGGAGATAGGGATTGTTGGTGCCGGCAGAGTTGGCTGTTCCATTGGAAAATATCTGAAGGAACGTGGGGCGGGGGTTGCCGGGTATTTTAGTAAGAGCAGAGAGAGCGTGGAATCTGCCGCGACTTTCACAGGGACAACTGCGTTCCCCGCCCTGGGGGAACTGGTAAAGGCAAGTGATATAATCTTTATTGCGACACCGGATGATGTGATCCGGTCTGTATGGGAGAGTATCAAAGAAGAATCGATTCAGGGGAAAATAGTATGCCATTTCAGTGGCTCATTGTCATCCGTTGTATTCTCTGGCAGGGAACAGGCAGGTGTTTCTGGCTGTTCAGCCCATCCTATGTATGCGTTCAGCAGTAAATATACATCCTATGAACAATTGAATCAGGTGCTGTTCACCATGGAA
Source organism: uncultured Clostridia bacterium (assembly GCA_947643415.1). Classification (GTDB taxonomy): domain Bacteria; phylum Bacillota; class Clostridia; order Lachnospirales; family Lachnospiraceae; genus Eubacterium_F. The sequence continues at coordinate 20,612 of CANRWA010000059.1, read as the reverse complement.
GGTGATAAAAGAGCATTGGCAGAGGTAAGCTCTGTACTGGAACAGGCGGGAATCCGTTGCTGTGTCATTGATTCGGCGAAGAAAGAGCGGTATCATGCGGCAGCATCCATGGTCAGCAATATGATGATCGGGCTGTATCAGATGGGCATTGATATGCTGCAGGATTGTGGCTTCGAAAAGGATATGGCGCAGCTTCTTGTAGAACCCCTTGTGCGGGGCAATATCCGCAATCTTCTCAACACATCACCAGAACAGGCACTCACTGGGCCCATTGAGAGAAATGATGTGGATACGGTGGTGAGACATCTGGCAGTGCTGACAGAGGAAGAACAGGCTGTATATAAGAATCTGGCACACAAACTGACAGAGATTGCCATGAGGAAAAATCCGGAGACAGATTATGGACCGATCATGGATATAATATAAGGAGGACAATGTGAAAAATACAGTTGTGACATTTCAGCAGGCAAAGGAGAGGGGCGAGAAGCTTACAATGCTTACCGCCTACGATTATTCCACAGCGAAGCTGGAGGATGAAGCAGGGGTAAATAGTATTCTGGTGGGGGATTCCCTCGGAAATGTAGTGCTTGGTTATGAGGATACCATATCTGTGACCATGGAAGACATGATCCACCATGGTGCCGCTGTGGCACGGGGGGCAAAAAATGCCTTGGTGATCATAGACATGCCATTTATGTCGTATCAGACATCGGTGTATGATGCGGTGGTAAATGCTGGGCGGCTGATGAAAGAGGGACGTGCGGATGCTGTGAAGCTGGAGGGCGGTGTTGAGGTGTGCCTCCAGATCAGGGCCATTGTAGACGCTGGTATTCCGGTGTGTGCCCATGTGGGACTTACACCGCAATCCATCAATGCGTTTGGCGGTTTCAAGGTACAGGGGAAATCAGAGGCAGCAGCGAAGAAAGTGCTGGAGGATGCCAGATCGGTAGAAGAGGCGGGTGCATTTGCCGTAGTGCTGGAGGGAATACCGAAGAAACTGGGAGACCTTATCAGCAGGGAACTGCGCATTCCTACCATAGGCATCGGCGCAGGCAACGGCTGTGATGGCCAGGTGTTGGTATATCAGGATCTTTTGGGAATGTTTTCGGACTTCACCCCGAAATTTGTGAAACGATATGCTGAGCTGGGGGAGATCATGAAAGATGCGTTCCGTTCCTATATAGAGGAAGTCGGCAGTGGGGCTTTTCCATCTGAAGAGCATGAATATAAGATAGATGATGACATCATTGAGAAATTATATTGAGAAAGGATACCAGGGCGATGAAAATAGTGGCAGCGGCAGACGAAGTGAGGGAACAGGTAAGAGAGTGGAGAAGAGAGGGGCTCAGTGTGGGCCTGGTTCCCACTATGGGATATCTCCATGAGGGGCATAAAAGCCTGATTGACAAGGCAGTGGAGCAGAATGACAGGGTGGTAGTGAGTGTGTTTGTGAATCCGATTCAGTTTGGGCCGGGAGAAGATCTTGCTACCTATCCAAGAGATCTGGAGAGGGATGCTTCGTTGTGTGAGGCGGCAGGTGCTTCCCTTATCTTTCATCCAGAGAAAGAAAACATGTACTTTGATGATTTCTGCACATATGTCGATATGGATGGGCTGACAAAGGGGCTGTGTGGAAAGACAAGACCGACGCATTTTCGAGGGGTGTGTACGGTTGTCAGTAAACTATTCAATATTGTTCAGCCAGACCGTGCTTATTTTGGACAGAAGGATGCGCAGCAGTTGGCAGTGATCCGGCGTATGGTACGGGATCTGAATTTTAATCTGGAGATCATTGGCTGTCCTATCATAAGGGAGGAGGACGGCCTGGCGAAGAGTTCGCGCAATACCTATCTTTCCAGTGAGGAACGGAAGGCGGCAACTATTTTACACGAAGGGCTTCTCCGGGGAGAGCAACTGATCCAGAACGGAGAGAGAAGTGCTTCTGCCATTATCGGAGAGATTACCAGAGTGATTGAGTCTGAACCGCTGGCAAAGATTGACTATGTTGAGGTGGTAGATTTTGACCGTATTGAGAAAATTGATATTATTGAGGGGACGGTGCTCACTGCAGTAGCAGTTTATATTGGAAAAACCCGCCTGATCGATAACTTTATCATAACAAGGTAATTTCACGGCGGGTTCAGTTATTTGTTGAATGATGTACTAGGAACAAGAGTTGCAGCCTGGCGGGGACAGGGGCGATTAAATGCTATCTGGCCAGGAAAACATATGGAGGGAATCAGAAATGACGATTCAGATGCTGAAGGGAAAGATTCACCGTGCTGTTGTAGTACAGGCAGAATTAAATTATGTAGGGAGCATAACCGTAGATCCGGAGCTGATGGAAGCTGCCGGGATATTGGAATATGAAAAGGTACAGATCGTGGATGTGGAAAATGGCAGCCGTTTTGAAACTTATACCATTGCCGGGGAGCCGGGGAGTGGCATGATCTGCCTGAATGGGGCAGCAGCCCGTATGGTGCGGGAGGACGACCACATTATTATTATGAGTTATTGTGATGTGACGCCGGAAGAGGCGAAGGAACACAAGCCTAAAGTGGTATTTGTAGATGGGAACAATCATATAAAGCGAGTATCCAACTACGAGAAACATGGTCAGTTGTCAGAGGATATGTGAATATAGTTCAGCAGAGTATTTCGTTTGGTGCCTTCAGAATGGCATCATCTGGATTTACCTGCACGGAGGGAGAAAGAGATGTTAGAGGGAAAGACAGTAGTTCTTGGGGTGACTGGCAGTATTGCAGCTTATAAGATCGCAAACCTCACCAGTATGCTGACAAAGCTGCACGCAGATGTCCATGTTCTGATGACAGAAAATGCGACTAATTTTATTAATCCCATCACGTTTGAGACGCTGACGAATCACAAATGCCTGGTGGATACCTTTGACAGAAATTTTAATTATAATATTGAACATGTGGCGCTGGGAACGAAGGCGGATGTGGTACTGGTGGCGCCGGCCTCTGCCAATATCATAGCTAAGATGGCATATGGCATCGCTGATGATATGCTGAGTACTACCATTCTTGCCTGCCGATGCAAAAAGATTGTGGCACCGGCAATGAATACAAATATGTATGAGAATGCGGTTGTTCAGGCTAACATCCAGAAACTGCGTGATTTTGGGATGGAGGTCATTGACCCGGATACCGGCCTTCTCGCCTGTAAGGCTGTGGGCAAGGGAAAGATGCCATCGGAAGAGATTTTACTGGAATATATCAGGAAGGAGATCCAGTATGAACATGATATGGCGGGGAAACGTGTTCTCGTCACTGCCGGGGCAACCAGGGAATCTTTAGATCCGGTACGTTATCTCACCAATCATTCCACGGGTAAGATGGGTTATGCGCTGGCAGCCGTGGCGGCCCGCCGGGGGGCCGAAGTAACACTGGTGAGTACGGTGGAAGATCTTCCTGTGGTGCCGGGGGTCAGGGTAGTTCCTGTGGAGAGTGCAGGGGATATGTTTGAGGCAGTCCGCAGCCGCGCAGGGGAGCAGGATATTGTGATCAAGGCAGCGGCTGTGGCAGATTACACGCCTGCGGTGGTCAGTGATCAGAAGATCAAGAAACAGGAAGGGGATTCTGCCCTTATGCTTGTCCGGACGGCGGATATACTGGCATGGCTTGGCAGCCACAAAAGAGAGGGACAGTTCGTATGTGGATTTTCCATGGAGACGGAGAATGTCCTTGAGAATTCACGTGTCAAACGGTAGAAAAAAATTGTGGATATGATCGTCGCCATTAATCTCCGTGTAGAGGGTGCCGGGTTTGGTACGGATACAAATGTGGTAACAATGATCACGAAGGAAGGCGCAGAGGAGCTTCCTATCATGACGAAAGAGGAAGTAGCTGTCCGGATCTTTGATAAAATTTTAAAAAACATGTAAATGCATGAATATTTCCCTCAAAATTCCATATAATGTTAATAGAGTGGCAAAAATTGACAAAAGACACTAAATATGGTATACTGATACGGTAGTATACGATATATATTGTCTTTGTGGAACGGAGGGAACTTATATGGTGAATGCCAATTTGGGCAATGTCCGGCGTGCAGTGGCCAAGCATGTAGGCAGCAGGGTTCAGGTGAGAAGCAACCTGGGACGCCACAAGTACGACGTGACAGAAGGGATTATTACTGAGACTTATCCGTGTATTTTTCTGGTAGAGGTTAAAAATGAGGCAGAGGACAGTTACCAGACTGTATCTTATAGTTATACCGATGTGATCACAAAAGATGTGCAGCTTAGATTGTGTTAGTGTGTTAATAAGATCATGGACATGTTCCTGACAAGAAATTCCAAGAAGTAAAAGAGTGGCGCAGAGAGCTTATATTCTCTGCGTTTCTTGCTTTTATAGGAAATTTCTTCATGTGCGGAGCAAGAATTGCCTAGGGCAATTCTTAGAGCGTTGCGGTTTTCAGCCAACGCTTTTTTATATTTTAGTTCTATTTTGAAAATATGGGGAATATATACATAGTGTACATAAAAAGGACGAGGAGGCTGTTTGAGTGAGACTGATAACACAACGTGTGCATATGAATAAATGCAACTGCCGGGAGTATCGGCAGGTAACTCTTGACCGCGATTTCAATGTACCAGATGCCAAACCGGATGCGCTGACGATCATGAAGGAGCAGGCAAATGTGCAGGTGGAAGAGGCACGGATGCTGGATGGCAAGGCAAGCATTAAGGGACAACTGGAATTCCAGGTATTGTATGCAGTGGATGGGGATATGCCGGTCTGTGAGATGCGGGGCAGTATCCCTTTTGAGGAGATGATACCATTGCCATGTGCCGGAAGGGACGATGAACTGACTGTGCATTCTTCGATAGAAGACCTGCGCAGTGAACTCATTAATTCCCGCAAGCTGGGACTAAAAGCCATTTTTACGTTGGAGGTGGCTGCGGAGACTGTCTGTGATGGCGAGGGGGCAGTGGATCTGGAGGAGGCTGAGAATGTCTTTTTCCAGAAAAAAACACTAGATATTTCCCGCCTGGTATTTACAAAGAAAGATACCCTGCGGATCCGGGATGAGTGGAAGATTCCGGGAACAAAAGATGCCATAGGGCAGATATTATATTCGGATTTCCGTCTGGGGGAGATGGATACACGGGTAAATGAAAATGAACTCCAGGTGGATGGCCAGGCGCATTTATTTGTTATCTATCTCAGTGAGAGTGAATCACCAGAGATCAATTTTTATGATAATACGATACCCAGTGAGGGACGTATTGACTGTAACGGATGCGAGTCTGATATGGTGGCACAGGTGATCACAGGCATTCACAGCCGGGATCTTGAGATCAAGGATGATGAGGATGGCGAAAGCCGGGTTCTGGATGCAGAGCTTGTCATTGATTTTGATATTAAGGTATATGGTCAGGACCAGTTGGAGCTGCTGACAGATTTTTATTCCACAAAGGAAAAATGCCAGCCAGTCTTTGAAGATTCTTATTTTGAGAATCTTATTGTGCACAATAAAAGCCGGACACGGGTCAGTGGAAAGATACCATCAATAGAGGGGCGTGTCCCTCTGCAGATATGGGACGTCAGTGGTGAGCTGCGTATTGATACAAAGGAACAGCAGGCGAATGGGATGCAGGTTGAGGGCGTCGTAGATGTGAGCGTGTTATATCTTACGGAAGATGAACGGATCCCTCTTGTGTCAGTAAAAGGAGTCATTCCTTTTTCGCAGTTTGTGGAAGCAGAGGGGATGGATGAGAACAGTAATGTCTGGCTTCATGGTTCTCTGGAACAGATCAGTGGCAGTGTCACGGGAGATAAGGAAATTGAAATCAAGGCAGTGGCAGCATTAGATCTGATTGCCTTTGAACGTATTGAGGAACCGATTGTGGTGAGTTTCGACAGCGAACCTATTGACTGGAAAGCAAGAAGCCGTGAGCCGGGAATTATTGGTTATGTGGTTCAGGCAGGGGAGGAATTGTGGGATATCGCAAAACGTTTTTTTACAACGACAGATTCTATTATGTCTATTAATAAGATGGAAAATGAAACCCTCCAGGCGGGGGATATCCTTCTTATATTGAAAGAGATGGCACCACAATAATGTATGATGTGTTTCTCCTTTAAAAACAGGCGAACCCCCCGTAGTTGCTACGGGGGGTTCTCTACGCTTATGCTCTTATTATTCGATCACGGTCTGAGCCTCATTCAGGCTCTCACGCCACTTATTCAATTTCTCTGTAGCAGCATCGACTGTCTTCTGGCAGATATCTGGCAATTCACCGCCCCATGCCTTGGCAGCCTGATCATAGCCTTTCTTAATTGCATTGATCATCAGGTCTGCTTTTGTGGCATCTCCACCACTCAGTGCCTGTGCCATCTCTACAAGGCGGTCACTGGTCTGTTCCACGCCCCAGTAGCCATCGTCAGCGATGTCTTTCTGAGCCTGTGCTGCGGTAGCTGGATCTACCGTGATATTCTTAAACATATCTGCTAATGAAGTATACTTGTCAGCCTGTTTGCTCAGCAGTTTGTCAACCAGGTTCTGCAGTTGCTGAGTATGGCTAGCCTGTTGCTGCTTCAATTTAGAGACAATGGAAGAATAATCAGTTACTTTAGTAGAATTGCTATCCTTAGCATTGGTGGATGGCTCATATACAACACCTTTATCCTCTGCTGTTTTCTTTTCAGCAGCAGCCTCAGCAGCTTTCGTGGAGGTGGGGACGTTCGTTGCAGCATAAGCGCTTGTCGCACCTGTAATTCCATTTACACTCATAAGATTCCTTCCTTTCCATGCCATTTTGGAATCTGTCAGTTCCCACTCTGGAGGATAGATCCCAAGCATTTTGATTTGTATGTATATCTTTTATTTCGGCTTATTTGCGAAAATGTTTAGTGGATTTCCCAAAAAAGTGAAATAAGATCAGTGGGTGGCTATGGAAACAAATCGCCTTGTACAGTTCCTAAGCCCAAAGAAAAAATGGCATAGTCTGTTGAAAAGCCGGACTATGCCATAATCTTTATTTCCGCGAAAGCAAAGTGAGGATGTGCAAGCAAGCTTGCATCATCTGAGTGCCCGCAAGGGTCAGATATCCTGATCAGTTCAGGGCGTCAACCAGTTTTTTGATGGCTTCCAGAGCCTCGTCCGGAAGTTTATCATAACCACCCTTGTCAGTGGAGAATTTCTGAACTGCATCCAGACGGTTCTGCATCGCATTCTTCAGGGCTGCTTTGTATTCTGCATCATCCAGATTTGGAACGAAACCTTCCCAATCCATAATCTCAATGTCAGCAAATGGTCCCCACTGTTTGAAGTCAGTCTTATTTTCTACGATTGCTTCCAGGATTCCAAGAGTATCTTTAGGCTGAACTTTCTTGCCCATGAAATCACCGGTATTTACAATATAGCAGTCTACATTCTTTTCCTCAACCAGCTTTTTGAACTTCTCATAGTCATGTACCAGCGGATAGGTCCTGAATGGGTTAGCGTAAGGTACGATACGCAGTGCATTCATGTCAGTACCAGCTTTTACACGTTCAGCAGTAGAAGTCTTGGTAGCCAGTGTGGCACCCATAACAGAAGCAAGGGCAGCACCTTTCAGCTTCACTACCGGCGGGATTGTAGGATCTTTCATAATCCAGATAATGGAGTTTACAGGAGAGTTGATCTTGTCTACGCGGTTCGGTGACCACAGCTTAGACTTGATGGCACGTCCGTTACCATTCCGGATATCCTCTGTGACAAGCTGGATCTTGCCATCCTCGTCCATCGTAGCAGAACAGTTCTGGGCTGTCAGCAGATACTGGTTGTCCGGACATCCTGTCGGGTAATCAGCTGTTTTATCAAAATAGGTTGGCTCCAGTGCGATGGAGGCACAGGTATCTGTATTGATGATAAAAGCATCATCATGCAATACGGTAATGGCATTGTCACCATATTTATTGTTGTGTTTTGCATGTGTCAGTGTGGATTTACCAGATCCGGAAAGACCGAATACAGAAGCCACATATTTGCGGCCATCCGGCAGTGAGTACTCTTTCTGTCCGCCGTGGCAGGAAGCATATCCATTGCGGTTTGCAATGGCCCATGCCATAGTAAGAGTACCTTTTTTGTGTTCACCAAAGTATTTCATGCCAAGGATGGCAGCACAGTTTTCATCTGTATCAAAGTAACACAGGGTCATCTCATCACTCAGGCAGCTATAGTCCACATCCGGGCTGGGAGTTGGTGCCCACTGCGGGTCAGAGAAGATATAGATATCCGGTTCTTTGCCATCACCTACTGCTTTGGAATTTTTGTACATTTTTACATATTCATCACTCATATACTGGAAGTTCAGCATCCAGTTATACATAAGGTTTTCTTCCCCTTCCGGAATCAGAAGATGGGCTTTTACCATAAATTCGGGGTCAAGGCCAACGAACACCTGTGCGTGGTAAAGCTTTTTGAAACGTGTTTTATACATAGCATCCATAACCACTTTATCCAGTTTCGCATCATCTACACCTGGCTCGCCTTTGATGCGGCGTGCAACAGCATAACGTCCGGTTACTGCGCCGTCATTAAAGAGAAGGACTTTAGCATCTGCGTCAAGGCCAAATTCCTCACCCCTGTACACAGGCATATCTGTCACGATGGTTCCCGGTGAATTCTTAGCCAGATTGTATGCTTCCTTTAATGTGTTTACTTTAACTACGTTGTTGCCATAGAAACCGGCTTCGATGATGGAACGTGTTTTTGAAAAACCAACTTTGCCAGCACCGATTTCTTCCAATTTGTAATTCGCTTTTGTTGCCATTAGAAAAAACCTCCTGTATTTATATATTTACCACAAGGGCAGGGCCAATGTGGAAGTTACCTGTTGGGAAATGCAGGTACAACAAAAATCATTTAATATTTGTTGTACTAGTAAGGCACTATCTTTTTCTAGTATAGAGATATTTTTTGAAAAAGTCAACGGTAAAATGGCAGTTTTTAGGAGTTTTCAGAATATTTAAGGGAGGATGGTTAAATGAAAACAGAGACAAAATATGGATATGTGCGTGTATCGAGTGTGGAACAGAATGAGGAGCGGCAAATGAAAGCACTTCGAGATGCCGGAGTGCCAGATAAAAATATTTTTATAGACAAGCAGTCTGGCAAGGACTTTCACAGGGGCGGGTATGAGAAGATGGTCTCTTTGCTTAAACGTGGTGACTTGCTGTATATCCTGAGCATTGACCGTCTGGGACGCAGTTATGTGGAGATACAGAACCAGTGGCGGATCTTTACAAAAGAGATGGGGATCGACATTTGTGTACTGGATATGCCGCTATTGGATACGAGGAATGGCAGAGACCTTATGGGAACCTTTATTGCAGATCTGGTATTGCAGATTCTTTCTTTTGTTGCAGAAAATGAACGTGCAAATATCAGGGAACGCCAGCGGCAGGGAATCCTGGCAGCAAGGGAACGGGGAATACGGTTCGGCAGGCCGGAGGTAACTGTGCCGGAAGATTTTGGAAAGATCGTAAAGAAATGGGAACAAAAGAAGATTAATCTCGGACAGGTTCTGGAACAGTGCCATATGAGCCGGTCCACTTTTTACCGGAGGCTTCGGGAATTGCGCTCCGATCAGGACAACAAAAAAAGTGTCAAAAGGTGTACCTTTTGACACTTCTTTCATGAGAAGTATTTTACTATAGATTTCTTATTAGTGCAAGAAAAATTATCATATTTTGTCATTTTTTCAACAATTTTTCTAAAAAATTCCCAAAAAATCAGCTCCATTGGGCTATGTCATAAAGTACACCTTTTGGCAATAAGCAGAGAGGGAGTGTGAAGGAAAGAGTGAAAGTAAGTATTATTATTCCATATCAAAATGAAAAAGTTTACATCCATGACTGCCTGGACAGCTTGGAAGAGCAGACCTGCAAAGATTTTGAAGCAATTCTTGTCTGTGATCACAGCAGTGAATCAGCTATAAGGGTAATTACAGAGAAAACAGTTTCTTTTCCGCTAAAGATACTGGAACTGACAGATAAAAGTGGTGTTGCGGCTGCCCGCAATAGGGGAATACATGCCAGTAATGGAGAATTCATTCTTTTTCTTGACTGTGATGATTATCTGGAGAAGACAGCAGTCCAGTATCTTCTTGAGCGGTCGGAGGAAAAAGACATTGTATATTCCCGTAACCGCAGAACCTGGTATGGGAGAAAGGTATACTACGACAATGGTGAAATGCTGGATGAGATGAATGGGGAAGATTCTGGAACAGAGAGGGAAGAAGGGAAAAAATCAGAGATAGAAATTCGGGAGGGTGACACGGAATGGACGAAGGTGTTCTGCCATCTTGTCCGCAGCAATTTCACTATAACGGGTATTTCAGTATTAGGTATTTTATTTCGCAGGGATTTTCTTCTGGAGAACAGTTTTTTCTTTGACGAGGAGTATACATATTTTGCCGATCTTCCTTATATTATAGGGGCGATGTGCAGGACACAAAGAGTATGTGAGGTCCGCAGAGTGCTGTATCTGAAAAGAAAGCATAATGACCCTGTCCGCCTGCCGTCCCTCAGCCAGGTCAGCGATGAAGAGACGAAATTAAAAGAGGCAATGAAGGCTTATCTTGATATGAAGACAAGTGTATATGGCCATGAGGAACGGGCAGAGATAGCTGTAGATGACAAATTTATCCGTTATTATGTAAAGAAGATCGCACCATTTTATCTAAATAACATTTCAGGAAAATATGTGCAGGAGATCTATGAACTGGCAAGATCTTGCCTGGAGAGGCTTCTGCCCCAATCAGGCAGACATGCGATGTGGTATTCCAAAAGGCTGATTCGTTATTCCAGAAAACATGGTCCCAGTCAGATCGCGAAGAAAGTGAAGAGGCACAGTTCACTCCAGACGTTTAAAAGGGTAGCCCGCAGCAGGGCTGCCTTGAAAAAATATCTATACCGCAAAGTATTTACCAAAATGAAGGTAGAAGACAATATGGTAGTGTTCGAAAGCTTTCTGGGCCGCAATTATTCAGACAGCCCCAAATATATTTATGAATACCTTGGTAAGAATTATCCGGGAAAATACCGATGTATCTGGATTCTGAACAGAAAGGAGCAGCTCCCCTATCCGGCAAAGAGGGTAAAACGTTTTTCGTTTTCCTACTTCTATTATATGGCAAAATCAAAGTATTTTGTCTTTAATGGAAGACAGCCTAAATATTTTATAAAGCGGGAGGGAAGTGTGTTTCTGGAAACCTGGCATGGCACGCCGCTAAAGAAACTGGTATTTGATATGGGAGAGGTTACTTCTGCGTCTCCCATGTATAAACGTGATGTGTATATCCAGAGCCGCGCCTGGGATTACCTGATTGCACCAAACCAGTTCAGCGCCGACATATTCCGCCGCTGTTTTATGTATGACGGAAATATGCTTTTCACAGGTTATCCACGAAACGATATTCTGCATCTGGATCAAATGGCAACACAGGCTCTAATGCTGGATATAAAAGAGGAACTGGGGATTCCAGAGGGCAAAAAGGTAATTCTTTATGCACCGACCTGGCGGGATGATGAATTTTATGGGTCAGGGCAGTATAAATTTACACTGCAGCTAGATCTGGCGGAGATGAGGCGGGAACTGGGAGAGGAATTTGTGGTATTGCTCCGCACTCATTATTTTATCGTAGATAGCCTGGACCTCGGCGCATTTGCAGGTTTTGCATACAATGTAAGTACTTATCATGATATTGCAAGGTTATATCTGATCTCAGATGTATTGGTTACAGATTACTCTTCTGTATTTTTTGATTATGCAAATCTAAGGAGGCCGATGCTGTTTTTTACCTATGATCTGGATAAGTACCGCAGCACACTGCGGGGATTTTATATGAATATAGAAGAAGAGCTGCCGGGACCAATGCTATTTACAACAGAAGAGGTTATTGCAGCCCTGAAGGAGCTGCCGGGCATCAATGAAATGTATAAAGAAAAATATGATATATTTTATCATAAATATTGTGGCTGGGAAGATGGGAACTCCAGCAGGAAGGTGGTAGAGGAAGTATTTCACAGTTAGAAATAAATGTTTAGAATGTAATAATTGTATTTTCCATATTAGCGATGTATAATTTAATTCAGACAGATTTATAAAGGAAATAGCGGAGCAAAGCATACAGTAAAAAGAAACGCATATTAAGGAAAATATTTGCAAATATTACAGAAAGGAATATTTTAATGCCCAAAAAGAAGAAAAATTAAATAACAATTCGTTCAAGCGCTGCGGAATATCTTACCTATGTTGCTTCGGTAGGTGGAGAGGAAAGCAGCGTAGAAATGCGATATGAAGATGAAAATATCTGGCTGACACAAAAGATGATGGCCGTTTTGTATGATGTATCAGTTTCCGCCGTTAATCAGCATCTAAAAAGAATTTTTAGTGATGGGGAATTAATAGAAGATGCAGTTATTAAGAAATACTTAATAACTGCATCTGATGGAAAAAAGTATAAAACAAATCACTACAATCTTCAAGCCATTATTGCTGTTGGATTTATGATAAATTTATGTTAAAACTTGAGGAACAGACAAAGAGCTTATCGGAAGACGGATGTGGTTAGATAAGAGAGTATACTAATAAAAAGTTATGTTTACTGAGGAACGGTTAAAGGGATTTGGCAAAGGGGGATGGAGATGCATACACGTCCCCGGCGCTTCGGGAAAACTCTTAACATGAGCATGTTGAGATACTTTTTTGAAGTGGGGAGTGTTCGGGCAGGCACTGAAAACAAATGACAGCCTGAAGTTCGCTGTGCTGACAGGATGCCTTCCAGTAGATTGAGGGAAGTTTGCACAGCAAACTTCAGAGATCTCGTGCAACGAGACCTTATTCACAGGCTGGATGTTTATTAAATATGTTTTTGCATGGGGAACTTTTCGGATGAGGTCATGTGTTCTTAGTTTTGAAAGCCCCCCTGCTGGTCTGCACGGAGAAATAGTCCGTGTCTGTGAAGGGAACGGTGCGATAAAGATGGGACAAATTCTAAATGAAGTGCTTATTTATGAAATACTTTCCGTAGTAGGGGAAATCCCGGAGGGATGCGTTGCGACTTATGGGCAGATCGCAAAACTGATCGGCAGGGATAAGAATGCGCGTCTTGTGGGCAAAGTCCTCAGTATGGCAGAGTTTTATGGGAGATATCCCTGCCACAGGGTAGTTAATCATGCGGGGCGGCTGGTTCCCGGATGGCGCGAACAGGCATATCTGTTACAGCAGGAGGGAGTTCCATTGAAAGATAAATTCCATGTTGACCTGAAACGCTGTCAGTGGGATTGTGAAAACGGATAAAGGAGGGGCGCTTTCAGGACGCTAAATGGAAGGGCAGAAATACTATCCCGGCTTCTGCAGGAGGACGCATCGTGACAGGGAAAAGATTTGGAGGATGAGAATTGAAAATTATAGAGGTAAAAGACAGAGCCATACCATTGATAGAACAATTATTAAAAGTGTGGGAAAGTTCTGTAAAAGCAACACATCTCTTTCTAACAGACAAAGAGATAGAAAACATTAAAGGGTATGTGCCGCAAGCGTTAAAAGAAATCCCCTGTTTAGCCATCATAAAAAACGAAAACCAAATTCCTGTTGGCTTTATGGGAATTGTAGGGCAACATCTTGAAATGCTCTTTATTTCTAACGAAGAAAGGGGGAAGGGACTAGGCAAAGCATTGCTTAAATATGGAATAGAAAAACATTCAGTAAACGATTTGGCAGTAAATGAACAAAATCTTCTTGCGAAGGGTTTCTATGAACATATGGGATTTGAAGTATATAAACGAACAGATTGTGATGAACAAGGCAATCCATATCCTCTTTTATATATGAGATTAGATAAATAAATTATTACATGGGGAGAATTTTTATGAAAAATAGAGAAAAAATCATTGGATTGATTGCTATTGATATGGGTTAGCTCGTTGGGAACATATTTGCTGCTGTGGACGGATGTACTGGTTCAGCGGCGCTGGGGTGACTCGCCGCTGAGTTAATCTGCTAATCACTATCATGTTCCCAGTCCAGTATCTGCCCCGTTTCTGCATCAATATCATATTCAAATTCTCTGTTACCGGTATGAAATTCGATTTCATAAATTTCTTTGCCATCTTCCCTGTCCTTTTTTATATGTTTTGAAGTCAGGTCGGTCTCTTTGATACCAGCGTGCTCCAAAGCTTTATTCAGTGCATCCTGCTCTGTGATTTCTGAAATCGGTTCTGTTTCATTATCTGTAGATGCCGCATCGGGGCTTGCCGTACTGCCTGCGGTGGCTTTTGGCGTTGCTGACGGCTTTGTCTGCTTCGTTCCGCAGCCGCTCAGAAGAAGGATACACAGGGCGAGAGAGTATAAAATTTTTCTGTTTTTCATATTTATCACCTTTACTTTTTTGTTTTTCTTTAGTATGTCCATTTGCGTCTAACTTATGTGGTAGTAATAGAAGGACAGATATGATATACTGTTGCAGAAATGATATTTGAGAATCATGATGATTTTTCCCGGGAATTAAGCCCAAAAGGATGGGAGGACAGGAAACTGGTTACAAGATATCTGGAGGATAAGGACATTGATATCGTTTTGTCCAGCCCATATAAAAGAGCTGTTGATACAGTTAAAGATTTTGCGGATGCTCATGATCTGGCAATTCAGACCATAGAAGATTTGAGAGAACGTTGTGTCGGCAGCGGTTGGATCGATAACTTTGGTGAGTTTTGCAAGAAACAATGGGAGGACTTCGATTATAAACTTCCAGATGGGGAGAATCTAAGAGAAGTGCAGGACCGGAATATAGCAGCCCTTATGGCAATACTGAAAATCTATCAGAATAAGAACATAGTCATTGGCAGCCATGGAACGGCATTAAGTGTTATCATAAATTATTTTGATCCTGCGTTTGGATATCGTGATTTTGATCAGATAAAAAACCAGATGCCCTGGGTCGTAAGGTTTTCTTTTCAGAAAATGCAGTGTGTGGAGATCGAAAAGGTGGATATTTTTGAATATAGATGAAAATAAAGATTTCTTTTTGCCGTCAAAACGGTTTACAGCTTTATTCTTAGTGATATTTATGCAGATCACGAATATTTATCAGATTTTACGCTTATAGCAATTGATGGCAGCATTTTCAGGTATGCAATAGATAATGAGCTAATCTTATCCAAATGGAAAGTAGTTAGGGGAATTGAAAAAGCTATTGTTCTCATGTATAATTGAGAAGAAAAATCAGAATGAAAGGTAGTTTATCGGAGGAATGGCATGAAATGCAGAATAAGAAAATGGGAGTTATCAGATGCAAAAGATTTGGCGGCGGCGCTTTCAAATAAAAAAGTACAGAGTAATCTTCGTGATGGATTGCCCTATCCTTACACCGAGCAAGATGGAAAAGATTTTATTTCTGCTATGCTTTCCGCAGATGAAAATGAATCCTTTTCTTTTGCTATTACCGTAGATAATATAGTGATTGGCAGTATTGGCATTTTTCGGCAGGATAATATTCATAGGCAAACTGCCGAGTTAGGATATTATATTGCCGAAGAATATTGGGGCAAAGGCATTATGACCGAAGCTGTCAGGCAAATATGTGAGTATGTTTTTACCGAAAGTAACATTATCCGTATTTATGCTGAGCCGTTTGCTTATAATACAGCGTCTTGCAGGGTGCTTGAAAAAGCAGGGTTTCAATATGAGGGTACATTGAGAAGTAATGCTGTGAAGAATGGTAAGGTGGTTGATATGAAAATGTACTCTTTATTAAAAGAGGAATACTATGATAACTAAGTTAAATAAATGAAGTTCTGCACCTTTTCTTTTCGCCTGCTTTGGAGTAGAGCCATGAAAGCGTGAAAAAGCTTTCGAGAAACTTTCTGGCGATTCATAACCATATTTATATGCAGCATCAAGTACTGATATATCTGTTGTTTGAAGTTCCTGGGCGGCTAATGTAAGACGCCGTTTCCTTATATATTCATTTGCTGTCATTCCTACAATGAAACTAAAAGTGCGGTGGAATTATAACTTGACATGTTCACGCTTTTAGCAACATCAGTATAATTGATATTATCATAAATATGCTGCTCCATATAGCATATTGATTGTTGGATATGTTGTATTGACACCTCAGTTATTCCTCCCTTGTATACAATGATTATAGCCAATCATACATTCAAAATCCTGTTCTTATTTGCACCAATTTGATCCTATGGGCTGAATCTTCCTGTAATCAGGCAGGTGTCCTCAGTATCTTAGATAATACACACAGTGATCCAGTGCCGTTGTATCATGGATAACCCATTTCCCATCCTGATAGTGCATAGCCGTAATAATGACAGAACTTCCCGGAGTGGACTTCTCATAGGAACCGCCGCTGACCACGCTGGATGCGGTATAGTCCATACTGGTAGTGATCTTCACGGCATAACAGTGGTCTTCGGCATAGGCAGCCGTACAGGATGAACTGAATTCGTTAAAATCAACATCTGATAAATGGGTGGAAGGCAGGATGTGGTTGTTTACCAGAGTATTGTATTTCTGTTCCTGTGATGAGCGGACATTGTCTTCAAAGGGATATTTCTCGTGAAGTTTTTCAAACGGATCTTTCTGTAAGGCACTTTTATACAGAGCCTGGATCATCTTCTCTGCCTGGCTGATAAGTTCTTTTTCTGTTTCTTTGGTAATTGACAGCATGCTGTCTGTGATGGTATAGATGGGCTGGTTCTTATAATCTGTGTTCTGCAGGGAGAAATTGGCAGAGTAATCCTGAAACCCTTCCATGCTGACAGTGATAGCATGAGTTCCAATAAACAGGCCATCTGTTTCATATGTGGCAAGCTGGCCTGCTTCTTCTTTTTTCTGTTCCTGTGTAAGGGTAATGCCATCAATGGATGCCGATGCACCTGTCGGTATCTGGATAGCGATATTTTTTGCAAAAAATTCAGAACAATCAATTTCCCAGATGTCAAAAAAGAAATATAATTTTTCCTCCAATTTTTTTAGGAGAAGTGTCTGAGTGTAAGGTTTACTGTGGGGCCCATACTGGAATGAGATACGGTAGCTGACCTGGCCGGGAGCGGAGGGATCCGTATGACGGGTCAGGCCGTAGCTTCTGATCTTACTGTATTGACAGTGTTCTTCCAGAAATCTGGAAAAAGAATCTTCGTCGATAAATGTACTTTTCTCCATACCAAGAAAATGAAACAGGGCAGAGGGGTCTTTCGACATAAAAGTGGCGATATAGCGCTGTATCACATGATCCGGATTTGTCTGCTGTTTCATATATACGGTAAAAATTGTGCCGGTGATAAGAAGAAGGATAAGAAGTGCGATGAGGCACTTCACAGGGATCGGTATAAGGCGTTTTTTCTTTTGTTTCTTTTCTGTTTTATTCTTCGCCATAAGATAAGACCTCCTGATTTCTTTTTTAATTAATAGAAAATTCCGTCGTGTGCGGGACAAGAATCAGCTCTGCTGATTCTTGGAAGCGTCGGATTTTCACGACGCCTTTTTATTGTGTAGGAAAGTTCATCTGGTGCGGAGCAAGAATCAGCTCTGCTGATTCTTGGAAGCGTCGGATTTTCACGACGCTTTATAGAAGTATATCAGCAAAAATAATGATTTGCAACACTTACAATGCCTTATACTTCTGGATATATTTCTCTAATATGCCAAATGGTGCCGGACCCATATCAAGGATATAGGTGTGGAAGACCTTTTCTGAATAGGCATCTCTCAATTCTTCTTTCATTTTTTCTTTGAGCCGCGTAAATTCCAGATAACCGACCGTGTATTTCAGGTAAGAGGCCGGTTCGTCTGCCACGGCATCATAGACAGAATCAGCGGTGTCAGAGTTCCATGATCCATAACGGTTCAGGAAAGAAAGAAGCTCTTCCCTGTTCCAGCCGTGGGCGTGGACTCCAATATCACACAATCCATACAGGCAGAGAGAGAGAATCATATTGTTGCGGAGAATGCCGATCTCATCCTTAGATGCGCCGGTGTATTTATAGGAATATATCTCGGCATAGGTGGCCCATCCTTCTGTATATCCGCCATAGTCCAAAAGATAACGTAGTTTGGGAAGGTTTTTGTTATGCATATAACAGGTCTGGTAAAGATGTCCCGGATAGCCCTCGTGTGCCAGGGTATTAAAGAGAGAAGAGGCATCAAAACGGCTGGAGTTATTGATATAGATTACATTTGTTCTGCTGTCGTCCAGCGGCGGTGTCAGATAGAAGGCGGGACTTAGGTAATCCTCCAGAGCTTTGTCTACATACTTGATCTCATAAGTACTGTCTGCCATCTGGGGAAAATCTGCTGTAATGCGTTCCTGCAGCGCGGACAGGATAGAATCTGGTGAGGGATAGTTTGAGACATAGTTCTGACAGGAACTAAAAAGTGAAGGGTCTTTTTTTGCATAATCCATAAGTGTTTTCTGTGCTGTGCCAAGTTTCTCTGCCATGATCTTTTCTAATTCATCCAGGGGGAGGGAAGAGCCGGTAATGCGCCGTACGAGATGGGAGTAGTAGGAGCTGCCGTCCGGACGGGAGGACAGGCTGCCGTCTTCTCCTGACGATGCCAGAAGTTCCGTGAGCCCATTCACGAGATCCTGGTAGGCGGGTAAGAGGTATTGCCGGATGCAGTCGTTATGGCGGGAGATGTTACTTCTTTTTTCATCTTCGGAAAGAAAAGAAAATCCCATGACCTTCTTATCAAAAGTTGTAGTGAGTACAGAGAATCCGCCAGTCTGCAGGAATTCCCGGCACTGGCTGATGATATGCTCAAGACTGGTGCGGCTGGAGAGGGTGCCAAGTTCCTTTTTTTTCTGCTCCAGCGCCAGAAGGGAATGAAAATACTCTGGTACAGTGGTGAGAAGGGAGAAGTATTGTTCCAGATCTGCTTTATCACCAATCCGGAATTCTGCCAGTAATACAGGAAGCTGTGCCTGGATTCCGGTTGTTGGTCCCAGAGCCCCGGAGAAAGCGGCATACTCTGCATCCTGTATATCAGACTGAAGGGTATCACAGAGAATATCATAGAGGATCTGCTGTTTCAGTGAGAGGCTGTCTCTGTCATATGTTTCTTCCATCGAGGCAAGAAGATTTTCAAGGGACAGGCCGCTGGCTTTCAGGTCTTCGTAGGAAAAGGCATGAAAACCGCCGGGAAGATTTGTTATGCCATAGTTTTCCGGATGGGACAGGGTGTAATTCAAAGTCAGGGAATCTGAATTTGCCTCATTGCGGAAAAGTTCTTCCGTGAATGCTGTAAAATCCGGGTTATCCGCCGTATTCCTGGCTGGTACGCACCCAGCCAGGATAAAGACCATCATTAGCAGGGCAGTTAATTTATAGAAATATTTCAATTGTCTGCTCCCAGGACTTTTTAACATTATACGAAAAAGAAAAATAAATATGATGTGCCAGAAGAGCTTTCACTTAATTTTCGGTGTACCAGGTGTCATATTTTCATTCTGGAATCATAAGATTAAAGGCAGACAAAGTACACCGTGCCATCCATATCCGGCATGGCATGAATATAAGGAGGGGTTTTGTGGAAGATAAACAGGAACTGACGCTGGGAAAATACAGTTTTCAGGTAAAAAACCGGAACCGTGCAAGGGGAGCGGTGCTCCTTGATACGAATGAGGGTCCCCGGTTGATGCGTGAATATGAGAGGATTCAGGGACATTTTGCCTTTGAAAATGAAGTGAAGGAGAGACTGGCGCAGAGAGGCATGCCCCTGACAGACCGGGTCGTGTATAATATAGAAGGAGATCCGGTCACGGAGTGGGAGAGCGGGGAAAAATATGTCGTATATCAATGGTATTATGGGGATTCCTGTGATTACCGCAGCAGCCAGGGACTGGAGAGGGCGGCAGAAAACCTGGGGCAGCTTCATAAGCGGTTAAGAGGTATGTCAGAGGAACCAGTGCCGATGGAAGAAAACCTGTTTATGCGTTATGAGCGGCGCAACCGTGAGCTGAAAAGGGTGTACCATTTTATGAAAGGGAAAAAGAGAAAAAACGAGTTTGAATTGTGTGCCCTTTCCTGTTATCCGGAATTTTTCCGGAAAGCGGAGCAGGCGGCCGAGTACCTGCAGAAGTCTGTGTACTGGCAGAAATATGGGAAAGAGACCAGGGATGTGTGCCATGGGGAATATAATTATCACAACCTGATCTATACAAAGAAGGGCATTGCTACGACGAATTTTGAACATGCACATTATGGGATGCAGTTGATGGATCTGGCTTATTTTCTGCGGAAGGTCATGGAAAAGAATGCATGGCAGAAGGAGAAAGGAAGGGCTGTCCTGGAAGGATACCGCAAAGAGGTGGAGATGGGGGCAGAAGAATACGAATTTCTGTGGACAGTCTTGTTCTATCCGGTGAAGTTCTGGAAACTTATGAGCCAGTATATGAATGGTAAAAAATCATGGATATCGGATAAAAATATGGAGAAACTTGTCAGTGTCAGAGAGAAGGAGGAAGCGAAGAATAAATTTTTGGGAGAGACACCAAATGATCACTGGTCATAAATGATTTTTTGTGGTATAATCTCATCTTTGACAGTTGATTAGATAAATAAGTGCCACAATCCTTGCAT
>CANRWA010000058.1 GCA_947643415.1 uncultured Clostridia bacterium | reverse complement strand
GCATTTTTTATTTTGGGATCATATCATCTGTCTGAAAAAATGGGGAAACTCAAAATTTCTATCTCTGGATCACGATTTACAGCAGGTGAAAAGCAACGGCAAAACTCTTTCTGAATAATCATTGAAATTATTTAGAATTTGATATAATATAAACATCGTAGGATATACTTTATATTAAGACATGAAAAGTTAAGGAGGTCATTATGGCAGTGATAGAGATAACAGCACAGAATTTTGAACAGGAGGTACTGAAATCAGACAGACCGGTTCTTCTGGATTTCTGGGCGGCATGGTGTGGTCCTTGTCAGATGCTCTCGCCTTTGGTGGATGAGGTGGCAGAGGAGCGGACCGATATTAAAGTAGGGAAAGTGAATGTAGATGAACAGCAGGATCTGGCTGCGAAATACCAGGTTATGTCCATTCCCATGCTTGTAGTTATGAAAAATGGAGAGATGGCAGATAAGTCTGTGGGACTGATTTCAAAACGGGAGATACTGAATTTATTGTAAGGAGCAGCAGGACAGTAATGTATGATATTATAATCGTAGGCGGTGGGACCGCTGGGCTTTCTGCTGCCATCTATGGAGTGCGTGCAGGCAGAAAGGTGTTGATCCTGGAAGCAAAAAGCTATGGCGGCCAGATCATCAACTCTCCAGAGGTAGAGAACTATCCTGGCATAAGAAAAATATCAGGTATGGAGTTTGCGAAAGGGCTTTACGAGCAGGCCACCGGACTGGGGGCAGAATTCCGCCAGGGGCAGGTGGTCCGGGTGGAGGAACAGGAGAACTGCCGTGTTGTGGTAGCCTCTGAAACCGGTAAATCTGGGTCAGATAAAGAAGAACAGAGATATGAGACAAAGACGGTAATCCTTGCTACAGGGGCAAGGAACCGTCCGCTTGGTTTGGTGCGGGAGCAGGAGCTGACAGGGGCAGGTGTCTCTTACTGTGCTACCTGTGATGGTATGTTTTTCCGCGGCAGGCAGGTGGCGGTGGCAGGAGGGGGCAGTACAGCGCTGGAAGACGCTGCTTTTCTGTCAAATTATTGTGAGAAGGTCTATCTGATCCATAGGAGGGATCAGTTCCGTGGCGAGGAAAGACTGGTGGAGAACCTTCGGCAGAAGAAAAATGTGGAATTTGTCCTAAATACGGTAGTGACTGGGCTTCTGGGCGAGACTGTGCTGGAGGGAGTCCGTATTCAGGATGTTGTGACGAAGGAAGAAAAGGAGCTGGCAGTCAGCGGTCTCTTTGTGGCTGTGGGGCAGATGCCGGATAATAAAGATTTTGCAGGACTGGTGGCACTGGATGAAAAGGGCTATATTCAGGCTGCTGAGGACTGTAGGACAGATACTCCGGGCATTTTTGTAGCGGGTGACTGCAGGACTAAGGATGTCCGCCAGCTTGCTACAGCAGCGGCAGATGGGGCCGTGGCAGCATTGGCAGCCTGTGAGTATATTGGGTAGCCGGGCACCTTTTTGAAGCAGGTTCAAATTGGCGCCCAGCTGCCCGGATTTCATATTAAGAAAATGTCATTTGTAGATTCAGAGATGAAATGGGGACAGAATAAAGATGAAAGAGACACGAGAGGATAACCCTCTGGGAACAGAGCCTGTGGGGCAGCTTTTGAGGAAATTTACCGTGCCCAGTATTATTTCGATGCTGGTAGGATCATTATATAATATTGTAGACCAGTTTTTTATCGGGCAGAAGATCGGGGAACTGGGAAATGCAGCTACGAATATTTCTTTTCCGCTGAATACGCTTTGTATTGCAACAGCTTTGATCTTCGGCGTTGGTGGTGCCTCTGCCTTTAATCTTGCCATGGGGGAGGGACACAGCAAAAAGGCAGTCCGTTTCATGGGAAACGCGGCGTCCATGCTTTTTTTGTCTGGAGTGGTCATTACACTGGTTACGCTATTTTTTTTGCGGCCGCTGATGTTATTTTTTGGCTCTCCGGATAATGTACTGGACTATGCCATGGAATATACCCAGGTGACAGCAGTGGGATTTCCTTTTCTGCTGCTATCCACCGGAGGAGGACATCTGCTTCGGGCAGATGGCAGGCCGAATATGACCATGATCTGTAATATGGCAGGTGCGGTTATCAATACCATTCTGGATGCCCTGTTTGTCTTTGGGCTGGAATGGGGAATGAGAGGGGCTGCCCTTGCCACTGTGATCGGGCAGGTGATAGCTGCCGCCCTGGTAGTGGGGGGACTGTCAAATTGTAAGACAGTGAAGCTTGGAAAGACACATCTGATTCCCGGATACCGGTATGTGGGAAGGATCATTTCCCTCGGTTTTGCCAACTGGGTGAACCAGATGGCGATGATGGTTGTGCAGATCATTATGAATAAGTCACTGAAATATTATGGTTCGCTGTCTGTCTATGGAGAATCCATTCCGATCGCCTGTTCCGGGATTATTACCAAAGTAAATATGGTGTTTATGTCATTTGTCATCGGGTTATCCCAGGGCCTGCAGCCCATCGCCAGCTATAATTACGGCGCAGGATATTATAACAGGGTGAAGGAAGCATACAAAAAGGATATTATCTGCGGAGCATCCCTTGCGGTATTCTTTTTTCTGATGTTCCAGATCTTTCCGCGGCAGATCATATCTGTCTTTGGCAGCGGCTCAGAGGAGTATTATATATTTGCAGAAAATTATTTTCATATATTTTTATTCTTCACATTTGTGAATTTCATGCAGCCCATCAGCTCTAATTTTTTCACTGCCATAGGAAAACCTAAGAGGGGAGCTTTTCTGGCGCTTACCAGACAGATTCTTTTTCTGCTTCCCCTAATACTGCTCTTTCCACTTTTTATGGGGATCGATGGTATTATGTATGCGGGGCCGGTGGCGGATTTTCTTGCGGCAGCAGTGGCGGCGGTTATGGTGCTGAGGGAATTAAGGAGAAAGGAATACCACGCAGATGCTGGCATCACACGGTCAGAAGGCGTGGAGTGAACAGAGAGAGTAGCAGGAGGTAATAGAAAATGTCTTTAAAGATAGGAAGAAACGATCCATGCTGGTGCGGGAGCGGGAGAAAATATAAAACATGCCATCAGAATTTTGATGCCAAAATACAGCTTGTGGCTGACAAAGGGCTTCCGGTTCCCTCCCATGAGATCATTAAGAATCCGGAACAGATCGAGAAGATCAGGGAGAGCTGCAAGATTAATATTGCCGTGCTGGATTACATAGAGAAGGTTATTCACGAGGGAATGAATACAGCAGAGATTGATAAGATTGTATATGATATGACCACAGATATGGGAGGGATTCCGGCACCGCTGAATTATGAGGGATATCCTTACAGTGTCTGTACTTCTTTAAATGATCAGGTGTGTCATGGCTTTCCCTCCGAAAAGGTAGTGCTGCAGCCCGGGGATATCCTCAATATTGACTGTTCCACCATATTGGATGGTTATTTTTCAGACTCTTCCCGTATGTTCTGTATCGGCGAGGTCAGCCCGGAAAAACAGAAACTGGTAGATGTCACGAAGGAATGTGTGGAAATAGGCCTGAAAGAGGTAAAGCCCTGGGGATTTCTTGGCGATATGGGGCAGGCAGTCCATGACCATGCCTATGCCAATGGTTATACTGTCGTCCGTGAGATCGGCGGGCACGGAGTGGGGCTGGAATTCCATGAAGATCCCTGGGTCAGTTATAACTCTGTCCGGGGACAGGAGATGCTGATGGTGCCGGGCATGATCTTTACCATAGAGCCTATGGTGAATATGGGCGGCGTGGAGATCTATACAGATGAAACGAATGACTGGGAAGTATATACAAAGGATCATAAGCCCTCGGCACAGTGGGAGATCATGGTACTGGTGACAGAGACGGGGAATGAAGTGCTGTGCTGGTAGTTTGATACTGTTGTATTCATTTTCCATTATATAACCGGGCATACTGCTTTGGTGTTATTCCGCAATTTTTTTTAAAAGTTGTAATAAAGTGGTTATAATCATTGAAACCAGAGTCGAAGCATGCTTCTGTCAGATTATTTCCCCCGGCAAGCAGCCGTTTTGCCAGGGCAATTCTTTTTAACTGGATGAAATGGTAAACGGTTGTATTTGTCTCAGACTTAAAAATATGGCATAAATGATATTTATCAATAGAGAAATGTTTTGCGATCTGCTCCAGGGACAGCGGCTCGCATAAATGATCTTCAATATAGTATATTATTTTGCGGATGCGTCCAGAGTATTGCTCTAGAGCCTGTTCCGTCTGGCCGCTCCGGCACAGGTCATTGACGGACACGAGAATCTTAAGTAATTCCGACTGTATCAGAATATCGTATCCGAACTCTTTCTTTTTTTCTAAATTCATCATATTTCTTATCGTATTAAAAAACAGGTCTGCCTGTTTCTTTCCGGGCTGGAAGAAGTGGCCGGAGGCAGTGTGGAAGCAGGCAGACAGGTCGGTGTCTTTGCTGGAGCAGGCATTCAGGACAGAGGGTGGGATATGGATAAATGCCCTTTCATATAATCCTTCTGTGACCAGTGTGCTCTTATGGATGTCCTGGTCAGTTATAAATACCATAGTTCCCGGATCAATGTGACGCTTCGTATTATTTATGTAAAAATCAATATTCCCCTCGTGCAGCAGGAAAATTTCATAAAAATTGTGCATATGAAAATCAGGGTTCCAGTAGTTGTAATCCCGGCTAATCTTAAACTCTAATTCATCTGAGTACAGATGTATCATGCGCATCGCTCCTTAATCACAATATTACAAAGAAAATACACAATTTGGCACAAGAAATTTGTGAAATTTAGTAATATAGTATAAGAAAAAAAGAAATCTGTCAATATAGTTTGATGGTATTATGGGAAATTTAGGAGGTGGAGATATGGAGCGGAGTCTTTTTCCAAATAAGAGTGGATACGTTGTACTGTCCTATTTCAAAGAGGAGGACAGAGCAGTGAAGAGAAGTATCTGCCAGCTTAAGGCGGATATAGAAATGGTTATTGGATGCCGCTGTGAGACAGAAACCGACAGAGGTGTCGAAGCAGATCTATGCATCGTGATCGGAACTATTGGAAAGAACGAGGAGATTGACAGCCGGATCCGGCAGGGGAAGTTAAAGACAGATCCCATTCTGGATGAAAATGGTGTGTACCGCTGGGAGGGCTATGTGGTACAGGAACTGGAAGGGGCTCTGTACATCGCCGGGGCGGACCGGAGGGGAACCATTTATGGAGTATATGAGCTATCCCGGCGGATTGGCGTCTCGCCTTGGCATTATTTCGGCGATGTACCTGTCAGGAAACGCCCGTTTCATATCTCTTCCGGGTTTTATCTGGCTGACTATCCGTCGGTGCAGTACCGCGGCATCTTTATCAATGACGAAGAGGAACTGGAGGCATGGGCGAAGGAGCATACGGCGGATGGAACGATAGGACCAGAGCTGTATGAAAAAATATTTGAGCTGCTGCTCCGGCTGAAGGCAAATTACATATGGCCGGCGATGCATGTTAATTATTTTAATGAAGATCCCCGCAATGGGGAGCTGGCGGATGAGATGGGAATAGTGGTGGGAACCTCCCACTGCGACATGCTTCTGCGGAGCAATCAGAATGAATGGAGACCGTGGCTGGAAAGGAAAGGCTATTTTGGACTGCAGTATGATTATTCCATAGAGGGGCAGAACCAGGAACGGATTCGGGAATACTGGAGGGAGGGGTTGGAACAGAATAAAGATTACGAAAATACATATACCATTGGTATGAGGGGAATCCACGATTCTGGTTTTGCTGCAAGCAGGATTTATGAAAATAAGGAGCTGGACGATAAAGAGATCTGCCAGGAGAAGGTGAAGCTGATGCAGAAAGTATTCCGTGACCAGAGGAGGATTCTCCAGCAGGTATTGGGGAGGCAAAAGGCAGAAAGGGCAGTGCAGGTATTTATTCCCTATAAGGAAGTTCTGGATTTGTATGATACCGGGCTGGAGGTACCAGAGGATGTGACGCTGATCTGGGTTAATGATAACTTTGGACATATGCGACGATATCCGAATACGGCAGAACTCGGCAGGAAAGGAGGCCACGGTCTGTATTTCCATAATTCATACTGGGCGCATCCGGAGATGAGTTACCTTTTCATCAATTCCATCCCCCTTGCCCAGACAGGAAATGAATTGGAGAAGTCATATCGGAAAGGCATCCGAAAACTGTGGGTGCTGAATGCGGGGGCGCTGAAACCATTGGAGATGGACATTGAATATTTCCTCCGCTATGGCTGGGAGGCCGGAAAAGAAAAGGCTGTCACAAGAAATCCGGATCAGTTTGTCCAGGAATGGGTGGATGATAATTTTTCCGGGGAAATTGGCAGAGAGGCGGCGGACTTATATGCAAAATATGCACAGTTAACCAATGTGAGAAAAGTGGAACATCTGGTATCAGATGTATTTTCCCAGGAGGGATACGGCGATGAGGCGGGCAGGAGGCTGGTGAGACTGAAGGATCTATACGACAGGGGAAACAGATTGTGGGCTTCTCTTCCGGAAGATGAAAAGGATTCCTTTTTCCAGCTTTTCTTAATGAAGATACACGCATCTTTTTGGTGTAACGCAGAATATTATTTTGCTGACCGCAGCAGGCTTTCCTTTGACAGGGGGCTTGGTGGGGCGGCTGACCGGTATATCGGATACTCCAGGGTGATGATGGACAGCAGGAGACAGATGTTGTATTTCTACAATACTATCATGAGCGGTGGAAAATGGAGCCGGATTCTTACCCCCGAAGCATTTCCACCGCCGGGGCTTCCACTTTATCCGGCGGGAAAGCCGGCGCTGATGATCGAAGAGTCGCCTCACATGAGTGTGGTTACGTGGGATGGAGACCAGATCAGGGAAGAAGGGGAACTAACTTTCTGTCTCTGCGGCCTGCAGAAAAAATGGATCGAGATCGGTAACCTGGGAGGCGGTGAACTGGAATATGAGATACGGGGCCAGGAAAACTCATGGGTCATCATTTCCTGCGCGGAGGGAAGAGTAAGAACGGAAAAGCGCATCTATATTACACAGGTGAAAGAGAGAGCGGATGATTCAGGGGAAATCTTACTGGAACTGTATGGGAAAAATACCGGGGAGACAAAAATACTGCATATCAAAAGAGAGAATTATTCCGGAAGGCCAGAAGGTTTTTGTGGCCCTATAGAGGCGGATGGCGGCGTAGTAATGATTGCCAGCCAGTTCAAGAGGGCAGAGAATATAGAGATCATACCCGGACTGGGGCGCATGTGCGGGGATGCCGTGATGGCAGTGCCAGAAGAGGGCGCAGATGCGGTGCTGGAATATGAATTCTATCTTCATTCAGCCGGAAAAAACCAAGTCGAGATCCAGCGGTATGTGACCCTGAATTCCAGGGGAAAGATACGGATGGAAGTACAGATGGACGGTAAGCCGGTGGTGCTGCTGGAATCTTCCATCACAGATGAATGGCGGGATGGATGGAAGGACAGCATATTGGATAATGGAGAGAAACTTCGTTTTGTGTGGAATGCGCAGAGCGGGGGCCGGCATACCATGAAGGTGGTGATACCAGATGAGTTTGTGACGCTGGATCGGATCAGTATTTATACTTCCAGCCGGAAACCAAATAATCTGGGACTGCCATGTATTCTGGAAAATGGTGGATATGACATGGTATATCCGAAGGATGAACTGGAGATCAGCATACCAGCGCTGCAGAGACAGACAGCGGAATTTTACCACATCAGGCAGGAAGAGCTTCCCCTGCCGGAACTGGTCTATGCGGGAAAGGATTTCTGGAAGATTGACCGTCTCTATGCACACAACGAGGCATATCCACAAACCCAGAGAGGAAAGGCAAGAAACTATGGGAAGACAGATCGTGCCGAGAAAGATATATTGAAACAGATTTTAGTGGACAGTCTTATAGAAGAGAAAGGAAGGCTATTCATTGAAGCGGAATATGTTCTGGCAGAGACAGCGGCGGCGTGGAGAAGTCCTGATAAAAAGGGCATCAGCAGATGGGGACACCTGCAGTCAGAAACGGCCGGGCGGACTGGCCTTGCCATGCAGTCAGAACCGGCAGGGAAGTTTTATGAAGACCCATGGGATGCACCTGGCCTGCATTATAAAATACAGATACAGCACACAGGATCTTATCATGTATGGATGCTGATGTATATACCAGATGAGAGGTCGGATTCTCTTATTCTGGCATTGGATGGATCTGTTCAGTCTCAGGAGGAACAATTCTCAGGAGGAGGGCAGTTTACTTATGGGACCTCTCATATTTACTACTGGAATCTCATCTCAGATATCCGTCTGGCAGCAGGGGAGCACATTTTCAGCATCCTTCCGGTGAAGACCGGGTTCCGGGTGGACAGGATCTACCTGACCATGGGAGATGAACTCCCGCCAGGGGATGCAGAATGGGATGAGGGATTGCGAAAGCTCAACTATATAAAATAAAAAGTTGCTTTTTTTATATAGAAATGTTACGATTACATTCTGGTACAATGATCCTTATACTTAGGAATGCAGATGGAGGAAGAGCATGGTAAATTTCGAACAATGGAACGGATTTGAGGGGCGTCTCTGGAGAGAAGAGATCAATGTCCGGGACTTTATCCAGAAAAATTATACACCATATGACGGAGATGAGAGTTTTCTGGCACCAGCCACAGAGGCGACAGATAAGCTTTGGGGTGAGCTGCAGAAGCTGCAGAGAGAAGAGCGTGCCAAAGGCGGTGTGCTGGATATGGATACGGATATTGTATCCGGTCTCACTTCCCATGGTCCGGGATATATAAAAGAAGAGATGAAGGAGATGGAGAAGATCGTCGGCCTGCAGACAGACAAGCCGCTGAAGCGTGCCTTTATGCCATATGGCGGCATCAAGATGGCAGAAGAGGCATGCCAGATGTATGGATATGCGCCAGACCCGGATCTTCACAAAATATTTACCGTCTATCACAAGACACACAATCAGGCTGTCTTTGACTGTTATACACCGGAGATGAGGGCAGCACGTAAGAATAAGATCGTTACTGGGCTTCCGGACACTTATGGGAGGGGGCGCATCGTCGGTGACTACCGCCGTGTTGCCCTGTATGGTATTGACCATCTGGTGGAGGAGAAAGAGCGGGATAAGGAAAACTGCGGCAGTGGCAGCATGACGGAAGACATTATCCGCCAGCGGGAGGAGCTGCAGGCGCAGATCAATGCGCTGAAGGGCATGAAGGAGATGGCACAGATCTATGGGTATGACATCTCTGCCCCGGCGAAGGATGCCAGAGAAGCCATCCAGTGGACATATTTTGGTTATCTGGCAGCCATCAAATGCCAGAATGGGGCTGCCATGAGTATCGGCCGTGTCTCTACCTTTCTTGATATTTATATTGAGAGGGACCTGGCAAATGGTGTGGTCACAGAGAGTGAGGCGCAGGAACTGGTTGACCACATTACCATGAAATTCCGCATGGTGAAGTTTGCCCGCATCAAGTCTTATAATGAACTGTTCTCCGGTGATCCGGTATGGGCGACGTTAGACCTGGCCGGAACCGGGGTGGACGGACGGCATATGGTGACGAAGACGGATTTCCGTTTCCTGCACACACTGGAAAATATGGGACCGTCTCCGGAGCCAAATATCACGGTACTGTATTCTTCTGGCCTGCCAGAGAATTTTAAGAAATATTCCGCAGATATTTCCATCCGCACCAGTTCGATCCAGTATGAAAATGACGATGTGATGAAGCCGGTGTGGGGGGATGATTATGCCATCTGCTGCTGTGTGTCTGCCACCCAGACGGGGAAGGAGATGCAGTTCTTTGGTGCCAGGGCGAATCTGGCGAAGTGCCTTCTGTATGCCATCAATGGCGGCAGGGATGAGAAGAGCGGAGACCAGGTGGGACCGAAATACCAGCCCATCTTGTCAGAATATCTGGATTATGATGAGGTTATGGAGAAATATGGCATTATGATGGACTGGCTGGCAGATATTTATGTCAATATACTGAACCTGATCCAGTATATGCATGACAAATATTATTATGAGGCAACCCAGCTCTCCCTGATCGATACTGATGTGAGAAGAACCTTTGCCACAGGTATTGCGGGATTTTCCCATGTGGTGGATTCCCTCAGTGCCATCAAATATGCAAAGGTAAAGACCATCCGTGATGCAAAAGGACTGGTTACTGATTATGAGATAGAAGGTGAGTTCCCACGGTATGGCAATGATGATGACCGGGCAGATGATATTGCTGTGTGGCTTTTACGGACTTTTATGGAGAAGGTCAGGAAGCACCATACGTACCGGAATTCTGAACCGACCACTTCGATCCTTACCATCACTTCCAATGTGGTATATGGTAAGGCGACAGGTGCCATGCCAGATGGCAGGGAGGCGTGGACGCCGCTCTCACCGGGAGCGAATCCAAGCTATGGGGCAGAACAGAACGGTCTTCTTGCTTCTCTGAATTCCCTAACCAAGCTTCCTTATGAGTGGGCGCTGGATGGGATCTCGAATACCCAGACCATCAATCCGGATGCACTGGGACACAGTGAAGGGGAGCGGATCTGCAATCTGGTCCAGGTGCTGGATGGCTACTTTGACCAGGGAGCACATCATCTTAATGTCAATGTCTTTGGCAAAGAAAAATTACTGGATGCCATGGAACATCCGGAGAAAGAAGAATATGCCAATTTTACGATCCGGGTATCCGGTTATGCCGTGAAATTCATTGACCTGACAAAGGAACAGCAGATGGATGTTATCGCAAGAACCTGCCATGGGGCATTGTAATGGGGCGCATACATTCCATTGAGACTTTTGGTCTGGTAGACGGGCCGGGGGTACGCTATGTTGTCTTTCTCCAGGGCTGCCGGATGCGGTGCCAGTACTGCCACAACCCGGAGACCTGGGCTATGGATGCCGGGGAGGAGCAGACAGCAGAAGAAGTCTTTCGCAAGGCGTACCGATATCATAACTACTGGAAGAAAAACGGGGGGATCACTGCGAGCGGCGGTGAGCCTCTGCTGCAGGCTGGCTTTGTGGCAGAGCTCTTTACCTTGGCAAAGGAAAAGGGAATCCACACAGCCCTGGATACAGCAGGGAATCCCTTTACGTGGGAGGAACCTTTCTTTGGCAGCTTTCAGCGGCTGATGGAAGTGACAGATCTGGTTATGCTGGACATGAAAGAGCTGGATATCAGACGCCACAGAGAACTTACGGGACAGGACAACCAGAATATACTGGATATGGCGGATTATCTGTCCGGTCAGGGAAAAGAGATGTGGATCCGTCATGTGCTGGTGCCGGGACTGACAGATGATGAGACAGGGCTTCTGGCATTGCGGGAACGGATCAATGGCTGGAAGACAGTGAGCCGTGTCGAGGTGCTCCCTTACCATACGCTGGGACTTTTTAAATGGGAAAAATTAGGGATTCCGTATCCTCTGTCAGGAGTGCGTCCCCCGACAGACGATGAGGTACGCCGGGCGGAAGAGATTCTCGGCGTGGGAGGGGAGATGTTATGAAAGTAACCTTTATTGGGCACAGTGGATTTCTGGTGGAGACGACATCTTCTTATTTCTTATTTGACTATTTCAAGGGAGAACTTCCGGTTCTGGACCAGGGTAAACCGCTGGTGGTATTTGTCAGCCACAACCACAGGGATCATTACAATCCTGTGATCTATGACCTTTTCCGCGATCATCCCTGGGTACATTATGTGCTGGACAAGGATTGCGGGATCAAATGGAAGATCCGGGAATGTGCGGCCCAGGGGAATGACCTGGCGGCGAAGCTTACCAGGGTGCGGAAGAACCAGAAGTATGAGCTGGTGATGCCGGAAGGGAAGTCCCTGCATATCACCACTTACCGGTCGACAGATGCGGGAGTGGCATATTTGCTGGATTACAGGGGGGTTCGTATCTATCATGCCGGAGATCTCGGCCACTGGGTCTGGGGGGATAAACCAGAGGAGTATAATCATAGGATGGCACAGAGATACCAGTGTGAGATGGCAAAGATGAAAGGGATGTCAGTGGATGTGGCTTTTGTGCCGCTGGATCCAAGGCTGCTGACGGATACCCCGGTAAGCCTGGAGATTTTTCTGGAAAATGTTCAGGCGGGGAAAGTATTTCCCATGCATCTATGGGAGAAATTCAGTGTGATCCGGAGGTTTGTGAAAGAGCATCCCCAGTATAAAAATATTGTAGTACCACTGTCACAGAATGGAGAAACCGTGGCAGTAAGAAGGGAGGAAATAGTATGAGTGATTATAAAATTAATACAAAATGTGTACAGGGTGGTTATACACCAGGAAACGGAGAACCGAGGCAGATTCCTATTATCCAGTCCACAACATTTAAGTATGATACCAGTGAAGATATGGGAAAGTTGTTTGATCTGGAAGCGGAGGGATATTTCTACACCCGTCTGCAGAATCCCACCAATGATCATGTGGCAGCGAAGATCGCAGAACTGGAAGGCGGTACGGCAGCAATGCTGACTTCTTCCGGGCAGGCAGCGAACTTTTTCGCTCTTTTCAATATATGTCAGAACGGCAGCCATATTGTATCCTCTTCCTCAATCTATGGGGGTACATTTAACCTGATCGAGGTTACTATGAAGAAAATGGGGATTGATGTTACCTTTGTTTCCCCGGACTGCACAGAGGAAGAGCTGAATGCGGCATTTAAGGAGAACACGAGGGCAGTATTTGGCGAGACCATCGCCAATCCGGCACTCACGGTGCTCGACATCGAGAAATTTGCAAAAGCAGCCCATGCCCATGGGGTGCCGCTGATCGTGGATAATACATTTCCGACTCCGGTGAACTGCCGGCCCATTGAATGGGGGGCAGATATCGTTACACATTCCACAACAAAATATATGGATGGACATGGCGCTGCAGTAGGAGGAGCTATCGTTGATTCCGGAAAGTTTGACTGGATGGCACATGCCGATAAGTTTCCAGGCCTCTGTACCCCGGATGAATCTTATCATGGCATAACCTATGCTGAGAAATTTGGCCAGGGCGGGGCTTTTATAACGAAATGTACCGCACAGCTTATGCGGGATCTTGGCTGTATCCAGTCACCGCAGCATGCTTATCTTCTGAACCTCGGTCTGGAATCTCTTCATGTGCGTATGCCACGTCATGTGGAAAATGGACAGGCAGTGGCAGAATTCCTGCAGAAACATCCAAAGGTAGAATCAGTAAATTACTCTGGGCTGCCTGGGGATAAATATTATGGACTGGCACAGAAGTATCTGCCGAAGGGCGGCTGTGGTGTTGTATCTTTTGAACTGAAGGGTGGAAGGGCTGCAGCAGAGATCTTTATGAAAAATCTCAAGCTGGCTGCCATCGAGACTCATGTGGCAGATGCCAGGACATGCTGCCTGAATCCGGCTACCAGTACACACCGCCAGATGAATGAGGAACAGCTTTTAGCGGCGGGCATTCCGGCAGGGCTTGTGCGGATGTCCTGTGGCCTTGAGGATAAGGAAGACCTGATCCGGGATCTGGAGCAGGCGCTGGCAGCGATTCATTAAATGAGGGCCGTTGATATTATGACCTATGAAGAAGCGAGACAATATATAAAAGAAGCAGGACGCTCCGGCATGATGCCGGGGCTTGTCCGTATGCGGGCTTTGTTAAGATACCTTGGCGATCCACAGGATAAGCTGCAGTTTATCCATATTGCCGGAACAAATGGAAAAGGTTCTGTTGCTGCCTATATCAGCAGTATACTTGCTGTCCGTGGCCATCTGGTGGGACGGTATGTCTCCCCGGCCGTATTTGAATATGAGGAGTGCATCCAGTACGAAGATCTGGATGGGGTACATCATATTGGCAGGGATTTACTGGCGCAGGTAGTGACAGAGGCTGCGGCAGCAGTGGACAAAATGCGTCAGGAGGGAGAGGAAGTGCCTACCGTTTTTGAGATAGAGACGGCGATGGCATTTCTTGCTTTTGTTCACTGGAACTGTGGGGTAGTGGTTCTGGAAGCGGGGCTGGGCGGTAAGGAAGATGCCACAAATGTTATTGCTAATGTAGTGGCATCGGTCATTACCCCGATATCCATGGACCATCAGGCAGTGCTGGGCAATACCATACAGGATATCGCATTGGCAAAGGCCGGGATCATCCGGGAAAAGGGAGTGGTAGTCACCTGTCAGGAAGATCCGGATGCATTGGCTGTGATCCGGGAACAGGCGGAAGGGAAGAAAGCTTCCCTCTATGAGGTGGAAAAATCGGATATCACAGTGCTGACAGCAGATCTGGAAGGAAGTGTTTTCACATACAGGCAGGAGCGCTGCCGTACTTTTATGGCGGGATTATATCAGGCAGAAAATGCTGCCCTTGCCATTGAGACATGCTGTCATCTGCCAGAGCCTTTTCATTTTGCCAGGGAAGAGTTGATTCTTGGAATCCGTAAGGCGGCATGGCGGGGGCGGTTTGAGAGAATCTGTACCAGGCCTCCTGTCATTATAGATGGGGCACACAATCCGGCAGGGGCAAGGGCGCTCCGAAGCACCATAGAAGGGCTTCTCTGCGGAAGACGCCTGCACGGTGTGATGGGTGTACTGAAAGATAAAGATTATGAGGTGATGGTGGAGATTCTCGCCCCACTGTTTGATGATGCCGTGACCATCACACCTCCAGGAGAGCGGGGACTGGATAAAGATATTCTTGCAGATGTGTGGCGGGAGAAGGGGTGTCAAAAGGTAATCCCGGCAGACACTGTTATGGCAGGTTTGGAAAAGGCGCTGGAAAGATGCGGGGAAGAGGATATAGTACTGGTATTTGGAAGTCTGTCTTTTTTTAAGGAATTGAACGCTAGAATGTTAAAAGGCGAGGGGGATTGTCATGGCGAAGAAAGAGAAGAATAATAAGACGAATGCGATGCGGATTCTGGAGCGCAATGGAATTGATTTCAGGGTAGAGACTTATGAGTGTGGGGAATTTATCGATGGTGTGCATCTTGCCGACCAACTGGGGCAGTCATATGAGCAGACATTCAAAACCCTTGTTATGCAGGGGAAGAGCCGGAATTATCATGTCTTTGTAGTGCCCATAGCGGAAGAGGTGGATCTGAAGAAAGCAGCCAAGGTTGTCGGTGAGAAATCACTGGAGATGGTTCCGGTGAAGGAGATTAATGCAGTCACTGGTTATATCCGCGGTGGCTGCACTGCTATTGGCATGAAGAAGCAGTATAATACGGTGATCCATGAATCAGCGAAGGGATTTGGCCAGATCATCGTCAGCGGGGGAAAGCTTGGAACGCAGATCTTCCTTGCCCCGGAGGATCTGTGCAAGGTGACGGATGGGATGTTTGCAGATGTTATTGTGGGATAGGTTTATGATGGGAAGAAAGAATCAGATCCTGATAGTTATGGTAATCCTGACAGGTTTATTATTTGCCTGTTCTGGTGAAGAGGGTAAAAGCAGGCAGGGGCAGGCATCGGACAGTGGGATAACTGGGCAGGCAGTGACAGATGGTGGCACCGGACAGAAGACTGCCAGTGGAGGAATAGCCGGTGCCACAGGCATGGATGCCAGTGCAAAGAAGGGAAAGAAATACAGGTTCTGTAATAAGTACTGCCTGTATTATTCAGAGGAGTTCTCAAGATATATAATAGAGCACAAGTTGTCGGACGGGACGGAACGGAAGATAGAGATGGATTATAATGTCATCGTATGTTATGTGGATAATGACTGGGTGTATTATATGCTAAATATGGATTACTATCACTTCCAGAGTGAGGTATACAGGGCCCCAATCAAAGGTAAGAAGCTGGATATAAAGAAGGCAGAGCATATATTTACAGAGAAGTCAGGGATACATAGTGAAGATGTATATTGCGATGGAAGATATCTGGTTTATACGACGGGCGAGTTCTTTGATTCTTCTTTCAGGAAGTATGACCTGAAAGAAAAGAGGATCATAGATGGACAAGATAATGAAGATATGGCAGCTTCTTTATATGGTGCGGCAGGGGATTTTGTGTTCTATTCTGGGTATGATGGCGTCATGCGCCATGATCTGTACACCGGTGAAACGATTGAGGTTTCTTCTTCTTTTGACCCGACAAATGATGAAGATGGGCAGATTGCAATGACGGATACAGATGTATTTTATGCGGGAGATGATATTTTTTATAAAGAAGGCGCAGAGGGAGAATCCTACCGAAGGCGGTATATAGATGTAGATGAGGGGGATCCGGTTGAGATCGGGCAGTACCATCTGGCCGATAACAGTAATAAAAAGATCATTACCCATTATCAGATGAGAAGATTTCTTATACAGGAGGGTTTTATCGATGCGGCAAGGGAGAAAGAGTATGAATATTATCCACAGAGACTTTTCATTTCAGGCCACCGCCTGTATGTACAGATGAATATAAATTGGACAGAAAAGAAGGTGTTCCATCAGAACAAAGCCATATTCAGCCAGAAAATCGGAGGAAATGGCAAACTGCGCTATGAGAAGGGGCTGACAGAGTGTGTGGCGAATCCGAAGAAGGACCAGAAGGTATTTGAAAAGATAACCGATGATGAGGAAGATGAGGGCATAGATGCCCTGTACCTGAGCCGTGGCGGCTGCCTGTATATGGCAGAAGGGAAATGTTTTATGTACTTGTATGATTCACAGCAGCGCAAAAACAGGGTGGCGTGTTATAACCTTGGTTCTGGGGAATTCAGATTTCTGACAAAGAAAGATCCTGATTGGTATCTTCCGTATTATAATGGCGTACAGCCTTATTGGAAAGCGTTTCTCGGTTATACGGAGATTAGGATGGATATGCCCAATAACAGATCCGTGGACTGGCCTTATTGGTGAGATGTACAAGTCTTGTAGTTTATATTGATTTTTGCTATAATATGCAGGTAAGGAACTGTTAAGAATCAGAGAAGAGGTGCGTGCATGGATCACGATAAGATAGAACAGGCGGTAAAATTATTTCTGGAGGGTATCGGTGAGGACACGGAAAGAGAAGGTTTAAGGGAAACGCCGCGGCGGATCGCACAGATGTGTGAAGAATTATTTGGCGGGTATCAGATGGATGCAGCAGAACCACTGAGCAGGGTATTTCACTCTGAGACAGGGGATATGGTTGTGGAGAAGGATATCACTTTTTATTCGGTGTGCGAACATCATCTTCTGCCTTTCTTTGGCAAAGTTCATATCGGTTATATCCCGGATGGAAAAGTGGTAGGGCTCAGTAAGCTGGCCCGGACGGTAGAGGTATATGCGAGACGTGCCCAGATCCAGGAACAGCTTACCAGCCAGATTGCAGATGCCATTATGAAACATCTTGCCCCAAAGGGGGTTATGGTGCTGATCGGGGCAGAGCATATGTGTATGAGCATGCGTGGCATTAAGAAACCAGGTTCAAAGACATCCTCCTATGCAGTGAGGGGTGTGTTTGAACAGGATATGGCACTACAACAGATGTTTATGCAGATCATATCAGACTGAAAATAGAAAAAGCAGAGGAGTTTTATCATGAGGATTGGAACAAAGGATTTCCCGCCAGGCAGACGTACTTATGTGATGGGGATACTGAATGTGACCCCGGATTCTTTTTCGGATGGAGGAAAATATACGGATACTATGCTGGCAGTGGCGCAGGCAGACCGGATGGCCGCAGCCGGGGCAGACCTTATTGATGTAGGTGGTGAGTCTACACGGCCAGGCCATGTAAAGATCAGTGAAGAAGAGGAAATCCGGCGTGTCGTGCCGGTGATCCGGGAACTGAAACGGCGGTTTGATGTGCCTGTATCCATTGATACATACAAAAGTGCGGTGGCAGAGGCAGCTTTGGATGCCGGAGCGGATCTTCTCAATGATATATGGGGATTTCGTGCAGATGAGCGGATGGCGGAACTGGCGGCAGAGTACCAGGTGCCAGTATGCCTGATGCATAACCGGGATAATACCGATTACAAAGACTTTATGAAGGAAGTCGTGGGGGATCTGGAAGAATCCCTTGCCATTGCGGAACGCCATAATATAAGGAAGGAAAATATTATGCTGGATCCAGGCGTGGGATTTGGCAAGACATATGAACAGAATCTCATAATACTGAACCATCTGGAGGATATCGTGGCGCTGGGGTATCCTGTGCTGCTGGGGACTTCCCGTAAGAGTGTTATAGGAAATACGCTGGATCTCCCTGTGACGGAACGGGAGGAAGGAACCATTGCCACCAGTGTCATAGGGGCTATGAAGGGGTGCGGGTATGTCCGTGTCCATGATGTGGAGAAAAATGTCCGGGCGCTGAGAATGACAAAGGCGGTACTCCATGCAGGGGATGAAGGATAAACGAAGACAGATGGGCAGAGGAGGAAATGGCGATGGATCAGATCAGGATTGAGAATCTGGAAGTATATGCCCACCATGGCGTATTAAAAGAAGAAAATACCCTGGGACAGAAATTTCTTGTGTCGCTGGTTCTCTATGCAGATACAAAAGAGGCAGGCAGGAGTGACGACCTGTCATTCTCAGTGAATTATGCGGATGTAGCACATTTTGTGGAAGAGCAGATGAAGGCGAGGGATTATAAACTCATTGAGGCGGCAGCGGAACATCTGGCAGAGGAAGTATTGCTGCAGTTTCCGGAGATGGATAACATCTCTGTTGAGATCAAGAAACCATGGGCGCCGATCCTGCTTCCCCTGGACCATGTGTCTGTGCGGATCAGGCGGGGGTGGACAAAGGTATATTTGTCCATTGGCTCCAATATGGGGGATAAGAAGGAAAATATAAGGAAAGCTGTCGGGGCACTCCGTGGAGACAGACGGATACGGAAGGTGACAGAGTCCCCATTGATCCAGACAGAACCCTATGGATATACAGAACAGGATGATTTCCTGAATGGCGCCATCTGCTTAGAGACGATGTACCGGCCAGAAGAACTTCTGGCAAGGCTTCATGAGATTGAGGCAGCAGGGCACAGGGAAAGGAAGATTCACTGGGGGCCCCGGACCATAGACCTGGATATCCTTTTGTATGGGGATGAGGTGATCCAGACAGAGGAGCTGGTGATTCCCCACAGAGAGATGCATCTGCGGGAATTTGTCCTGAAACCTATGCTGCAGATTGCCCCCTGGGCTGTACATCCGGTATTTCATAAGACAGTTTACGAGTTATATAAAGAAAGAGAGGGACAGGATATATGATTGATTTGTCCGTATCGAGACAGCAGATTGATGAGATCGACAGCCAGATCGTCGAACTGTTCGAAAAGAGAATGATGGTGGCAAATGAGGTTGCCAAATATAAGATGGAGACAGGCAAGAAAGTATATGACAGGCAGAGGGAAGAGGAGAAATTAGAGAGACTGTCTGCTATGTCCCACGGGGAATTTAATGGACATGCTGTCAGGGAACTGTTCAGCCAGATTATGTCCATAAGCAGAAAATACCAGTATGGTGTCCTGCCGCATACAGAAGATGTCACAGACTTTGCCAGACAGGAAAAGATTTCTGCCGGGGCAGATACAAAAGTATATTATTTTGGCGCTCCAGGTTCCCATACCCAGCAGGCGATGGAGAGTTTCTTTGAGACACAGGTACAGGGCATTAGCTGCCAGAGTTTTCATGGTGTCATGGAGGCTGTACAGGAGGGAGAGGCAGATTATGGCGTCCTTCCCATCGAAAATTCTTCTACAGGGGGGATCACGGCTAATTATGACCTTCTCCTGGATTTCAGAAATGCCATCGTCGGACAGTATGTAATGAAGATCGACCAGTGTCTGGTAGGATTGCCGGGAACTTCACTGAGAGATATCCGGACAGTGTATTCCCATCCCCAGGGGCTGGCACAGTGCAGTATATATATGAATGAACATCCGGAATATACAGGGATTGAATATGGCAGTACAGCGGCAGCAGCACAGAAAGTAGCAAAAGACCAGGATTTGGTGCAGGCCGCCATTGCCAGCCGCCGCGCAGCAAAAGAATATGGCCTGGAAGTGCTGGCAGACAGTATCCAGCAGGAAAAGAATAACTGTACACGGTTTATCATTATCGGACAGAAGGAAATCTATACGCCGGACAGCAACAAGCTTGCCCTGTGCATTGAGCTCCCACACAAGAGTGGGAGTTTGTACCAGATCCTTTCTCATTTTCTTTATAATGACCTGAATATGACACAGATCGAGTCCCGTCCAATTCCGGGGCGGAATTGGGAATATCGGTTTTTTGTGGATGTGGAGGGAAACCTGGATGATCCGGCTGTCCAAAATGCACTGCGTGGGATCAGGGAAGAAGCTGCTTTCATGAGGGTTCTGGGGAACTTTAGGGCGTAGCTCAACGGTGCCAATTTGAACCTGCCGTTGTACTAGGAACTGTTTGCCGATTCACAGATTTACCACATTTTAATCACAGACCATTCAAAAAAATTACAGAATAAGCACACATTTTTTCCGTATGATAGAAACAAATCAAATCAAAGGAAAGGATGTGTGTTTTTATGAAGAGAATGGTGAAACTGGCAGCAGGTGCGGCTGCTTTTGGTATAATTGCTGGAACGACATTTCAGGGGGTGAACATGGCCACAGATAATTTGTTTGGATCTGGAACAGAGATAGTGCAGGAACAGACAGATCAGACAGCAAAGTTATCTGCAACAAGTGTAATCAATACAAGTGGCTCGGGAACTACAGATGTATCGCAGGTTGCAGAACAGGTGCTGCCCTCTATCGTGGCAATTGATGTGACCCAGCAGATGACCAGCTATACCCCTTTTGGTCCAAAAAGTGACGAGGCAAGCGGCAGCGGTTCCGGCATCATTATAGCAGAAAAGGATGGCAGGCTTTATATCGCCACAAACAATCACGTAGTGCAGGATACGGATAGTGTGACGATACGGTTTGCTGATGACAGCACGGCAAAAGCAGAGATCAAAGGAACCGATTCCTCCCATGACCTGGCAGTAGTAGAGGTAGACAAAAAAGAATTGTCAGAGGATACATTGTCTGCCATTAAGAT
This sequence comes from uncultured Clostridia bacterium, assembly GCA_947643415.1. Taxonomy (GTDB): domain Bacteria; phylum Bacillota; class Clostridia; order Lachnospirales; family Lachnospiraceae; genus Eubacterium_F. The sequence continues at coordinate 4,027 of CANRWA010000058.1, read as the reverse complement.
CGCTACGGTGGGCGACAGCAGCGCCACCAAAGTAGGGGAACAGGCGATCGCCATTGGAAATGCGTTAGGTTATGGAACCAGTGTCACAGTGGGTTATATCAGTGCCAAAGACAGAGAGATTGATATGGAGGACAGCAGCAGCGTGAAACTTCTTCAGACGGATGCTGCCATCAATCCAGGTAACAGCGGCGGGGCACTGGTGAACAGTAATGGAGAGGTCATTGGTATCAATTCTTCTAAATTTGCCTCAGAGGAGATCGAGGGAATGGGATTTGCCATCCCGATGGCAACGGCAGAACCGATTCTGACTAAGCTGATGAATCAGGAAAAAGTTGCGGAGGAAGAGCAGGCATACCTAGGGATCAGCGGAAGAGATGTTACCAGTGAGTATACGGAATATTATGGGATGCCAGAAGGGGTGTATATCGCGGAGGTGTCTGAGAATTCACCGGCACAGAAAGCAGGACTGTCCCAGGGTGCCATCATCACAGCCATTAATGGTGATACCGTGAAGACAACAGAGGATCTGCAGGAGAAACTGACTCAGTGCAAAGCTGGGGACAAAGGGAAGATTACCATCCAGATTGCCCATGGAGGGAAGTACAGGGAAGAAGAAGTGACAGTTACTTTCGGCAAAAAAGAATCTATTTCCAAGTAGCTTTTTCTACACATTTGTGTTATACTATATTCCATAAACATCTATCAGCAGACCTGCCTAATCCGTGGCTGTCACGGACGGCGGGTTTTCTGATGTTTGTGGGAAAACAGGCCATATTGCTATGAATGGGAGGTAACTATGTTTGATCATCAGCGTCTGGAAGCCGTGGGAACAGAAGGAGAGGCACCTGTTTCAGAGCCGGAACGTCAGTATTATTATATGAAGAAATGCCGTGAGTGGGCAGGACAGGAGGCAGTCCGGGCAGGACATTCCCTTACGATGTCTATTCAGACTCTTGGCTGTCAGATGAATGCAAAGGATTCTGAGAAGATAACGGCTATTATGGAATATATCGGATATCAGGAGACCGGGGAACCTGTGGCAGATTTCGTACTTTTCAATACCTGTACTGTCAGGGAAAACGCCAATATGAAGATATATGGACGCCTTGGGTTTCTGAAGAACCAGAAAAAGAAGAATCCCCGGATGAAGATTGCCCTGTGCGGCTGCATGATGCAGGAAGCGGATGAAGTGGAAAAGATACGAAAGAGTTATCCTTTTGTGGATCTTGTCTTTGGCACCCATAATATTTATAAGCTGGCAGAGCTGCTTTATATACAGATTCAGTCAGACCGTCCCGTAGTTGATGTGTGGGAGGAGGCGCAGGAGATCGTGGAAGACCTCCCGGGCAAGCGAAAGTATCCTTTTAAGACAGGGGTAAATATTATGTATGGCTGTAATAATTTCTGCAGTTACTGCATCGTTCCCTATGTTCGCGGGCGGGAGAGAAGCCGTGAGCCGGAGGAGATCCTTCGTGAGGTCCGTGGCCTTGTGGAGGATGGTGTGGTGGAGATCATGCTTCTTGGACAGAATGTAAATTCTTATGGGAAAACCCTGGAGAAGAAAATATCCTTTGCACAACTTCTCCGCCAGGTAAATGGGATTCCCGGATTACAGAGGATCCGTTTTATGACATCCCATCCAAAGGATCTGTCGGATGAACTCATCGCTGCCATGGCAGAATGTGATAAAGTGTGTACCCATCTTCATCTCCCCCTGCAGTCCGGCAGCACAAAGATCCTTGAAAAAATGAACCGCAGATATACAAAAGAGGGGTATCTGGAGCTGGTATCACGGATTCGGGAAAGGCTGCCGGAACTTTCACTGACCACAGACATCATTGTGGGATTTCCGGGGGAGACAGAGGAAGATTTTCTGGACACACTGGATGTGGTACGCAGGGTACGGTATGACAGTGCCTATACTTTTATCTATTCAAAACGCAGCGGAACCCCGGCGGCAGCTATGGAAGACCAGGTGCCGGAGGAGACTGTGAGGGAGCGGTTTGCCCGGCTTTTGAAAGAGATACAGGCCATCTCGGCAGAGATCACAGACAGCAGGGTGGGGCAGACAGTTCCTGTGCTGATGGAAGAGATCAATGCGCAGGACAGTACACTGATCACGGGCAGGCTCTCAAATAATGCAGTCGTACATTGTAAGACAGATGCATCACAGATCGGCAGAATCCTGCCAGTGAAGCTAATGGAGAGCAGAGGTTTCTACTATATGGGAGAAGTGGCGGATCAGCCATAATGGCAGTGAGGAATTGTTAAAAATATAATGAGACCCATTATCATCCTGGGAGATAATGGGTCTCGTTGACTGTGCTGCAAATTAGATCTTTGTGGTGACCACTTTAGATCTTCTCTGGTTCTGGATATTCTTTTCCAAAAGTATCTACTGTTACCTTTTTCATAACCACTGGTGCCAGGGGAGCATCGCTCCAGTCTGTGCCGCAGGTGGCAATCTTATCTACGATATCCATTCCTTCTGTGATCTTGCCGAAAGCGGCATATGATCCATCCAGGTGCGGGGAATCTTTGTGCATAATAAAGAATTGGGAACCGGCGGAATCCGGATCCTGGGCACGTGCCATGGAGAGTACCCCCGCACTGTGTTTCAGTGTATTGTCAAATCCATTGGCAGAAAATTCGCCGGGAATGCAGTAGTCTGGACCGCCAGTGCCGTTTCCCGCCGGATCACCGCCCTGGATCATAAATCCCTCGATGACACGGTGAAAGGTTAGTCCGTCATAGAAGCCTTTCTTTACAAGAGAAATAAAGTTGTTTACCGTGTTTGGAGCTATCTCTGGATACAGCTCCAGTTTCATAATATCGCTATTTTCCATCTCAATTGTTACAATAGGATTTTCATTTGCCATTTTTCGAGTTTCCTTTCTTCTTTTTTATGAATTATGTCCTAAATACGCTTTCCACGGCGGGTTCAAATTGGCGCCGTTGAGCTATATTGTAAAAGATTTTCGGGTAATATGCAAGTAAAGAATGATCTCTGTCGAAAAACGGAGATAAATATAGCTGTTTTCCACTTCCTGTTTGACAAAAAATGCAGGGCATTCCTTATATAATATCCTCATAAAAAGAAGGGATACAAAATGAAGATTTATCTGGATATTTTTTTTCTGGTAAATGTGGGGATGAATTTTTGTGTATTCGTTATGGAAAGCTTTTTTCAGAAGAGACGGATACATCTGTTCCGTCTTCTGGGGACGTCTGTTCTGGGCGGTGTTTTCATTACTATATTCCTTATATCTGGTATCCATCGGTATCGGCTGTTGTCGTTTCTGGCCTATGGCGCCGGGAGCGCGGTTCTCGTGAGGCTTGCTTTTGGCAGGACCACAGTGCACACATGGGGAAGGAATTTCATTCTGTACTATTTTACATCTTTTCTTTTGTCTGGAGTCCTGCAATACATACAAAGTATCATAGGAAAGCAGGGAAGCCTGCTTCTTATTCTGTCAGGGACAGGAGCAGCATTATATCTGCTGTATTATTTCCTGCCCTCTTTCAGGAAGTATGAGGACAGGACGGCTTTGTATATACCGGTCCGCCTCTGGTACAAGGGGAGGAGGATACAGGGAAAAGGACTCCTGGATACAGGAAACCAACTCACTGAGCCATTTAGTGGCAAACCAGTGGTGATCAGCGGGCGGGATTTTGTAACACCTCTTTTTGACAAAGAAGCGCCACTTTTCCGTACCATTCCATTTCATGCCATCGGGACGGAACATGGGACACTCCAGGTATTCCAGGCGGAATGCCTGGAGATAAGGACCGCAGATGGCCTATGGAGGCAGACGGAAGAACCGTGGGTCGCGATATACAATAACCAGGTTTCTGCGGATGGAGAATATGAAATGATACTTCATCCGGATCTAGTACAACAAATATGAAATAATTGATACATTCACTTGTCTAATTGTCCAGCTACTGCGTCAGAAAATCTAGCTGTAGCCACCGCTGCACCGTCGATTTTCTTTCTTGTATCTGAAACAATTATTCTGCGTGAATG
>CANRWA010000057.1 GCA_947643415.1 uncultured Clostridia bacterium | reverse complement strand
CGAACCCACGTATCTAGCTTGGAAGGCTAGTGTTCTACCATTGAACTACACCCGCTTGTTTTAAAACATATATTTTGTTTACCAACGGAGATTATTATACCAATGCACGTGGAAAATGTCAAGATGCAGATTTTAATGAAAACCGGGCTTTTCCGAATCATTATTGTTCGCTGCACAGGCACTTAATCATCGGGAGGAGATTTATGGCAGCGGACAGCGAGTTTTGCAAAAGGCAGCGTAATGCTTTTGCAACCGGGGAAACAAAGTATTTTTCGCGGGGTGTGATATGCCGGACAAGGGACAGTACAATACCGCTGCCCTGTCTCCAATGATTGCCGGGAAGCAAACAACAACTTCTCAGATTTCCCCATCACGCATACGTTTCCTGTACCGCTCTGCCTTCCCACCGATGATACATGAGAGAATGATCAATAAAACCACTCCGCCGGCCCGGCGGGCAAGCCTCATCCTCTCTTCCATCGTCTTTCTTTTCGCCAGAATATCTTTGCCCTCTTTCGCCATATCGACATCTCTGTTAAAGCCACCCATAGTATACCACTCATAGACACGGTTCCCATAATCTGACAAGTAAGTAACGGATTCTTCCTTTGGATCCATACACTGGTATTTTTTCTTGTCTTTCGAAAGCCCTGTTATAACCACCCATCTGTCGCCACCATTCTTCTTAACCTTTACAATATCATATACTGCATTCGGACTTTTCCGGTCCCTTACCAGCTTTTCTCCCTGCAGCCGGGTGTCTATTCTGTCATGATATGTTACATTTTCAGCAATTTCTTTCAACACACCGCCCCTGACAGCGCCATCCTCCTCATAACCATCGATTTCACTAAGGATATGGTTCAGTTTGTCCGGCGTGTATTCAGTCTTTTTTCCCTTTTTGTCTGTCATCGACAGAACGCTGCACACACAGCAGAGAAAATCACCCCTCCGCACGGTGGTCTTTCCCGTGTCACCTAATATCTGATCCCTCCAATCCTTATCCGACACTTTGTAGTGAAAATCTTTCGTGCCCTCAGATCTCTCATTTCCAAACTTAGGTCCCTCTATCAGAACCCCATCCTGATGTATTTTATTTAGTTGATTTCTCCTGACTGCGATCCATATAACCGGAATCAGCAGCAACAGCCCTATCAGTACTAATAGTACTATTTTCTTTTTTGACATATGAATCCTATTCTCCCCTAACACACCTTAACACTCTTCCATATCACGGCTCCATCTGCCCTGACCCTCACCCTGACTTTCCCATTTTCCACTCGCTGAAAACCTGCCTTTACACAGAATCCATCCCTGTTTGTCTCTATCATACTTGCCATAAGATCGCCATCCTGAAGGCCGATCTCCCATACATCTACTTCCACCTCTCTGTCCTCGCCTCCGATCTGCAGCATTATAAAGGCTGCTTCATCCTCTAGAAACCGGCCATAGCCGATCAGGCGGTATTCATTATGAAGATAATACAGGCTTCCAGTCTTAAATATCTCATAATCTCTGTGAATCCGTATCATCTCTTTGTGAAAGGCGATCATCTCTTTATCCTCATTGCCCCATGGGTATGTGCGGCGGTTATCCGGATCCGTCCATCCACAGACGCCTGCCTCATCCCCATAATAAAGAGTAGGCGCCCCGACCCATGTCATCTGAATAACAACAGCCAGACGCATCACGGCGGTATTAACCCCCATTCCCGCAGCAATAGGTCCTGCAAAAGCAGTACGCCCTACCATATGATTGGTACGTGTCAGGAAGCGGGAATGATCATGGTTCGACAATTCATTCATCGCTATCACCGCAGCAGGAATGCTGAACCTGGCTCCAAACTCTGTCATCCCTGCAAAGAAAGCATCTGCATTCCCTATCATATCCTGTTTATACACATCACTGTGTTTCTCCATCCCAGTAAGGAACCAGCTTACCGGTTCCATAAAGGCATCATAATTCATAACAGTATCCCACTGTGTGCCATCCAGCCACGCAGAAGGATCACCATAATGCTCTGCCAGCACAATGGCATTCGGATTCGCCCTTTTCACTACTGTCTTGAACTTTCTCCAGAATCTGTGGTTATACTCTGGTGAATGTCCGAGATCTGCCGCCACATCAAGACGCCAGCCATCTACATTGTATGGGGGTGACACCCATTTCTTTGCCACCTCAAGGATATACTCCTCAAGCTTTTCAGAGTCTTCATAATTTAGTTTTGGCAGTGTGTCATTCCCCCACCATGAGTCATAATGGGTATTATCCGGCCACTCTCCATCCTCAAAGAACTGAAAGAAACTTTTATAGGGACTATCCTCTGTGAGAAATGCCCCTTTATCATAAGATGAATCCTTATCATACATCTTCTCTCTATCCATCCATTTATTAAAGGAACCACAATGGTTAAATACGCCATCCAGAATGACCCTCATTCCCCGTCTGTGAACTTCTTCCACAAAATGGGCAAAAAACTCATTGCTGGCCTCCAGGTTCTTCTTATTTACCACCCGCTGTATATATTTTGTAGCATGTGCATTCTCAAAGTCACCCTCCTCCAGCACATCGCCGCCATCCTCTATGATCACACCATAATGAGGATCAATATAGTCATAATCCTGAGTGTCATATTTATGGTTAGAGGGGGAAACAAAGATTGGATTCAGATAGAGAACCTCCACTCCCAGATCCTGCAGATAATCCAATTTATCCAGTATCCCCTGCAGGTCTCCGCCATAAAATTCCCTGACCCCCATGGAAGCCGGCGCTTTGTTCCAGTCCCCCACTCGATTCACATGTTCTCCAATATATGTGTATTCGTGATCCACAACATCATTGTCCGTATCTCCATTATAGAAACGGTCTACAAAGATCTGATACATCACCGCCCCTTTTGCCCAGTCCGGGACATCATAACCAGGGATCAGAAAACACTGAAAATTCTCATCCCTGTCATCTACTACACCACGGCGGTTCCAAAATACAGTCTCTTCACCTTTTTTAATCTCTATATAGTAATGGATCATCTTCCCCACCAGAGAGATCGTGGCGCCATAATAATCAAATTTTCCTTCTGTCCGTCTCTTGGTCATAGGATACATGACCCCATCCACCACAAGAGCCACAGCCTCTACATCATCTCTGCCTACCCGGCAGTGGATGGTAACTCTTCCATATTTTCTCGGACACGCTGGTGCCACAAAATTTCCAGTAGCATCATGAAATATTGCTGCACGGTTTATTCTTCCTTCTGTCATGATATTATCCTCCAGGTTTATCTTAGAAAAGTCAAAAGGACAGCTTCACGTTGCTGTCCTTTTGGGAGAAGGTATTTTTGTTACTTATGGGGTGTAGCAAAAACTATATAATGTATTGGGGTTTACGAGTAATACTATAACACCATCTCTCCAATAAGTGTGCACAAACATTGATTTTTTTTTAACTTTCTTTTGTGAAAAGTGAACAACGATTTTCCCTCGTTTGAACATTTGCACAACCCAAAACTATTTTACCATATCTGTCTCGGCGTTTTGCTCAAACAGTGCCTCAAACTCTTCCTGCCCAATGCGTTCTTTTTCAATCAGTAATTCTGCCAGCCTGTTTAAAATGCCTACATTTTCTTCCAGGATCTTTGTAGCACGCTCATGGCATCTGTCTACGATCTTCTTTACCTCGCGGTCGATCAGCTCCGATGTGCTCTCGCTAAAGTTCTTTGTATGGCCGATATCCCGCCCGATAAATACTTCATCGTCCGATGTGCTGTAATTGATCATGCCAAGTTCATCCGAAAATCCATATTTCGTTACCATGTCCCTTGCCGCCTCTGTCGCCTGACGGATATCCTGTACTGCCCCTGTAGTAACATCATCAAAAGCGATTCTCTCTGCAATACGCCCGCCAAGGCATACTGTAATATCCTGCAGCATCTTGCCCTTCGTCAGATGCATCTCATCCTTCTCCGGAAGAGGCATAGTATAACCTGCCGCCCCCTGCCCGGTAGGAATGACAGAAACCGTGTACACTGGCCCCACATCCGGCAGAAGATGGAACAGGATAGCATGCCCTGCCTCATGAAAGGCAGTAATCCTTTTATCTTTATCTGATATGATCTTACTTTTCTTCTCAGCACCTATCCCTACTTTAATAAAAGATTTGCGTATATCTTCGTCTACAATGTAAGCACGGTCATCCCTTGCCGCTGCGATAGCAGACTCGTTCAGAAGGTTCTCCAGGTCTGCCCCGGCAAATCCTGCTGTCGTCCGGGCGATCTCACCCAAATCCACGTCCTCACCAAGGGGTTTATTCTTCGCATGTACTTTCAATATATCCTCTCTTCCACGGACATCCGGCAGTCCCACATGGATACGCCGGTCAAAACGTCCCGGACGCAAAATCGCCGGATCAAGGATATCCACACGGTTGGTCGCCGCCATCACAATGATTCCTTCATTGATCCCGAAACCATCCATTTCCACCAGCATCTGGTTCAATGTCTGCTCACGCTCATCATGCCCGCCTCCAAGACCACTTCCACGGCGTCTTGCCACAGCATCGATCTCATCGATAAATACGATACACGGGGCATTTTTCTTTGCCTCAGCAAAGAGGTCCCTGACACGAGAAGCACCAACACCAACAAACATTTCCACGAAATCAGATCCTGAGATGCTGAAAAAAGGCACACCTGCCTCACCGGCAACCGCCTTGGCAAGCAATGTCTTACCGGTTCCCGGAGGTCCCACCATAATAACACCCTTGGGGATACGCGCCCCCAGCTTTGTATATTTCTGCGGCGCAGCAAGGAAATCAACGATTTCCTCCAACTGCTCTTTCTCCTCCACGAGCCCTGCCACATCAGCAAAGGTCTTTACCTGATCATCCGGAGAGGTCATCCTTGCCCGGCTCTTACCAAAATTCATCATCTTGGCATTGCCGCCACCTCCTCCCTGTGCCTGGCTGCTCATCATACTGAACAGAACAAAGATCAGTATAAATCCAAACAGATAGGGGAGCAGTTCCATCCACCATGGGGTGGTCTCCACATCCTGCACTGTTACTTTGGAAAAATTCTGTCCGTCAAGGTAGGTCAGCACAGTGTTTACATTTGGTGCATAAAAACTTTTTTTCTTGCTTTCTGATGTTGTCACCACGATCTGCCCGGTAGGTACCTCCTTATTCTGCCGTATGGTGACAGCAGCAACCTTATTATCCATTATTTCCTTCTTAAAATCACTATAGGAATACACATCCTGATTATTTGAAGAAATAAAATCATTCGCAAATACCGCGATGAGAACAACCGCCAAGACTATAACAAAAAAGCCATATCCCCGCATTCCCTTCATCTGAGTCTTCCTCCTTTATAATGTCATAATTCTTCGTCCAGCCTCAGCACGCCAATATATGGCAGATTACGATACCTCTGGGCATAGTCCAGGCCAAATCCAACCACAAAATGGTCTTCTATCTCAAATCCGGCATAATCAACTTCCACCTGTGATTCCCTCCGGTCAGGTTTATCCAGCAGAGAGCAGATCTTCAAGCTCGCCGGCTCACGTTTCTTCAGCATATGGACCAGATATGACAATGTCCTCCCACTGTCCACAATATCTTCAATGATGATCACCTCTCTGTCCTTAATGTCCATGGTCAGATCCTGACTTATGGTAATACAGCCTGTGCTGGTCATGCCGTCCCCATAACTGGAAACACACATGAAATCCATAGTAACTGGCACCTTAATATATTTTGCCAGTTCACAGGTAAAAAATACACTTCCCTTTAAAATACAGATAAGATGTACTTTCTTTCCCGCATATTCCTGATTGATCTGCTCTGCAAGCGTTTTCACCCTTGCAGTTAATGCCTCTTCATCGATCAGCACACTGACTTCTTCTTTCATCATGGTATCCTTTCTTTGGTTATCACCAAAACCCTCTCTGTATTATTGGTTATCTTGTAAGCCTCGCTAATCCGGTCCGGTACCGCCCACAGTACATGGTCTTCCTCTGCCACAACAAGCTGTGACGGGCGCATGGACTGTGGAATCTTTCTGTCAATATAATAACGGTTGAGACGCTTTTTCCTCCCCATCTTATCCATGACAAAGTAATCACCTTCCCCTGGATTCCGAATTACCAAACCACTTTTTATCATATCATAATCCAACAATTTCGTATAGTCTTTTTGTGGAATTTCTTTCGGTAAATCTGACCGTTTCTTCAGATCAAAAGTAAAGCGCCAGAACGTACCGTCCTGCTCTACTATATGCTCTGAAGGCACCCTGCATTCCACGCAGACAGGCACATGCCTCTTTTCCTTATCCCGGTGAAAATAAATATTTTCATATTGCCTTTCCACGCATACGCCGCCTGGCAGCCGGAGGTACCTGCCAGGTCCGGAAGACAGCAGCCCCAGCACCTGCTCATAGTGAATCTGTCCAATATCTTTCGCACCTGGTATCATCTCTGCAAATATACGCCGCAGGATCTCCGACTGCATAACAGGATCTTCCTTCTCCATCCTCTTAACTGACAGCCGGAATCCTTCTTTATCCCTCTCGGCAGTGCGCCCATAAGCCTCCTCCCCCATCTTCTCTATATAAGAACGCCACGCTGCCAGTTTGTCTGCCGCCTGGGCGATATGCCTCCCCGCAGCCGGATTGACCTGCTCTTCGGCCAGAACAAGGATCTGGTGGCGTATCCGGTTCCGCGTATAAAGGGTATCCTGATTCGTCACATCCTGACACCATGTCATTCCTCTCTTTTGAAGATATTCTTCTATCTCTGCCCTGCCGGCAAAGAGAAGCGGACGTATGATCACCCCCCGCCGGGCAGACATGCCTGACAGCCCCCTGGGTCCGCTTCCCCGGAACAGATGAAAAAGTACTGTCTCTGCCTGGTCACCCTGATGATGTGCCACCGCAATGCGGTCGCCTCCCACTTCCTGACGGTACTCTTCCAGCACCTGATACCGCAGGATACGTCCCATCTCTTCCTCAGACTTCCCCTGCCTCCCTGCCTCTTCTGGCACATTGACCCGGATCAGGCGAAAAGGCAGCTGCCGTTCCTCCGCCAGCCTTTCCACGAACTGGGCATCCCGCTCTGCCTCTGTCCCCCGTATCCCATGATGTACATGGACGACATGCAGGGCCAGTTCCCATTTTTCCCTTAATCCATATAACAGGTCCAAAAGGCAGACTGAATCTGCACCGCCGGATACCCCCACCACAATACAATTTCCCCTGTGAAACATAGGATGCCTCTGATTAAAATATTCCAATTCCTCACTCAACATAGCTTTCCCTCATCTACACACAGACAGCGATTTCATGTAATGTACTAATATTAACTTTTTTTTCTCAATACGTCAAATCACAGGAGGTATATCTCTTCCGTTGTTTTTTCACTCCCTGGCCAGCCCTTTGATTATTGGCAGCAGTGACGGGAAACAGTTTGTGGTGCATAAGGACCGGCGGGCGGCTATGCTGCAAAAAGGCAGGAAAACGCCAGCAGACAGCGAGTTTTGCGAAAGGCAGCGTAATGCTTTTTGCAACCAGAGGAAACAAGTTATTTTTCGTTGGGTGTGATATGCCTGACAAAAGATGGCACAAGCCCCGCCAGCCTGCCACCAATGATCAAACGTCCTGCTGGCCAAAGAGTGAAAAATAACCTTTCACTAATGCCGGTTCCAGATCCCTGCCACCAGCACGCTCATATCATCTGTCGCCTCTCTGGCACTGCGTGCCAGAGCATGCATCAGTATCTGGTTTGCCATATCATTTGGATTCTGGCAAGTCAGGTTTCCAATAAGCCTCTCTATTGTGTCCCTTTCGTCTACCATCTTTGTCCATGGCTGGTAGAACCCATCGATAACACCATCGGAGACCATAATGACCATGTCACCCTCCTCAAGTTCCGTCATTGTCACACCACTCTCTGCTTCCATGTCTACCCCAACAGGAAGTGCCTCTGAATAAATGGTATCCACTCTGTCCTGCCGCCGTATAAACGTCGCCGCAGCACCATTTTTCATTATCTCACAGGAACCCGTATGGAGATCCACGGATACCATATCCAGCGTCGTAAAAGAACACCCCTCATAATTTGCTACAAAAAGCGTATTCAAAAGCCGCAGTGCCGATTTTTTCTCGAATCCTGCCTCCATCAGGTGCTCCAGAGTCTCAATGAGGTTCACACTGTCCCTGCACGCCCTCTCACCACTGCCCATTCCGTCAGCCAGCACCATAAGTAATTCCCCGGACTGCAGTTCAAGGAAAGAATAACTGTCCCCGGACACCGTCTCCCCAGATTTGGCTACCCGGGCAAGCCCGGTCAGCGTCTTATATTTCGGCTCCTCCCGGAAAAACATGGTCTCTTCCTCTCCTGACAGTACATTCCGCGTCTCCCTGTCGGGACTCATCCTTACACCCACAGCCCGTTCGATGGCATTGGCGATATCTGTCTTCGTGAGACACTGGTTCCCCGGACAACGCCCAGTAAATACTACCTCAAGATAACCCCTCCGCCTTTTTGCTGTCAGTTTCCCAAGGCGTACTCCCTCCTTCTTCAACTCTTCTCCAATGGCACGCTTTTCCTCTGCCGGAACCTCATCTTCCTCTTTCAGGTCTAATGTAAAAGATTTAAGGGCCTCCGCCACCTCCATCATCTGCCGTGCCATGATTTCCCGGTTCTCTGCCAGCCGGTTACGCCAGCCAAGGTTCATCTTTGCCACTGCCATCTTATCCTCTGCATGTTCCACATAAGAAGCAAGACGGATACACCGTCTCCCAAATTCCGGTGTCAGCTCTGACACCGCCACAGTACCGTCCCTGCCTGCCTGCAGAAGAATATTGTGTATGTTAGCGCTGGTTTCCTCATAATGCTTGTCCCAGCAAAAATTACAGTTCGCACAGTCACTGCAGATCCGTCTTGACAGCTCAACAAAGATTTTCTCCACCTCATCTGCAGAGACCTCTGTCTGCTGCTCCCGGTCCATCTGAAAGCTTTTAGAAAGACGCCGGAATGCCCCCGCAAAATCTTCAATCCGGTCATTTGCCAGCACCCGCACATCTTCCCTGGCAAAAGGATTCTCTCTCTCTTCCCGGATATCACTCTCTACCATATGCAGAAACCGTCCCGGAACCGCCAGAAAAATAATACTTGCCGATACCACAGCCCGCAGTTCTATGATTCCCACTATCTCTCTTCGTGCCGCATATGCCAAAATACATGACATGACAAAAAAAGCAATGGTGCTGCCAATCCGTCCCAGCTTGCGGAATGTCCCCACACTGACACCCAGCATACAGTAAATCCCAACCATTACCATGCTGCTGCCAGACAGGGCTGCCAATATGCCTCCTGCCGCTCCTGCCAGAGCCCCCGTTGCTGCCCCATAACGGTATCCCATTAAAAGAACGATAAAATAACTGATGGTGGCTGTGACTGAAAAAATGTTATCCATCTGCCTGGGAATTCCATACAGCATAGTAAATACCAGCGCCAGAAGACTGATGAGTTCCTCATTTCCAGGAACCTTATTCCACTCCGAATACAGGAGGAACCGAACCGCCCACTGATATACATTGGCGAGCGCCAATACTGCAAGGCTTTCCAGCACACTGAGCCAGAACATCTCCCATGTATTTACGGCAAGGATGCTCATCGCTGTGCCAAGGAGAAAATTCAGCCCGCCGCACAGGACAGACAGAAGCAGGGGAGTTACCCTCCCCTTATTTATCTTTTCCTGGAAATATTCCACTCCGAGAAGAATGGAAAATAGTATCATATATTTAAACAGGGCGATACCGCTGGCACTGCTCATCATACCCGCCAAAATGGCCAGTGCCAGACCCTTTCGCCCCTTTTTCCCCACACACATCGCTGAAAAAAATGCAACGGCAAATGGATTGATCTGAAACAGCCATACCCGTCCAAGAAGAAACCCTGCTGCCATCATTCCCAACAGACGTTTTTCTCTTATGTACACTCTGTCTTCTTTCAAAACCTGATGCCTCCCATCTTTTATTACTCATAAAGCCCGGAAATGCCAATATGATCCCGCTGCGTAGACATAGTATAGACAAATCAGTTGGCATATTTTGTCAAACGGTATCCCTGTCCGCAAAAAATTGTTCGACTTTTTTTGCGGTTCAGGCCAAATACCCCACAGCAGACAGATGGGTCTGAAAATGCAGCCATAAAAGTTTTCCCAAAAGGGGCTGGCTGAGAACCACATCCCTCCAAGAATCGCAAAGCGAAAAAAAATGCTCTGCAATGAAAATAGACCTTTTGGCACCCTTATCCTATATAACAAAAAACGGACAGTGTATCATTCACTATCCGCCGGTTTGAAAATTATTTCATTATCGTATACAAGACCAAATTTCTCTCTTGCTATGTCTTCTATGTATTCATCTGTTTTCATATAATCTTCTTTTTCTTTGATCTTTTCCTGTTCCTTCTGAAGATTCTTCTTCTTCTGCACCAACTGGCTCTGTTCTGTCTCAAGCCTCTGGCAGTCTGCCCTCAGACCAGCTCCCTGTATCACCAGTGTAGCCAGAAATACCCCCACCACCAGCATAACCAGATAAAGGCTGGTCCTGCGTCTGCGGCGTCCGCTTCTCTTCATAGGCTCCATCCCCTTAACATATTTTCTACAGCCGTATTATAACTATAACAATTTCCCATAGGTTTTTCAAGTTCTTTTTTTTATTTTTCCAGCCTTTTTATCTTTCTTTAACTTTTCTTTCTTGCACTTTTTCTTATTTTCCTGGTCACGCGAAATATTTCGCCTCACCTTCCCCCTAATCCAGAAAAACGGTCTGCAGAAAAAAGAAATAACCGCCAGCACCGCACATATCAGATGTCTTTTTACAAGACCGCGGTAAAGCATCATACCGCCAATAAATGAAAGAATAAAGAAACTTCGGATAATGCCATGGTTCAGTGCAAATATCATCTGAAACACAAGCACCGCTGCCACCAGCCAGAATAACCAGTCTTCGATAAACAGCCAAACTTTTCCATGATGTACTTTACAACGGAACACTTCCAGAAAATCATACAGGAACATCAGGACGATCCCCCAGAGAAATGAAGCTCCAAAATACTGGAGCTGGCCTATGATCATCTCCATCAGCGAAATAACCGGCCAAAGAAACTCCCTGCCGTTTTGTCCTTACCTGATTCATGGTAAGAGATCTCCTGTATCCGTCCCTCGATGGCGATCTCTCCGCGTTCCAGTGTCAGACGTTTTACATGAAGGTCCTCCCCGCCAAACCGGAGCGCCCCATCTATAGTCTCCAGCAAGATTTCCTTATTGTCAAAAGAGATCACTTCTGTAACACCTGTCAGCTCCACCTTTGCCCGGTCCTGCATCGTGAGCCTATGGCTGGTCTGCAACTGCGTCCGTACCTGTTCCTGTATCATATATTATCCTCCATTCCGAAGCGTTAGCGAAGGAAAAAATAAGCGATCGAGCTTATTTTTTACACGGTCCTCCATTGTCCCCTCAATGTACTAGAATAATATATGCATCAAAAGACAACTTCATTACTATCACCTTACAGTTCCTTATAAAGTTCCCTTGCTTCCTCTTTTTTGTATGTTTCCTCTACACTTACCACTTCAACCTTTGTGTTCCGGTTACCAAACTGAATCTCAATAATGTCCCCCGGCTTCACCTGAACAGATGCTTTCGCCACCTTGTCATTCACAAGTATGCGCCCTGCATCACATGCCTCATTTGCCACAGTCCTCCGTTTGATCAGCCGTGACACCTTTAAATATTTATCCAGCCTCATACTACCCCTCCTCCAAGAAACAGTTCCCAATCACAACAGGCACCCTCTGCCTGTCCGCAGAGAGTGCCCGATAAAATCCAATGTGCAAACAAAATTAAGCGTTTACTGCATCCTTTAAACCTCTTCCGGCTTTAAACTTAGGAGCTTTCGAAGCAGGAATACTCATAGGCTTCTTAGTCAGCGGATTGATGCCCTCTCTTGCGGCTCTTTCTGCAACTTCAAATGTACCAAAGCCAACCAACTGAACCTTCTCACCTTTCTTCATCTCTTCTGTAACAACAGAGATAAATGCTTTCAGTGCTGCCTCAGAATCTTTCTTTGACAGTCCTGCCTGGTCAGCGATCGCAGCTACTAATTCAGTCTTATTCATGGATTATATCCTCCTCAAAATTTAATATACTAGATTGATAAATAACCTACATAATTATATATAACCTTTTTAACAGGATTTGTCAAGGTTTTTCCATAGGAACTGCCAATAAATAACTGTAATGCCGCTTATTGGCAGTCTCTTATTGTTCCATCTGTTTGCCCAGAAAATTTGCCCCACAGAGCGCCATCTTTTCCTCAAATTCCCCAAACTCACGATCCACATTTTTAGTCAGCAGAATAACAGCTCCAATAGCATCCCCTTCGCACAGGATCGTACTCACAGCCTCTGAGTACACTTCTGCCTCATCATCAGTAATCTGACTAAAATGAACATCATCTCCTGTCGCCACATAGCTCTCCCGCAGTTCAATACTGCGGATCAGGTCTGCATGAATATCCTTCCCCAGATATTCCTTTTTGTTCGGTCCCGACGCTGCCACGATCATATCGCGGTCTGCCACACATACGGTACACTTAGCCACCTGTGCCACAGCCTCCACATACTCCGAAGCAAGCTCTCCCAGTTCCCCGATGGGTGAATACTTCTTTAAGATAATTCCACCTTCACGGTTTGTATAGATTTCCAGTGGATCCCCTTCGCGGATCCTTAACGTCCTTCTTATCTCTTTAGGCACCACAACACGGCCAAGGTCGTCGATGCGGCGCACGATTCCTGTTGCTTTCATATTCTTCTTATCTCCTTTGCTTTACAGATTTTCACTGTTTTTTTCTGTTGGATTTTTTCCAATTCTGTGATGTTAGTATCTGTAAAGGTCGGAAAATTATACCTTATATTTCATTTCGATTTTTACTTAAAATTCGTCAAACCTCTCCTCTGGCACATAAATATGCGCTTCAATCAAACGAGGCAATGCCTCTCTTAATGCCGCTTCTTCTTTCTCTTTCTCCGGATCATATGCGATAAATATATCCCCCAGTGTAACAACTCTGCCTGCATTCTTTCCAGTCTCGCCAAATGCCATACCTCGGGTTACTTCTGGCATCTCAACTTCATTCCCATCCGGATAGACAGTATCTCCGCTTTTACCCATCGTAATACCCGCAAAAGTACTTCCTGCTGATCCCCCTAAAGCAACTTCAAACAACAGTTTACTTAGTCCCTCATGCAGGCCAGCTGGCAACATTGTACTGAATTTTGATTTTGGCGAGGCTTCTGCCCGCCAGTGCAGGATATGTACTCCTGCCGGATCTCCAATGATTCCAAGGGGAACAATGCCTGGTGGATACTTCCCTGTCTCTGACCCATCTTCTGAATCAGTATATGCATGCAAACCTGTGGTAGTTTGAGGAAGCGGGGTAGAATCATTACTTTTTCCGGCTTTCTTTTTTGGCGGTGCTGTAACAAGCAAGCCACGGAAAAGATGCCCCCTCAAGTCAGCACCTATTGCCACGTATCTGCCATTCCCTATATTATCCACAAGATTATTAACCAGTGTCTCCTGATCCCTCCCATATAACTCATAAAGTAGCACCCTTAACTCATCCCTTTTCGTGTCAAACAAGTCCTGTACAGCCTTCAGCGCTTTCTGTTTCTTCTGTGGTTTCATGCCGTTATCGCTTTTTATATTTGCTAATTCGCTGCCCAGTCCCTTCAGTTCCTGTGCCATTCTCTGTATGGCTGCTTCCTTCTGGGCCTGTATGGCATCCGCCCGCTTTCGTCCTCCACAACACTGCATAACCCCCTGCACGCCTTTCAAATACATTCCCTGCCTGCTATTGTATAATGCCCTGTCTACAGTCCACTGTGGAATCCTGCTGCCTAACCGGCCGGCCTCCTGCTCCAGTGCAGCATTATCATTTAATGGCTGGCCAGCTACATATCCTGTGGCTGGAACGATCCCCTTCTTTTGCTGAATCACATGACCCAGTTCGTGCCTTAACAAGTCTTCTCTCCCTTGGGACAAAAAAATACTGCTCCCCTTTGTCACAGCATCTGCATTTACCTTTGCGGGCTCTTCTGAATTCACATAAACCTGGAATCCTAATCCCCGGCCATACATACTGCTTTCCTTATCAAGTGACTGTTCCCTTCTGTCATATTCAAATAATCCTGCCATTTCTTCCTCCATTCTGCAATATCACAATAAGATACCATAACCTCTCAGGAATATTATAATCCAGAATTATAAACAAAACGCTCTACACAAATGAGTTGGATTTTTTCAGCTTAGCTGGGCGGCGCCCCTTTCTAAAATCCATTTCCTTCATTCGGTCTGTTGTCAAACAGACTTAATTGTTCCATGATTTGCGGCTCCTTTCTTCCGCCCCGCAAAAATACCCCCCAGCAGAAGAAGTGGAAAAATAACTGCTGCCAGAATACCAATCTTTAGATCATCCCCCCTATGGCTGGAGACCATTCCCACCAAACTAGGACCACCTGAACATCCCAGATCCCCGGCAAGCGCCATCAGGGCAAATAAAGCCGTACCGCCCCCCGGCAGACCCGCTGCCGCTTTGCTAAAAGTTCCCGGCCACATGATCCCCACAGACAGGCCGCAGACAGCACAGCCCACCAGACCAAAAACAGGATTTGGCACAAGGGAGATACACAGATAAGAAACGATGCACAGGAGGCTGCTTCCTGCCATAAAATGATCCAGGTTTATCTTGTCCCCATATTTTCCGTAAAATGCCCGGGAAATCCCCATAAGCACAGCAAATGCCATGGGCCCCATCAGATCCCCCATTGTCTTGCCCACACCCAGGCCTTTCTCCGCAAAAGTGGATGCCCACTGGCTCACAGCCTGTTCACTGGCACCCGCACAGAGCATCATAAGCATAAACACCCAGAATATCTTTTTCTTTATAAGATCCCTGACCGCAAGCCCGCTCTCTCCCTCACTGACCACAGGACGGATGGGAACTCTGGTAAAAACGATTGTATTATATATAGGAATGAGTGCCCATATACAGGCGAGGACCTTCCAGTTCTGAATGCCAAAAATCTGGAAAAAGAGAGTAGAGACCAGGACACCCCCTACATGTCCCCAGCAGTAAAAGGAGTGCAGCAGGCTCATGGTCTGCTCTTTGTGATCCGACGGACACGCCTCCACCACAGGACTCACCAACACTTCCAGAAGCCCCCCTCCCACTGCATATATCATCACAGAAAGAAGAATTCCAAAAAAGGCATCAGAAAAAAGCCCTGGCAAGACAGCCAGGGAGATTAACCCGATCGCACTGAGAATGTGTGCTGCCACCATAGAAACCCGATATCCTATCCTGTCCACAACCCCCACAGAAACCAGATCCACCAGAAGCTGCAGACCGAAGTTGACAGTGACTAACATCGTTATTTTCGACAGAGGAATGCCATAGGAGTCCTGAAATGTCAGGAAAAGCAAAGGCACAAAATTATTGATGACTGCCTGTATGATATAGCCTGTGAAGCAGGCATGGACCGTTTTCCCATAACCGTTTTTCATATAGATACCTGTCCTTTAAATTTAGCTAGGTGACTTCCAGCTACGGTTATTATATGGCAGGATCACTAAATTGGCAAGCATTATCAACATGTTTCACAGGAACTTTTATCCATGCCATTACTTTTCACTCCCCAGTCAGGGTAGCCGCTGAATTATGAAGAGCAGGGCAGCGGATCTTGTACTGTCTGTTGTCCTATATCGCACCGCGAAAAATATGGTTTTCCTCCGTTGCAAATACGCTGCCTGAGCACTGTCTGAGATGTCTGCTGGCGTTTTCCTGCCTCCCTGCAGCACGTTTGCACTAGAAGCTGCCACGTTGGACTAGGATTAAATCGCTGACTAGAGAGTGAAAAGCCAGGCGGAAAGCTCCCTTCAGCAAGATCACCTGCTCTCCGCCTGCGTGATCATCACTTTTCCATCTTCTACCTCTACTTTCACCCGATTGGATTCAATCCCTGCCTTTTCAAGCACCGCCTCACTGAGCTGGAGACGCCGGGCGCGGTCAAGCACTACATATTCCTCCTGCTGCTCTACCGGAGGAGCCGCACCTGCCAGGTCTGAGAAACTTAAGGGAACCTTCCGAATCTTCTCTGTACTGATCTTTCCATCGGATATCCGCACAGTCCGGTTTACCTGCCCCGCCAGTTCCATATCATGCGTCACGATCAGGATCGTGAGCCCCCGTTCTTTGTTCAGGCGGTGGAACAGGCGGAATATATGCCGCGCCGTGGCAGTATCCACCGCCCCCGTCGGTTCATCTGCCAGTAATATCAATGGTTCGCTGGCAAGTGCCACTGCGATCGCCACACGCTGCTGCTCCCCGCCGGATAATTGATGTGGGAAGCGTTCGGCGTGTTGTTCCAGTCCGACCTCCCTCAGCAGGTCCATCGCCCTCCTCTTCCGCTCATGTCCCGGTATATGGGAAAAACATAAAGGCATCTCTACATTCTGCCGTGCAGTAAGATATGGCATAAGATTTCTCGCACTCTTCTGCCAGACAAACCCTATCTTTTTCTTCCTGTAATACTCCATCTCCTTCGCTGAATACGCCGCCAGGTCGCGTCCTTCCACATATAGACGCCCCGCCGATGGTGTCTCCAGGCCTCCGATCATATTGAGAAGCGTAGATTTGCCACTCCCTGACTTTCCGATCAGCGCCAGCATCTCCCCCTGCCGGATCTCCAGCTCCAACCCCTGTAGTGCCATAACTTTGCTGTCGTCTGTGCGGTAGATCTTTACTAATTCTTCGCATACAATCAGCTTCTGTTTCTCCCCGGATGCCTGTTCTGTCATAAAATGTCCCCCCTTTCTCCCTGAGCCAGGACTTCTGATGCCGCCACATGGGATACACAGCCATCTGCCATCTCATAAACCATATCACCAAGCTCCATCAGATTCGGATCATGGGTAGTCATAATAACTGCCGTCCCCTCCTCTTCTGCCAGTTTGCGGAACAGCATCATGGCTGCCATACCCGACGCCGTATCAAGCGCCCCTGTCGGCTCATCTGCAAAAACGACCTCCGGCTGGTGTGCCACCGCCCTGGCGATCGCCACACGCTGCTGCTCCCCACCGGATAATTGGCCTGGCATATGGTGCATACGCCCCGGAAGCCCCACCAGTTCCATCAACTCCTTTATCCGTGCATCATGATTCCCCTTATATCCCGCAAGCCGCAGGGCAAAGTCCACATTTTCATATGCGCTCATTACTGGGATCAGGGCGATGGACTGAAAAACAAACCCCATTTTCATCCGGCGCAGCATCTCTTTCTGCCGTGTTGCCATAGCAGAGAGCCTCTCCCCCAGGAATTCTGTTTCCCCACTGGTAGGATCATCCAATGTACTGAGCATATTCAGAAGAGTGGTCTTCCCGGAACCGGACCTTCCTTTCAAGATCGATACCTTTCCCTTTGGAAAATCCAGACTGACATCATGGACTGCATCAAATAAAGTGCCATCGCCCTGGTCAAAGGAACGCGTCAGATGTTCTGTGTGGATCGCAATCTCTTCCTTTCCGGATGTACTGCCGCCCATGCGGACCGATCCACTTTTTAAATTTTCCTTCTTTTTCTTCCTCAAGTTACTCCTCCTCTCCCATTCTCAGCGCCTGTGCGATCTTCATTCTCTTCACGATCTGCCACAGCACCATAAAGCAGATCAGCATCACAGTGCCCAGCACAGCAAATAACCTGGCCATGTCTGTCCCATAGCGGAAAATCCGTATCCCTATCATATGTTTCTCTGGAAGATAGACAAGTGTCGTCAGCCTGGTAAAGAGGGAGGTGACAAGTAACCCTGCTGCCACGCCCGATAAAATAGACAGCAGCGATCCAAATACCTGTTCATTCAATAACATAAGGATCAGTTCTTTCAATCTCATTCCCATGGCACGGTAGATACCGAAAAGCTGTTCCCTTCCCCGGATCGACATGATCCAGTATATCAGAAATCCGGCAGAACAGACCAGCAATGAGATCAAAAAGTTCATCGTGAATAATCCATTTGTGATCTGGATCAAGGGGGCGGATTCCCTCTGCTCCAGTTCCTGCTGAAGACTGTGCCAGTATTCCAGATGGATCTCTTTTTTTTCTAATGCCTCTGAAACCTGTTCTGGCCTGACCCCCTCTGCCAGCCGCATCCAGACCTGATATGGCTCTGCCTCAAACTGGCTTACTACATCTGCATAATTTGCCACAAGAAGATACCTGTCCCCCTCTTTTCCATATGCATCAAATGCCGGAAACCCGTCTATGACTGCACATACCTGGGCAGTGGCATATTTCAGATCCTCTTCCTTCTGGTTCCCAAATGGGCGGTATCTGCCATAAGTAATCGTATCACCCACAGAAAGCCCCAGCTTCTCTGCCATGTTTCTGGATATAATCGCACCATCTGCTTTTGCCGCCAGCTCATTCAGGGCATAAAACCAGTGTTTCTCGTTGATTCCCTCAAGGAGCTCTGCTGTCTCACCAAATTCCTTTGTATGGATTCCCATTAGTGTGCAGCCTTCCGAAAGTATCTTTCCGGAACCACTGACTGTCGTTTCCTCATCGACCAGTACCTTTGTCACCTGTTCGCACAGACCTTCCGTTTTCATCCCCTCATACGTTCCAAAATCCGGTTCTTCATAATATCCTTCTAAATTCCCATGGGCATAAAAATACCGTTTCTGCCATGCCGCCCTCAGCCGTACATCGCACCCGGCATCATAGCGCAGCCTCTCTTCCCCATTCTGGTTCATGGTTCTCGCCATATTTGCATCAAAAATTCCGTTCGCCACTGTCATGATGAGAAATACCGCAAGGAAGCTCCTCTTTGAAAAAGTCCGGATCATCTCAAGAAAAGAAGCATACAATGCCGGTTTCCAGTGCCTTTTCCCAACCCTCCAGATCAACCGCATAAGATACTTGGAGAACCGGATCAGAACAAGTGCACAGGCAAAAGCAAACAGTGATGCGTCCAAAAAGATCATGGGATCCATACGCTCGGATGAAATGGCAGCGTCCCACGAGGCGCTCTGTTTATTGTAATTATATAATAGGTAGATGGACAGTGCCAGAAGAAGCACATCCAGGAAGATCCGTTCCCACACTGGCTTTCTCTCTTTTGCCGCCGCCTTTTTCTTCTGCTGGACAATAGTAATATCAGAGCGTTTCCAGACAGGGATGGTCATGAAGATAACAGCGATGGCGCCTGCCACTGCTGCATATAGGAACATCCATTCATTTGCCTGGTACAGGCTTGTATCCTTCCCCGTAAAGGCCAGGAAGGCATCTGTCCTGGCAGCGATCCTGCACAGAAGGAATCCTGCCCCTACCCCCAGTATCATGCCAAACAGCGCCAGAAGCCCAGACTGCATCAAATAGAGCCGCAGAAGCTGTCCCCTGAACACTCCGCGGCTACGGAATACTGCCATCTCACTCTCTTCTGAGACAAGAATCTGCGAAGAGACCATATAGATGAAAAGCAGCAGGAGCACCAGGCAGGGAAGCTCAAGAACCCACAGAATAACGGAGGCATTCCGACTCTCCTCCCCGTAACTTTTCAGCAGGGAATCTAGCCCGGAAGAAAATGAATTGTCTGCCTGCACATTTTTACTGATATATCGGTGGCAGCCTGCGGCATTCCGCCATGTGATCTGAGTGTGGTCCACCAGCAGATGCTCTTCATAGGAGAGTGTATCAAATTCATATTCTGACAGAATCTTATCAAATATCTCCGGCGCCACAAATAACATATGGTCAAACTCTTCCGGTGTCTTATACCAGTAAGGGTCTGTCTCAGATTTCATGGTAAATACACCCTGCACAAGAAAACGTGCAGGTGTGCCGCTGGTATGTGCAGTATTGGAATAGGTAATGACCTCTCCCACAGATATACCATATGCATCCATCGTACTCTCACTGATGAGACAGGGAAATGCCTCTGTGTCTGGCACTGGATCCAGCGTTTTTACAAGCTGTATATGTTTCTCCATATCTCGGAGGATCCCGACACTGAGCATCCAGTTCCTTCCGCCAAGGCTGCTGTTCCCATTCTTTGCCGGAAGACTGACATGCTGCATGCTGCCCACGGTTCTGACACCCATATTTTTCTGCCAGTCATTTCTAAGGGCATCCATCTTGTCATAAGCCTCCTGCAGGGAATGAAATCCTGTCTCACTTCCGCTGACATAGGACAGAACAGCAGGATAACGTTCCTGTTCTTCTGCATAATCGGTAAAGAGCTGTTGTAAAATCTTATTTTCAGCCCCTTTTTCAAACATGGGATGGCAGGCAAATACTGCCGTAAAGAGAATGATACCCGCCAGCAGGCACAGATTCAGCCACCTTTTATTTCTCATCTTCCTTATTACATAAGAAAACATCCTACCCCTCCATTCTGCCAGGATCATGTACATCATCCTGCGATGATATCCCCCGCCTCCAAACCGGAATAGATTACCTGATCCGTTCCATCATTCAGTTCTGTAGCAAGTGTCACATACTGCCTGACCAGCTCCCCCTCTGCCACACGCCATACATAATAAGAACTCTCCTCCCCTGCACGATTGTCCTCATGAACCCATTCAGCAGGAACAGTCAGGACATCCTTCAGCGACACCCAGGCATATGTTACCTCTGGTATATCAGAAAGTTTCTTCAAAACCTCTTCATTCTCCAGTTCTGCATAATATCCCGGATATTTAAAACCCGACGGCTGATTGCTGCTAAAATAACTTTTGCCACCCTCCGTAGTCATATACCTCCTGTCAGGAATCCTCACAGATGACTCCCCATAAACGGCATAACCGGTACAGGTTCCTTTATATTTCTTTCCTTTCAGCATAAATGTAATGGTCTCTCCTATATTCGCAAGCTGTTTTTTCATGTCTCCCAGCCGCATTTCCAGTTCTGACATCTTTCCGCTCCCTGGCGGTATCTGAAATACAAGAAGGCGCATTTTATTGTTTCTCTGTATGACCAACAGTGGAGTTCCCACAGAAATCTGCTCCCCGGTGGCTATCTGGCATGCTGCCACTGTACCACTGTATTCTGCATATATTTTTACCTTTCCTGTCCCATCATTTCCCTCATTCGCTTCTTCATACTGCTTCTGCAGTTGTTTCATCGTACAATTATGTGTATATTCCGCCAGTTCCTTCTCATACTTTCCCTTCAGTCCTTTCATGGTCTCCCGGAAAGAATCCTTCTCTTTCTGGATCTGAAGAGAAAGTTCTGTCAGCGATGCTTTCGTTACCCCAGTGTCCACGACACAGATCAGATCCCCCTTCTTCACCTTGTCACCATCCGATACCGCACCTTTCACAATAAGTCCCTCTTTCTTTGCCAGTTGGACATAAGGACTGGCATCGGCTGACCGGCAGGATCCGGTTTTGCTCCGAATCTCAAAATCCGACCACGTTACCGTCTGGGTATTATAATTCACAGGCAGCGCCGCCGAAGAAGAATAAGAAACCAGCTCTCCTTTCTTTAAGCCGCTCCGGATCTCCGTCCGGTAATCGTCTTTACTGCCAACCGTCACGATCCGCTTTTCCTCTTCCCCCCTTTCATTCTTGACATAGACAAAATACTCCTCACCCTGGGTATGCAGGCAGTCATTGCTGACTACCAGCACCTTCTGTTCCTCTTTCTTCCTGAAATAGACAAGACAGGTATCACCGGCAGACAGTCCTGCCCCTGCAGGGCAAGTGAGGCGGACAGCCGGATATTGTCCCGTTCTCTCAGCAAGCGCCATCTCACTTTGCCGGTAAGGGATTTCTTTCACAGAATAACGCCTTCCCTTAGAATAAATATATTTTACTTTATATTTCTTATATTTGAAGTCTCCTACCCTCTGCCTGGCAGGTTCCAGATACAAGTCCTTCCTGTCTGCGACAACAACAATATTTTCATCGGATGTGGCTGCCACCCCCTGTGCCAGATTTTTCCGGAAAGTGACATAACCTGCATGCCGCGCCCGCAGCAGCCCCTGGCTGATCTTTTTCTCCTCAGCCTTTATCGCCTTCCCCAGATCCGATACCCTCTGCTCATAAAGCTGCCTTTCATACCTGGCATCTTCCTTTAACAGGGCAGTCTCCTTCCTGACAGATCTGCCTCCTGCCGCCCGCACTTCTTTCAGTTTTTCACCACTGACCTTTTCTTTCAGGGAAAATGTCTTCTTCTCCTGTGCCAGTTCTCCCTCCAGTTCCTCTTTCTGCAATCGTGCCTCTCTGGTATCTGCCCTCGCCAGGATATCCCCTTTCTTTACATATGTCCCCACTTCCACTGCGATCTCTTCTATTATTACATCCGATTTATAAAAATGTGCATATTCTTTTGGCATCACGGTTGCCATCAAAGCCTCTGTCTGGCCAATACTCCCTGTCTCCACCGGCTGGTATGTGGAATTCCGGCTGACCGGTTCCTGCAGCTCTGGTCCTGACTGTCCGGCTGCCCCTCCACAACTGGTGAGAAAAAGGGAAACTGCCAAAATGGCCGCCAGATATTTCTCCCTCTTCCTCATTCTATCCTCACCTTCTCCCCTCCGGACAATCCATCCGTTATAATGACATAGTCCCCTTCCTCCTGTCCCAGAGATACCTGCACTGCCTCAGAATATCCCTTATCATCCGTCAGACGGACAAAATGCCTGCCATCCAGGCTATACACCGCCGTTTTCTCCACAAACACACAGTCTGCCAGTGGTTTTTTCTTCCAGTGTACCGTCAGCTTTGCATCCTCTGACACCTCACTCATATCAGATATTGGCCGAAAGAACAAATCCTGTTTTCCCAAGTCCTGTTTCTGCACCTTTATCACTTTCAGCCTGCATGTGATGTTTCCATCGGAAGCCTTTACCTTCTCACCCCTCCGTAATTCTACGCCCTCGTCCACCTCTGCCTTATAGATACCAGAGCCATATGTCTCCGTTACAAGAGATGCCCCAGCACGGAATGTCCCCTCCCGCAGTCTGGAACTTACATTTGTGATGGTACCGTCCCTTTTCGCATAGATCCTGTTTTTCCTGATCTTCTGTTCCGTTTCCTTTATATATAATTGTGTCACTTCCTGCTCCCTCTTCAGTTCTTTCAATTCATTCTTGTAATCTGCCCCTTTATCCGCTCTCTGAAGATTCTCATAATGTTTGATCAAAAGGTCATTCTGCTCTTTCTTTTCCTTATATTCTTTCCATGTATTTTCCAGCTCTTCGGATATAAAGGAAACCAGCAGATCTCCCTTTTTTACCTTATCTCCTGTAGAAACAGCGATCCGGTCCAGCTCCAGCTCCGCATCCGTCACACTGTACTGGATGCGCTTTATCTCAGTCATATTCATCGTAAAGGTAAATTCCGGGGTCAATGTCCCTTTCCTGACCGTCGTTGTCTTGTACACCTCTTTCTCATATGGCTTATGTGTGATCACCACAGGATCATCCCCACTCTGGCTGCAGCCGGACAATACCAAAGAAAAAAACATCATAACTGCTATTTTTACTGCCTGTCTTTTTTTATATGAGACCAGCTCTGCCGAAACCCTCATACCAATTCACGCTCCTTCCCCTTAAATGGCACCAATATGCCCCCGCCGTGGACGGCGTATTTTGGCGCCCTTAAGCTAACTTTCCGGTAAAGCCCTGACATCTCACTGCTTATTTTTTCCCAGGCAGCCCTGCTGTCAGTTGGTCTCTCACATTGATCACAGTTCCATCAATGGCATTGACCATACATCTGCAATGATCAGTATCCTCGTTCAGCCTCCATGCCGGGACATAACTATAATACCCCTCACGTGCCTCATCCTTTACCCGGAAATACACCAGTTCCATACGGTTCAGGCTCAGATGGGTCTTTGTCACGCCACACTCTTCACCGATACAGTTTCCCACCGACTCTTTCATAATTTTCTGTATATCCGAAATAGAAAGCAGCTTTATATCATCCGTCAATGACATCATCACCACAGGAGAATTCCAGTATGCACCGATCACCCCCTTTTCGGTTACATCAATCCGTATTTCCGAACCAAGGGGATAATTCATCCCGTCACCGTTATCTTGTTGTGTGATGGCATTCACATAATCAGAATAATTTAATGTTTCTGTATCTGGATCGATAAAAACATTCTCCCCTGTTCCCAGCCCAAATGAAAATGTATATCCTGACTGTACTTTTTTGTTCTCACTATTTCCTGTCCCTTCTGCCGATTTCGCCTCCCATATGAGTGCCCTGCTTTCCCTGCACACCATATTTGAAAACCCTGTCTTTGTAAGAAAATCTTCTGCTTTTTGCTTCGCTTCCTCTGCTGAAAGGTCTTTATCGCTGATGTTCTTGTCATTTCCTGTCCATGACACGATATCCATGCCCTTTAATTCCTCCGGACACACATCATCCAGATTATAGGGAGACATACTGGCATGATTGGATTGCCCAGAACGAACCTCCAGTATATACCGTATCCCATCCCGCTCTCCTATAAACTGGCCAGCCTGATAGCCATCCTCTGATGCCAGGGTAAATTCCGTCTTTGCTTTCTTCAGAAGCCTTTCCAGGTATTTCACATCATCCCGTACCGCCCTGTATTCGTCTGTGAGCCCCTGTTCCTCTGCGTTCTCCCCTGCTTCCTCTTTTTCTTTTTTTACCTGTTCCAGCCTTTCTTCTGCCTCCTTTAATTCTTTCTCCAAAATTTCCTTTGGCAGTTTTTCTGTCTCATAGGAATATACCTCTTTGCCAAATATGCCTTCCGCTACCTGTTTTTTACTTTCTTTATCGAACACAAATTCTCTCACTTCTGCCACAGACATTTTCTCAGCATCGGGAACGGATATCAATGCATTTACTGAGACATTTAATTCCTTGCCGTCTGCCGTCTCTGTAACCCATGAATCACTCCACATCGTCCCTGCCTCTTCCTGAAATAACCCTGCCTTTCTATCCCCGCCTCCTGTTCTCTCTTTTTTATCTTCGCCAGCCCCGCAGCCAGTCAATGCGATAACCAATACTGGCAGAAGCAGGAACAAATTTGTCTGTGC
>CANRWA010000056.1 GCA_947643415.1 uncultured Clostridia bacterium | reverse complement strand
TGTGGCAAGAAGAAAGCTACACTGAAACTGACTGTTAAGAAATAAGAACAGGAAGAGTGTATTAGTCAAAAATGAAAAAATGGAATCAGCTAAGCTGATTCCATTTTTTTCCTATCTAATAGGCAGAAGTTCCGGCCGGAGAATTATGTCATTCGGTGGGATGGCAGTTATATTCAAGAGATCTAAAATTTTCTTCCCATACACATGACAGAAAATCTCATACGGACTTTTGTTGCCAAGATTGGCGCGGCTGTAAGAATTTATGTGATTCATCATCAGATCAATGTTTTGTTGTGAGAGATGATCAAAAGAACTTCCTTTGGGAAGTATCCGGCGGATAAATTCATGATTATTTTCAGCGGCTCCCTTCTGATAGGGGGCAAGAGCTTTACAATAAAACACATGGGTTCTGGGATTGTTTTCCGAATCGTGTTCCAGAGAGTATGGATCGGAGAATTCATTTCCATTATCGGTAAGGAGGATAGGAAATAATTCTTTAAATATTTCCGGTTCCAACTGCTGATACAACTGATCAAATATTTTTGTTACGGAGACTGCCGTATTACGGTTGCGAAGGTATGCCAGCATGAACTGGCTTTCTACAAAGTGAATGGTAAGAAGTACTTTACCGCCCTTTTTTCCTATTACTGTGTCCAATTCAACAAGGGCCGATCCAGGTTTTGACTGCTGGAAATGAATATAGTCTTCATAAGTGCGGCCAATTCGGTAACTCTTGTCAATAAAAGGAGAGGATTTTCTGTGTGAACGGTAACGGACTTTCCGGGGAAGATCTATATTTCTTGCAGATAACAGCCCGGCATCAATATAATTGTAGATCGTTCTTGCGGATAGGGAGATGGTTGTAGAATTATTGGATAAAATATGCTGGATGGATTGTCCTTTTTTTATGAGGGGCGAGATAAATTCATCCAGTTTTCGGAGTTCATCTGGCGAGAGGGCGATGCCAGAGCCGGCATCGTGCTTGGTCTGCCGATACTCTTCCTGGGCGTATTTGGCAGAATAGAATCGTTTTTCCAATGTGCATTTTCTTCGCTTCGGGCATCCATTGCATACATAGGGTGGGAGGTCAAGCCTGCCGCAGTATTCTTTCTCATAAGCATCACAATATTTACTGCAGCGTTGGCAGGTACGGCAAAGCTGGACTGAGCAGTCAGGGGCATCACATAGCCCTGCATTCGTGCAGTCCTTACGGTAGAGACAATCATTAAAAGGGCTTCCGTGGCATCCACTTTTTACAAAATGAAGGTGGCGTCGGATTTCTTTGGAAATAGTGTAGCAGTGCCGGTTCAGATACCGGGAAATACTCATGAGAGAAGCGGATTCGTTCAGCATCCGTTCAATAATCCCACGCTCATTTTCAGATAAATGTTTGTACTGTTGCATAGACATCCTTCCTTTCATTTGTTTTATATATTCTACCATGCGTCTTGCGTATTCGGCAAATATATGATAAAATAACATGATTAAAAAACACAGGAGAACAGTTGAACAATGAAACTGTCTCTTTGGAATGGAGGAAGTAGAAGATGAAAAAGTTATTGGCAACAGGACTTGTTGTGATCATGACTGCCATGACAGTGTGTGGCTGCGGCAGCTCTGACAATACTACAACACAGAATGGTGGTACAGGGAGTAGTAGTTCAGGGAGTGCGTCACAGGCAAATCAGGCAGTAAAGGTGATTGATGTGGATCTTACCAGTGAGGAATATGCATTTGGTGTGGATAAAGACCAGCCAGAGCTTCTCAAAGCAGCAAATGATTTTATCAAAGAGATCAAGGACAATGGGAAGTTTGAAGTGATCTGTAATAAATATTTTGGCGATGGAGATCCCACACCTGTGACTTCTGCTAAGCTGGATTCATCCAAGGATCAGCTTCTTGTGGCTACTAATGCTGCATTTGAGCCATATGAATATACAAAAGGTGAAGATTACTATGGAATTGATATGGAAGTAGCCAAGGCATTTGCGGATAAGCTTGGAAAAGAGCTGGTGATTCAGAACATGGATTTTGATGCAGTGTGCCTTTCTGTGGGACAGCACAAAAGTGATGTTGCCATGGCCGGGCTTACGGTGAAGGAAGACAGAGAGAAGTATGTGACGTTTACGGACCCTTATTACAATGCTGCCCAGAAACTGATTGTAAAAGGCGACAGTACAGAGTTTGATTCCTGTAAAGATGCGGCGGCAGTGGAGAAAATATTAAAGACTAAGGACAAAAGTGTTACGATCGGTGTCCAGAATGGAACGACAGGACAGTTTTATTGTGAAGGAGACAAAGACTGGGGATTTGAAGGCTATAATGTGACAACTACAGGGTATAAAAATGGTTCCCTTGCTGTTCAGGATCTGGTCAATGGAAATATTGATTATGTGGTGATCGATTCTGCTCCGGCAAAATGTATTACGGACGCGATAAACAAGATGCAGTGATAGAAAGACGGCTTCTGGGAACTGTGCAGAGATAATTATACTTTGTGGCAGCTCCCTTGAGGACCAGTCTTTATGAGGTTCTTTATGGGAAATTTTGGACAAAAAGTAGACCAGTTTATAGAGATATTCATTGAACAGAACGGATATCAGCGGGTGCTGGAGGGGTTGAAAAATACCCTGATGATCGCTGTCATCGGTTTGCTCATTGGTATTCTCATCGGAGTACTCATTGCCACGGTAAGGGTGGTCCCCAAATATAAACGATTGCCGCGGATCCTGAATGGATTCTGCTCATTCTATGTGGGGTTGTTCCGCGGTACGCCAATGGTTGTTCAGCTTCTGGTATGTTACTATGTACTGCTTCCGATCATTGGTGTAAAGATGACAGGAGTACAGGTATCCTGTCTTGTGTTTGGTTTGAACAGTGGTGCCTATATCTCAGAGATCATGCGGAGTGGCATTCTCTCTGTCGATCACGGTCAGATGGAAGCGGGACGTGCCATGGGGCTGAGTTTTTCCACAACGATGATGAAGATCGTGATACCACAGGCGGTCAAGAATATTCTCCCGACGCTGGGGAATGAATTTATTGCCCTGATCAAGGAAACCTCCGTTGTGAGTTTTGTCGGGGCTGCAGACCTGTATGTAGCATTCAATTACATAGGAAGTAACAGCTACGAATTTATGGTTCCTTATCTGGTTATGGCAGTGATTTATATCGTTATTGTAATGCTGATCAGCCTTGCGATCAAAATTATGGAAAGGAGCCTGAGAAAGAGTGATAGACGTAATTGATCTTGAGAAACATTTCGGGGATAATGAAGTCCTGAAAGGAATTAATGTTAAGATAAACAAAGGTGATATCGTTGTCGTGATAGGACCATCGGGCTCTGGCAAAAGTACGTTTCTGCGCTGTCTAAATTGTATGGAAGATCCTACCGGGGGACAGATCATCTTTAATGGTGTTGACATCGCGGATCCAAAGGTGGATATCAATATCCATCGCCGTCATATGGGAATGGTTTTTCAGCATTTCAATCTTTTCAATAATAAGACAGTACTGCAGAATATTATGCTGGCGCCTGTCCATGTACGGCGTAAGGAGAAGAATGGAAAGAGTAAGGCAGCGGTCGTGGAAGAAGCAAGAGAACAGGCGATGGCACTTTTGAGGCGGATTGGGATGGAGGACAAAGCAGATGTCTATCCATCTACTCTGTCAGGAGGCCAGAAGCAGCGAGTGGCAATTGTGCGGTCTCTGGCGATGAATCCGGATGTGATCCTCTTTGATGAACCCACCAGCGCTCTTGACCCGGAGATGGTAGGAGAGGTACTGGATCTGATGAAAGCCCTTGCAGAAGAGGGCATGACGATGATTATAGTGACACATGAGATGGGATTTGCAAAAGAAGTGGCAAACAGGGTTCTCTTTATTGATGAGGGTAGGATCCTGGAAGAGAAGCCTC
Organism: uncultured Clostridia bacterium; assembly: GCA_947643415.1. GTDB lineage: Bacteria > Bacillota > Clostridia > Lachnospirales > Lachnospiraceae > Eubacterium_F. The sequence goes on along the minus strand of CANRWA010000056.1, from coordinate 21,484 downwards.
CGGAGGAGTTTTTTGGAAATCCGGAGAATCCAAGGCTGAAAGAATTTTTATCTAAGGTATTGGTGTAATGATATATAAAAAAGCGCACAGGAGATATACATTTCCAGTGCGTTTTTTCTTATAAATCTTTTTTAATTATACAAAAAATAGTATGATTCTATTAAAAATACGAATAAATGTGCTTTTTGACATATATATGCCTAATTCTGACGATATATTTCAAACCAGTAAATAGCAAATATAGCAAGGAAAGGAAATGTAAATCATGGAAAGAAAACATTTATTATTAAAAAAGGGAATCTCGCTGGTTTTGGCATTCGTTCTGCTGGGCAGTGTCCTGACAGGTTGTGGTGGTGAGAGTGGAAGCGGGAGCGGAAGTGCCAGCGGAAGCGCAAGTGAAAGTGAAACGATTACACTGACTAATGTTTCTTATGATCCCACAAGGGAGTTGTATGAGCAATATAATAAATTATTTACGGAGTATTATAAAAAAAAGACAGGAAAGACGGTTGAGGTAACACAGTCCCATGGCGGTTCGGGTTCTCAGGCACGTTCGGTGATCGAGGGGAATGAAGCTGATGTTGTAACACTGGCACTGGCACATGATATTACTCTGATCGAGGAAGCCGGTTTGGTCAAAGAAGGCTGGATCAGCGAATTTGAGGGCAATAGTGCACCATATACATCAACGATCGTGTTCTTAGTACGCAAGGGGAATGAGAAAGGCATTAAGGACTGGGATGACCTGACCAGGGATGGAGTGAGTGTCATAACTCCGGATCCAAAGTCCTCCGGTGGTGCGTGCTGGAACTTCCTGGCTGCCTGGTATTATGCAGATAAGAAGTTTAATGGTGACGAAACCCAGATGAAAGATTTTGTATCAAAACTGTACAAAAATGTTCTTGTAATGGATTCCGGGGCGAGAGGTGCTACTACTACATTTGTTGAAAATGGCCAAGGTGATGTACTGATTGCCTGGGAAAATGAGGCGCTTTTGTCTGTTAAGGAATATCCGGATAAGTATGAGCTGGTTACACCAAGTATCAGCATTAAGGCAGAACCATCCGTGGCTATTGTAGATGAAAATGCTGACAAAAATGGAACACAGGAAGTTGCCAGGGAATATCTGCAGTATCTCTACACAGATGAGGCTCAGAAGCTGGAAGGTGAGAATTTTTACCGTCCATCCAATCAGGAGATCCTAAAGACATTCAGTGATACCTTTGATCTGAATGTGGAAATGTGCACAATTGATGATTTTGGCGGCTGGGATCAGGCGTATGCTGATTTCTTCACGGACGATGCGATATTTGATGAGATCTACAGTCAGTAATGCAGAATGGAGGATATTGTGAAAACGATGCAAAAAAGAAAACAGAAAAGCAGGCGGGTGCTTCCTGGTTTTGGGATGACGATGGGGATAACCATAGCAATGCTCTCACTGCTGATTCTGATTCCACTGGCTTCCATTCTTACTTATTCCTTCCATTTGTCATGGAGTGAGTTCTGGGAACTGATGAGACGTCCCAATGTGGTACAGGCATTTGTAACCAGCGCAGGCTGTGCGCTGGCCGCTGCCCTGATAAATTGTGTATTCGGGCTGATCCTCGCATGGATCCTTGTACGTTATGATTTTCCCGGTAAACGGCTGATCGATGGAATGATCGAACTGCCATTTGCCCTTCCCACTGCCGTGGCAGGTATCACTCTCACGAGAATGTATTCGGATCAGGGATTTCTGGGGAAGGCATTGGAGAAGATCGGTATTCAGGCAGCATATTCTAAGGTGGGTATTACCATTGCCCTTGTTTTTATTGGTATTCCCTTTGTGGTCCGGGCACTTGAACCGGTGTTGGAGAAACTGCCAGAGAGCTATGAAGAAGCCAGTGCTATGCTGGGAGCCAGCCGCTGGTACACGTTCCGAAGGGTTATCTTTCCAGAACTGTTGCCTGCCCTTCTGACAGGCTTCGGTCTGGCACTTGCCAGAGGAATCGGTGAATATGGCAGCGTGATCTACATATCAGGCAACAGTGAAAAACAGGGTACACAGGTTGTCTCTTATATTATCATGCAGAAATTGAATTCTGGTAATGTGGATTATGAGGGGGCGGCAGCCATCGCGCTTGTCTTATTGATCATCTCTTTTCTGCTGCTGTTCCTGATCAATATGGTACAGATGGCAGCAGGGCGCAGAACGCGGAGATAGCAAAGGAGGATATGGTTTGAATAAGAAAAAGAAATATGGGTTGGCTTCTTATATACTGATCGGGGTCGGAGTGCTGTTCTTCCTTATCATGCTGGTGTTTCCGCTGGTGGAAGTAATATACCGTTCACTAAAGGATGGGCTTTCTGTATATATAGAAGCGGTCACAGCGAAGAATACACTGTCAGCACTGACTGTTACCCTTATCGCAACGGGCATTGCTTTGGTTGTGAATACTCTTCTTGGCCTGTGTGCTGCCTGGCTTTTGACTAAGTTTGATTTTCCCGGGAAAAGTGTATTGTCTACACTGATCGATATTCCCTTTTCGATCTCCCCGGTTATCGCTGGTCTTGCTTATATTATGACATTTGGCAGAATGGGCTGGGCAACGCCGATCGTAAACTGGTTTAATGATCTGTTCGGAACGGATGTATCATTGGTATTTTCTGTCCCAGGTGTCGTACTGGCTACGATCTTTGTCACGTTTCCGTTTGTTTCCCGCGAGCTGATCCCAGTTATGAATGCACAGGGGACAGCAGAAGAAGAGGCAGCAGTTATGCTGGGTGCTAAGGGCAGCACGGTCTTTCGGAGGATTACCTTTCCCCACATCCGTTGGGCGCTGCTCTATGGTATGATCCTGTGTGCTGCAAGAGCTTTCGGAGAGTTTGGTGCCGTATATGCCGTTTCAAAGGCCAGAGGAAAGACTTTTACTCTTCCATTGGAGATTGACGCGCTTTATATGGCGGGAAGTGCAGATTCCATCACACAGGCATTTGCGGTATCGTCCCTGCTGGTGCTGCTGGCAATTGTGCTGCTGGTTTTGAAACAGGTTGTGGAATATCGTGATAAACGTAATAGCGAAGAGAGATAATGGAGGAATTCTATGTATGTTGAGATGAAACACATCTGTAAAAATTTTGGTGATTATGAGGCAGCAAAAGACATTAATTTTGGCATTGAACAAGGTAAGCTGGTTGCGCTTCTGGGACCCAGTGGAAGCGGAAAGACAACAATTCTGCGAATGATCGCCGGACTTGAGGTACAGGACAGCGGAGATGTGGTTATTGAGGGAAATGTGGTGAATGACATCCCTGCCGACCAGCGTGGGATCGGGTTTGTTTTTCAGAATTATGCGTTGTTCCGTTATATGACAGTACAGGAAAATATTGCCTTTGGCCTGAAGGTAAAGAAATGGGATAAAAAGAAAATAAAAAGCCGGGTCAGAGAGCTGATCCAGCTCGTGGGGCTGGAGGGAATGGAGAAACGTTATCCTGACCAGTTATCTGGCGGACAGCGTCAGAGGGTTGCATTTGCCAGGGCATTGGCGCCGAATCCCCAGCTTCTTCTGCTGGATGAACCATTTGCGGCCATTGATGCCAAGGTGCGGAAGGAACTTCGGCTGTGGCTCAAGGAGATGATCGCAAAAGTAGGGATCACAAGCATCTTTGTTACCCATGACCAGGATGAGGCAGTAGAAGTAGCAGATGAGATTATTATCATCAATGAGGGACGCCTGGAACAGATGGGAACCCCTATTGATATCTATAAAAGGCCGAAGACCTCATTTGTATCGCAATTTATCGGGACTTCGGCAGTTCTGAATGATTTTGACGGTTTCCGGGGGTATGATCATATGCCGGGGCAGTGTCAGACAATCATACGTCCAGAATTTGTGGAAGTATTTAAGAGCGATAATAAGAAATTTAAGAGCCTGATCCCTGCCTCGGAGGAGGGTGTTATCAGGGAGATTGCGTTTCGTGGCAGTTATCTGGAACTGACGGTGGAAGTAAATGGCATTTTGCTGACGACAAACCGGTCACTGGAGAGACGGCCGGTCAAGATCGGAGAACATATCCGGGTGCTGATCTACCGCATCTATCTTTTAGAAGAGGGCGGTGCACAACTGTTTAAAAATAAACTTTTGGAGGGCGTGGATGTAGACGCCCTGTGATATAGATCTATTATGGATCCGATGTTCTGTTGCTGGCAGGCATCGGATTATTTTTCCTGCCAGTGCTGTACCATAAGAAGGAATTTTTCAACAGGAACGGTCATTAATCTTTTTTTCTGATAGATAACATAATAATTTCGTGACAAGTCGATCCCTTCTATACTAAACGAGTAAACCTTATGGTTGTCAAGCTGGTCCTGAAGCATCTTTTTTGGCAGGATGGAGATTCCAATGCCCTGGGCGACAGCATTGATCAGGGCTGTCGTGCTTGTACTCTCCCACATCGGTTCAAAGAAAAAATCTTTCTGGGAGAATACAGTCTCGATCAGTTCCCGTGTTCCACTGTTTTTCTCACGAAACAAAAATTTCTCATTCTGCAAACGGTCTATGGGGACCTGTTTTTTTCCCGCTAAGGGGTGGAACATTCCACAGATGGCTACCAGTTCATCTTTTAAGAAACATTCCGACACGATCTTGTCAGAGTGAATGCTTCCCTCGATAAGGGCAATGTCCAGATCGCCATTCAAAATTGCCTGCTCGATGATATCCGAACTGTTGATGCTCACCTTCACTTCAATCTCTGGGTAGTTCTGGTTATATTTCCGTATGACAGAGGGCAGGATACAGGCACCGATACTGATGCTTGAACCAATGTGCACACTGCTGGTGCTGCTCCATTTCATCATTTCATTTTCCATCTCTCCATATAGTTTAAGAAGCTGCTGCACCATGGGATAGAAATGTCTGGCTGCCTTTGTGAGCCGCATTCCCCTGCCATCCCTTTCAAACAGTGTAGTGCCAGTATATTCTTCCATTTCACGGACCGCAAGACTGGCTGCAGGCTGCGAGATATCAAGTTGTTTTGCCGCTTTTGTCATGTTTTTTTCTTGACAGACCGTAGCAAAAACTTTCAGGTTTCTTATCGATAACTTTTTATCCATGGATACCTCCCATCTTTTAACTGTTATGATCTGTTATTTCTATTATATTTGGAAGCTTTTGTATAATCAAGTATATGATTATTTTTTGTGGAGACAATACCATTATTATATGAGTACAGCGTTGCGGAAATAGGAGGAATGAAGATGTTAAGAAAATTTATATTTATGATAGCAGGGATTGGGCTGATCCTCTCGATGGCTGGCTGTGGATCCTCCGAAAAGAAAAGCCAAAATGAAAAAACAGATGTAAGAATAGCCTATTTTCCCAATATTACACACACTCAGGCACTGGTGATGAAGAATCAAAAGACACTGGAGAAGAAATGGCAGGACACATGTAATGTATCCTGGGTTTCCTTTAATGCAGGACCATCTGAGGTAGAAGCTATATTTGCGGGCGAGATTGACCTTGGATATATTGGTCCGGTGCCAGCATTAAGTGCCATTGCGAAATCAGGTGGAGATGTGAAGATCATAGCGAATGCGACGGATGCAGGCGCTGTTCTCCTCACAAGAAAGGATTCCGGGATTGAGTCGGTTAAGGATCTTTCGGGCAGGAAGGTGGCGGTGCCACAGATTGGAAATACACAGCATCTGTGCCTGCTTGACTTACTGGCACAGAACGGATTGAAGACAGTGGATAAAGGCGGGGATGTGACGGTCAATGCAAGTTCAAATGCGGATATTCTGAATCTGATGGATAATGGCAGTGTAGACGCCGCTGTGGTACCAGAGCCATGGGGTGCTACCATTGAGAAAAATGGAAATGCTGAAGTACTTCTTGAGTATGATCAGTTGTTTCTGAATGGAAATTATCCAGTGGCCCTTGTAATTGCCGGAAGTGATTTTATGAAAGAGCATCCAGAGACCGTGAAAGAATTTCTTCAGGCGCATGAGGATGCCACACTCTATATCAATGAAAATGCTGCACAGGCACAGGATATCGTAAATCAGGAAATTGAAAGTGTGACAGGCAAATCGCTGGAGACGGATGTAATTAAAAAGGCATTTGACCGTATGAAGGTGGATGCTGTCCTCAATAAAGAAGCGATTATGGCATTTGCAGGGATAAGCAGAAAAGAAGGCTTTATTAATGCAGTACCGGAGGAAAATGATGTATTTACAACTGAATTCGATCAGTAAGGTTTTTGAAGAGACAGATAAAGAGACTCTGCAGGATGTTTCTCTCAGTGTGGACAGGGGAGAGTTTGTCTGTATTGTTGGCCCATCAGGATGTGGGAAGTCCACATTGCTGAATCTGGTGGCAGGTCTGGACACCCCCTCTGGTGGTGAGATCATTCTGGATGGCAGGAAGGTTCAGGGACCGGGGGCGGACCGTGTGGTTATGTTCCAGGAGGCAGCCCTGTATCCCTGGTTAAATTTGATGGAAAATGTAATGTTTGGCCTTGAGGCGGCAGGACATGACAAGGATTCACAGCGCCGGATCGCTGAGAAATACCTGAGAATGGTTCAGCTTTGGCATTACAGGAAGTATCCGATCCATCAGATCTCAGGCGGGATGAAGCAGCGGACTGCTCTTGCCAGGGCTCTTGCGCTGGACAGTAAGCTGCTTTTGATGGATGAACCCTTTTCCGCCTTGGACAAACAGACCATCAATATTCTCCGGGCAGAATTGGAAGGGATATGGGAAAAAATGAGGAAAACGATTCTCTATGTGACCCACAGCGTGGAGGAGGCAGTCTACTTTGCGGACCGGGTAGTCGTGATGGCAGAAAATCCCGGACGTATCAAAGAGATCATACCTGTTGGTCTGCCACGGCCAAGGGATATTGAGACAGAGAGATTTATATCCCTGCGCAAGGCTATCCTGGATCATGTGCAGCTCAGTGCACGTCAGAGCATGGCAGGGGAATTTGATGAGGAGGAAGGGGCATGAAGGGGAAGAAGATCATAGGCAGCATTTTATTTGCTGTGGGCCTGGCTGCCTTATGGCAGTTTCTCTATGTGGTGGCGACGGACTGGTTCGGCTGGGCGAAACCATATGCCGTTCCGCATCCGCTGGGGGTATGGAGAAGCATATGTACGCTGACGGCAGATGGGACATTGGTATCCGCAGTGGCGAATAGTATGCTTCGTGTGTTGATCGGCTTTGGTATCTCTATTGTCATTGGAATCCTGTCCGGCATCCTGATCATTCAGTCAGAATATCTGTCAAGAAACCTGAAACCGTTGATTCTGGGTATTCAGACACTTCCAAGTATATGCTGGGTACCTTTCGCCATACTGTGGTTTGGACTTGGTGAGAGTGCGATTATCTTTGTTGTGGTGATGGGGTCGGCATTCAGCATCGCCATCGCAGTAGAGGGGGGTATTAAAAGCGTACCACCGATCTATATCAGGGCTGCGAGGACCATGGGTGTTTCGGGACAGAAATTATATACAAAGGTGATCTTTCCGGCGGCGCTCCCTTCCTTTGTGTCCGGCCTGAAACAGGGCTGGTCCTTTGCCTGGCGTGCCCTGATGTCCGGAGAAGTCATGTCTGCCTCAGTGGGACTTGGCTTTACACTGATGGTGGGGAGAGATCTGGCGGATATCAATCAGGTTATGACAGTTATGCTTGTGATCGTTGTGATCGGGATTCTTATAGACAAGGGCATTTTTTTCAATGTGGAACAACATATTCTGCGCAAACGGGGGCTGATAGTGGGGAAATAATAGATGATGCAGTACGGTGATGTGAGGTCTGCCACACAGGCGGACTTGAGCAGCAAGCGGAAAATCAGTTATAAAAAATTCAGCTAAACTGGCTGACATAACATATTGAATTATTTGACGAAATATAGTAAAATAGTTATGATTATTTTATACAATGTGTTTCATTCTGCCGGGTAAAAGGAGGAGGCATTTATGAGGTCATTAAAGACAAGGATCATTTTGCTCATGATCGCAGTAGCTGCCATATCAGCAGTGATCTGTGGTACAATATGTCTGACTTATAGTATCAATGCAACAAAGGGGATATCTGATGTCGACACGAATGCAATGGCGACACAGATGATAATCAATGGAACGATAGGTACGTTGGTGGCAGTTGTGGCGAGTGCAGTCGTAGGGATCATATTCAGCATACGCATGACTACCCCGATTTCTCATCTGACTGAGATCATTTCAGATACTGCTGAGCTGAACTTCCGCAAAAATCCAAGAAGCGAAAAATTGGTGAAACTTAAAAATGAGACGGGTGATATGGCAAGGGCAGTCAGGAAGATGCGGTCAAAATTGCGTGAGATGGTGGAGTTGATTGATAATGCAGGTATCACCATGGAAAGCAGTGTAAATAACCTGCACAGCAATATGGGGATTGTTGGAGATATCTGCAGCAATAATTCTTCTACGACAGAGGAGCTGGCGGCCGCCATGGAAGAAGCTGCCAGTACATCGGAGACAGTGGCACAGGCGGTACAGACAGTGAATGATAATGCAAGAGATATTGAGGAGTTTTCGCGGAATGGTGCCGAGAGGTCTGTTCAGGTTAAAGAGCGTGCCAATAACTTAAAGCAGGCTACTATTGATGCAGATAAACGGACTGTAGATATGTATTCTGAAGTGAAGGAAAAGACAAATCTCGCCATGGAGCAGGCAAAGGCAGTGGCGCAGATCAATGCCCTTACGCAAAATATCATGGAGATCTCTTCCCAGACAAATCTGCTGGCACTGAATGCGTCCATTGAGGCGGCAAGGGCAGGAGAAGCGGGCAAAGGATTTGCTGTTGTGGCAACAGAGATCGGAGAACTGGCGAGCCAGACTCAGGAGACGGTAACAAATATTAATGATATCATCAGCAATGTAAATAATGCAGTAAATAATATGACGCAGTGCCTGGATGGCACAATGAGGTTTTTGGAAGAGGTTGTACTGAAAGATTATGCTGAGTTTAAAGAAGTTGGTGAAAATTATTCCAAGGATGCCACGGAATACGAGAATGGAATGACCAGGATCAATCAGGCGATTCAAAATCTGGTGCGTACCATCAATGAGATTACACAATCTGTCCAGGATATCAATACTACAGTGAACCAGTCTGCTACAGGGATTTCAGAGATTGCCGGACAGACAGCGGAAATGGTCCAGAAAATTGATGATACAGAGAACTTTATGGAAAAGAGCAGGGTTAGTGCAAATAACCTGAATCAGATCGTGGAAGAATTTAACCTGGAATAATAAAAAAGGTATTGACAAAGACGATTTATCTGCTATAATAAAGAAGTCGCGTTTGATAAGCGTCTGGGATCTTAGCTCAGCTGGGAGAGCATCTGCCTTACAAGCAGAGGGTCATAGGTTCGAGCCCTATAGGTCCCATTCAGGTTTTTCCTATCAGGAAAGCCTATTATATATGTCAGGACGGGAGTCTTGGCAGATAGGATGGCGGGATAGCTCAGTTGGCAAGAGCACACGGTTCATACCCGTGGTGTCGCTGGTTCGACTCCAGTTCCCGCTATTATTAAAAAAGATGTCTATATGGCATCTTTTTTTCGCATAAACGGCTAATATTTCCACCTGTGTGGTTGCCATGAATCGCAACCGCACAGGTAAAAAAAGGAGGTTATGACAATGAGGATTGGCATAGGATATGATGTTCACCGTCTGGTCCCAGACAGAGAACTTATCCTTGGTGGTGTCAGGATAGAATATAAACTTGGGCTCCTGGGGCATTCAGATGCAGATGTGTTGCTGCATGCTATTATGGATGCCATTCTGGGGGCGGCGGCACTGGGTGACATTGGAAAGCATTTTCCGGATACAGACCCGGCATACAAGGGGGCATCCAGTATCCGCCTTATGGAGCATGTCCGTGAACTGGTTCAGGAAGAGGGGTTCTGTGTGGGAAATGTTGATGCGGTTATCATTGCCCAAAAGCCCAAAATGCGTCCATATATTGATGAGATGCGGCAGAATATAGCAGATGCCCTTGGAGTGGAACCATCCCATATTAATGTAAAGGCAACGACAGAGGAAGGGCTTGGATTCACTGGATCAGGAGAGGGGATCTCTGCCCAGGCGGTTTGTCTGTTGTCAGAACAGCTCCCATAAAGGCAGGGCACCGAAGAAGGAGGGGAATAGCAGAAGTGCCCCGGCGAATAATATTGTGATACTGATGCAGATGAGGAAACGGCTTTTTGTCATCGGACGGCAGACACGGATCACCACAAGGAGGCTGATGATTCCCCCGGCTAACAGGTTTAAGGTACTGATAAGGGCACTGCTACTGTGAAAGGCATTGGCGAGCAACTGGATCATCACAAGGACCGCTGTCAGTGTTAGTGCGCCGGGAAGGGAGATCCGCAGCACATGGCGGAGGAATCCGGCGGTGGTGGCGCCTTCCTGTTGTTCCAGAGCCAGAAGGAAGCTGGGAATGCCGATGGCGGTGGCACCAATGAGGCTTAACTGGATCGGTATGAAAGGATATGCTTTTCCTAAAATAATAAAGATAATACAGAGAAGGATGGAATATATGGTTTTTGTCAGGTAGAGTGCGCTGACGCGTTCGATATTGGCGATTACCGTCCGTCCTTCTTTTACAATATCTTTCATACAGGAAAAATCTGAGTCCAGCAGTACGATGTGTGCGCTCTGTTTGGCAGCATCTGCCCCGTTTGCCATGGCGATGCCACAGTCGGCGTCCTTCAGGGCAAGTACATCATTTACCCCGTCCCCCACCATTCCTACGATATAGCCCTTGCTTTGGCAGGCACGGATGATAGAGTGTTTCATCTCAGGGGAAACACGCCCGAATACATTATATTTTGTGACCTCATCGGACAGGGCAGATGGATCTCCTGGCAGAGTCCCGGCATCTATATACTGTCCGGCATCTTCTATGCCTGCCCGGACACCTACAGACGACACTGTGGCAGCATTGTCTCCCGATATGATCTTGATCTTGACATTCTGTTCTGCAAAAAAGCCAAATGTATCCCTGGCATCTTCTTTGATACAGTCAGAGAGAATAACCAGACTGAGTTCATTTACTGATGTCAGCATATGGTTCAGCGCCTCGCGGGTTCGCGGGAGCTGCGGGCAGGAGCAGAGGAGGAGGACACGCATGCCCTGTGACGCATAACCCTCTGATTTCTGGAGGATATCTTTATCCTGGGTCAGATAGTCAGGGGCACCAAGGATATAGGAACCATTTCCAGTGAAGGTTACTCCCATATATTTACGTTGGGAACTGAAAGGAAGTTTGTCAGTGACAGTGTAAGGCTTCGTATCAGAAAAATATGCCTGAAGAGCATGGGTTGTGGCATTTCCTTCTGTAAAAGAAAAGACAAGGCCATTCATGACAGTATGGATCGTGTCTTTTTCTGTATGGTGGAGGGGGAGAAGCTGTTCAACCTTCAGTTCTCCCGTTGTTATCGTACCTGTCTTGTCCAGACAGAGGACATTGACGCGGGCAAGTGCTTCGATGGCCTCCATTTCCTGCACCAGTGCTTTCTTGCGTGCCAGCCTCCCCACCCCCAGAATGAAGGAAACACTGGTGAGGAGTACGAGGCCTTCCGGAATCATGCCCAGTACGCCCGCTACTGTGTTCACAAGGGAATCAGAGAAGGATGCACCGGCGCGGAAACGCTGGATACAATAAAGGAGTATACCGATGGGAATAAGGGCATAGCTGACATATTGGATAATCTTTTTTATGGAGTCCTGCATTTCCGAGGTGGCACGTCTCTTAGTCTGCGCCTTTTTGACCAGTTGTGTGGCGTAGTTGTCTTCTCCGGTATGTATGATCTCACCAACACCGCTTCCCGCTACGATATAGCTTCCGGAATACAGAGGGTCGCCGGGCTGTTTCAATATAGGAAGGGACTCTCCTGTCAGGAGGGATTCGTTCACCTCCAGCCCTTCTGAAGTGCGGACGATGCAGTCGGCAGGGATCTGGTCCCCGGTACTGACCTGTATCTGGTCCTTTACTTTTAGTTCTTCAATGGGTATCTCAAAGAGATTCCCCTCTTTCACAAGTTTTGCCTTTGTGGCTGTGATGACAGAGAGGGCATCGATGAGTTTTTTGACTTTTAGTTCTTGAATAATGCCAATAAGGGAATTGGAGATGACAATGCCCATAAAGAGCATATTTTTATACTGCCCAGATAGCAGGATAAGCCCTGCCAGGATCAGATTCAGAATATTAAAGTATGTTATTGTATGTGACCGTATGATCTGTGCTTTTGTCTTTGATGCATTCATCAAATAGTATCCTCCCTCCCAAAAAACAGTTGACAGAAAAACGTTCTTTTGGTAAAATATCTATTCGTAAGGTTTCTTTTCAAATGCTGTTATAGCTCAGGTGGTAGAGCGTCGCCTTGGTAAGGCGGAGGTCACGGGTTCAAATCCCGTTAACAGCTTTTTCTAATTTTTTCTTGGCTCTTTGAAGTGCATTATCTACGGATTTTGCACTTTTATTTAACCGTTCTGCGATCTGCTGGTAACTGCATCCATCGATATAGAGGTGGACAACAGTGGATTCAAAGCTGCTCAGTTCCTTTTCCATCGCACGCTCAAGGGCGGATACGTTTTCCTGGTCAATCAGGATGTCTTCCGGATTCATGAGTTCGGATGGCTGCAATGTGTCTGCCAGTGTTTCGCGGGAGGCAGTTTCCCCTGTTTCTGTTGGCGCGTAGAGAGAAATATAGCTGTTTAGGGGAGAGTTTTTCAGACGGTTGGCACCTTTGATGACATTATAGAGCTGGTGTTCAATACACATTATGGCAAATGAGACAAAGGATGCCTCACGTACCGGGTCGAAATCGCGGATTGCCTTATATAAGGCGATCATACCCTCTTGGATAAGATCATCATTTTCGCCGCCGATGAGATATAAGGTACGCGCTTTTTTGCGTACCAGGGCCTTGTATTTCTCAAGAAGATAATCCGTGGCAGAGTCGTTACCCTGATGGCTCAACGCAAGTAGCTGGTTGTCGGTATAATTGCTGAAATTGTTTTCAGATGCCATTTTCATTCCTCCGCTGTCTCACAATTTCGAAGGCGAGGACACCGGCCGCTACAGAGGCGTTTAATGAGTCAATGTCCCCTTTCATGGGGATGGCGGCAGTATAGTCGCAATGTTCCCGCACCAGACGGCTGACACCATTTCCCTCGCTGCCGATCACCAGTCCAATGGAGCCGGTGAGGTCTTGCTGGTACATCACCTCTCCATCCATATCGGCGCAGGCAAACCACATGCCGCGTTCCTTCAGTTCCTCCATTGTAGATACAAGGTTTGTAACTTTGGCGACAGGGGTGTAATGGATGGCGCCGGCAGAGGCGGTTACCGCTGTGGCGGTGAGGCCGACAGCGCGGCGCTTTGGAAGGATAATGCCATGCGCACCCGCAAGATTTGCCGTGCGGATAATGGCTCCCAGATTGTGCGGGTCTTCAATGCCGTCCAGAAGGAAGAGAAAGGGGGATTCACCCTTTCTTTCTGCCAGGGCAAACATTTCATCTATGGTACTGTAGTGAAAGGCAGAGAGACTGGCAATGACACCCTGATGGTGTCCTGTCCCGCTCATATGGTCAAGGCGCTCCCTGGGGACAAAATCTACCATGGTGCCGTTTTTCTTTGCCTCTCGCAGAATAGTGAGAATGGGGCCGTCTTTACAGCCCTTTTGGACAAAGAGACGTTCTAACAACTGTCCGGCGCGAAATGCTTCAAGTACGCTGTGGCGTCCCTCGATGCGTGATCCGGTGGATAAATCTTCCGTAAATGATGTTTTATTTGTCTCTTTCTTTGGATTTTGCATGATTTCCTCCATTGTTCCTCAGCTTAGATGGCAATATTAAGCTGCTCAAATGCGTATTTCAGAAGTTCTACTGCCCGTTCTGACCTGCCTGTGAGGTACAGATACCCAAAAAGAGCTTCCAGGCCAGTGGCATTGCGGTAATCGCGGATATCCGCATGTTTTGCCACGGAGGATGCTTTGGCATTTCTTCCATGGCGGAAAGCTGACTGTTCCTCTTCTGTAAGCTGTTCCTGCATGGCAGCGGCAAGTCTTGCCTGGGAGCCTGCATTGACAAGAGTGCTTGTCTGTTTGTGGAGATTTTTTACCGGTCCCTCTGTGTGCTCGGTGATCAGGGTGCGGATGATGATCTCGAAGAAGGCATCCCCAAGGTAGGCAAGTTTAAGGGGAGAGTAACTTCGGATATCCTTTTTTTCTGTAGGAAAATTATTATGTATTTCCCGTAGTAAGTTATCTGACAGATTCATATATCCTCATTTCGTTTGTTTATGTTTGTTGAAACGGTGCCGGTTCTTCGTCTTTGTCTCTATAACCTGGGTTGCTGCTGCTTCCTGTCTGGCACGCTGAAGATTTCGTATTGTTTCATCCAGTTTGCGGAATCGCTGTTCATCTGCTTCTTCCCGTTCCCGGAATAGATAATCCAGTTCCTTGTTGACATGATCGGATACATTGTTGGCAATATCGGTAGTCAGTTCATCCGAATTGTCCCGGATTGCATCGGTGACGATCCGTCCCAGGATCTGTTTAAACTGCGTCATTTTTTCATCATTGGAGGGACGCGGTTCTGTCACAACAGAATTCTCTCCGGGGTACTGGATGACCTGAAGATTGTCCCGGCCCGTGTCTGTGGAAGAGTAGGGGGCACATTTTAACTGAATTTCTTTCAGGGATAATCCCTCTTCTTTCCATCGCATGATCTGCCGGAACAATTCCATCTCTTTGGAACCATATATGCGGTGTCCCATATTATTTCTTGGGATCTTCAATGCCAGTTCTTCTTCCCAGTAGCGCAGAACATGAGCTTCTACATGAAGTTCTTTGGCAGCATCTGAAATTATGTAATGTATCTTGTCCATACGATTACCCTCCTGTGGCTTGTTTTTTCTCAATTATAGCATGAGAAAAATATCGAATTCTGGGAGATGACAGAAAATTCCCAAAAACGTATGCCACATTATGCCAGCAAGTGACATAATTCCCGTACAGGAGGGCTATTCTTTTATATATTCCAGATTGGCGAACTTGGTGTATTGGCCAAGCCACTTTAATTCTACAGTACAGGTAGGGCCATTACGCTGTTTGCCAATGATCACTTCTGTGACTCCTTTTTTCTGGGAAGCATCTTTTGTATAATATTCATCCCGGTATAAAAACATGACAACATCCGCATCCTGCTCGATGGCGCCAGATTCACGGAGATCTGACAGGATGGGACGTTTATCTTCACGTTTCTCCACTTCCCGGCTGAGCTGTGACAGGGCGATGACCGGGCAGTTGATCTCCCTTGCCAGTGCTTTCAGGGAACGGGAGATGTCTGAGATCTCCTGCTGGCGGGAAATATTTTTATTGCCGCTGCCACCAGACATAAGCTGCAGGTAGTCGATCATGATGAGCCCCAGGCCGCGCTCTGTCTTTAACTTCCGGCATTTACTCCGGAGTTCGTTGATGGAGATGCCGGGGGTATCGTCGATCACCAGAGAGGATTCACCGAGTATGATAGAACTTTCTGTGATCTTTGCCCATTCATCATCTTCCAGTGTTCCTGTACGGATATGCTGGGAATCTACTTTTGAGTTCATGGAGATAAGACGTTTTGCCAACTGGATCTTTGACATCTCCAGACTGAATATGGCAGTAGGTATATGATTGATCATAGCAGCATATTCAGCGATATTCAGGGCAAATGCTGTCTTTCCCATGGATGGGCGGGCAGCAATGAGGATCAGGTCAGAGGGCTGCAGCCCGGCTGTGCGGTAATCCAGATCGCGGAAACCGGTAGAGATCCCCGTGACAGAACCAGTGCTCATGGCCGCGCTCTGTATGTTCTCCAATGTTTCCAGGGCGATCTCATTGATGGGGGTAAAATCTTCTGAAGTATTGTGGCTGTTGACTAGCTGGAATACTTCACGTTCGGTGTCTTCGATCAGTTGATCCACTTCCCCGGAATCCTGGTAACAGCGGTTTGTAATGTTCTCTGTTGTCCGGATCAGCTTGCGCATAAAAGATTTCTGTTCTACAATATCTGCATAATATTTTACATTGGCAGAAGTAGGAACCGAAGAAATAATATTACTGATAAATTTCACGCTGCCGATCTCTTCCGGCACATTATCTGACTTCAGCTTGTTGGTGAGTGTAATGAGATCCACTGGGTTTCCGGAACGGAACAGTTCTACGATTGCGGTGTAAAGAGTCCGGAAACGTGAGTTGTAAAAATCTTCTTCATTTAGTTTTTCAGACGCAAGGATAACTGCCTCCTGGTCCATAAGCATGGAACCGATCACTGACTGCTCTGCCTCCGGACTGTTGGGCATGATCCTTTTAATAACTGCATCCTCCATGTTGTATGATTCTCCCTTTCTGAAGCGAAGGATTTTGGAAATGCTATTTTTCTTTTACGACTACCTTTAATTCTGCGGTTACTTTTGGATGGAGCCGGATGGGAACCATATAGGTACCGAGACTCTTGATGGGTTCTTTTAACTGCATCTTCTTTTTATCCAGATCATATCCTAGCTGGTCTTTCGCTGCAGCAGCGATCTCTTTTGTGGATACAGAGCCGAATACCCGTCCGTCCTGACCGGATTTAATTGCCATTTCAATGGATTTTTCTGCGATTTCAGCAGCAAATTCCCTGGCAGCAGCCAGATTTTCAGCAGCTACCCTGTCATCGTTTTTCTGGCGGAGCTTTAAGTCATTGAGGTTTTTTGGTGTTGCCTCGATACCAAGGTTTTTCTTAAAGATAAAATTTCTTGCATAGCCGTCGTTTACTTCAACGATGGCATCTTTTTTACCTAGTGATTTTACATCCTGTAATAAGATTACTTTCATTCTATGTCACCCTCTTCTTTCATTTTCGTTAATATATTTCTAATTTTCTCAGCGGCTTCCTGTAGAGTACAGTTTGTAAGCTGTGCACCAGCGCTGGAGATATGGCCGCCGCCTCCCAGCTTTTCCATCACCACCTGGACATTCAGTTCATCGATGGACCGGGCGCTGATATAGATCTTCCCCTCATATGAAGTGAGGACGAAAGTTGCTTTCATGCCGTTGATGTCCAGCAGGTCATCTGCGATCTTGGCACCCACGATGGTAGGAGAAGTGCATTCATCCGCATTACATGGTGCGATGGCAAAGGAATCCATAAAAAGTTCTGTGTTCTGGATCGCTTCTGCCCGGACTTTGTATTCTGCCAGGTCAGAGCGGAACATTTTCCGGATACGGAGAATATCGGCACCATTGCGCCGCAGGAAAGCAACTGCTTCAAAGGTACGTACTCCCGGTTTATTCATGAAATTATTCGTGTCTACCATAATCCCGGCATAGAGGGCATCTGCTTCTGTTGCCTTCAGATGTATCTCATCTCCCGCATACTGCAGGATCTCTGCTACCATCTCGCAGGCGGAGGAGGCAAATGGCTCTACATAAGACAAGGTAGGATTTTCAAAAAATTCTCCTGTCTGCCGGTGGTGGTCGATGACTACCAGGGAACTTACAAGAGGCAGGAGTTCCGGAGCATCTGTATAGGATGGACGGTTTACATCTACCACAATCAGGAGTACACCCGTGCCATTACCGATAAAATCCCGTGCTTCTTCACTTTTTACAAAGAGATTATCCGGATAATCCTTATTATCCCTGAATAACTCCAGAAGAGGCGCAAGGGAGGAAGTTACCTGGTTTACGACGATCCTTGCGGGCTTGCCCAAAACCTGTGTGATGCGGTAGATTCCAATGGCGCTTCCGATGGCATCTACATCTGGGATATTGTGCCCCATAATGACCACTTTGTCTGCAGCTTCAATGGAGTCTCTCAGGGCATGAGCCTTAACACGTGCCTTGACACGGGTATTTTTTTCCTGTTGGATACTCTTGCCGCCATAATATAGTATATTCTCCTTTGCCTTTACCACGACCTGGTCACCGCCCCGGGCCAATGCCAGGTCAATCGCACTGCGGGCATATTCCTGACGCTTGCGGAACGTGTCCCCCTGTATACCGATCCCTATACTGATGGTGGTGGAGGTGTCGTCTCCGACATTGATGTTCCGCACATCATCCAGCAGGGAAAACTTGTCAGCCTGTAGCTGTGAAAGGTATTTGTGCCGGAACAGGAAGATATACTTGTCCTTTTCAAGCTTACGCGTAATGGCATCTATATTCAGCATATATTTGTTTATCTTACGGTCAATGAGAGCTGCCATCAGGGAACGGCGCACATCATCTACCATGGCGAGGGATTCTTCATAATTATCAATATAGAGAAGCCCCACATCCAGGCGCTGGTCATAGTTCTCGCGGATATAGTGGACAATCTCTGTCTCATCATAGACAAAAATAGCATACAAGGTATCGCCGATACCGATCTCGCCTGCATTCTTTTTTTGAGAATCCGGTGCCTTTTCCAGATTCACCCGCTGTAGTACCGCCTTGTAGTAAATGTCTGCCTCATGAAAATGTATCTCACCAGTGGTATCGGCACTGACAGGAAAGGCGGATTCTGTCAGTACTGAGATCGCTTTGCTTATATGGAACCGTTTCCTCAGAGAGGTGGAAAATTTATTGTGAAACTGTTTGTTTTCCCAGATGCAGCAATAATCCGGACCAACAATGGCAATGGGAATATCAAGGTTTGCTGCCACTTTGTTTACCGTTACATGAAAACGCATGGAATAATCAACAAGGTCATGAAGCAGGGCCCTGCGTTTAAAATAATACAGGAGTATGGCTATGAGCAGATAGACAGCAATGTATGCTGACATTATGATGCCTGCCCGCAGGCTTATGGTATAGATCTGTACATTCATTGCAATAAGAAGGATTCCTAGCAGCAGCGGCCAGCGCAGGTAGGAGCGAAGAGTTCCCTTGATCCTTGTATCTGTCATATAGACACCTCCCTGTGTTTCAATTCCCGGTGGGTATAAACAGTAACTATTATAGCATGATTTTCTATGCTTTACAAATGCTAATGTTGAAATTCCATTTGGAATCGTGTATGATAAAGACATAATGATTAAGGAGTGATGGTATGAAGTGTAAAAAGTGTGGGACAGAACTGCGGAGTGATGATGAATTCTGCTACCGCTGTGGCCAGCGGACCACGGTGTGGCAGCGTATGTTTGCCAGCCGCGCCTTTGTGGGGAGTACGATTGCAGTCATTATTGTAGCGGCTGCTACTGTGCTGACATGGATGATACTGACAGGCAGGCTTGACCTCTCGAAGATCCGGAACAGGGGGACAGACAATGCAGGTACTGAGAATGTGGTGGGAGAGGAACCGTCAGGCGGTGGACAAGACAGTGCTCCGGTGCCGACAGCGGAACCGACTTCAGAGCCAACTCCAGAACCGACCCCGGAACCAACTCCGGCAGTGGTATATCCCATGGATGTGACAAAGGATGGAAAGACGGAGATGAAGGAGCTGACGGCACGGATGCGTCCGTTCCTTGCTTTCAGCGCTTCTTATTATGAAAACGGCAGACATGCTTTTAAATGGGATGACATGTCCGCTACTGTGATGTCTATGTATAATCTTCATTATCTGGACAAGAAAGTGAAATATGGGACACCATTGACAGAGATAGAGAAAAAGACCAAGAAAGAGGTGAAGGATCTTTTTGGGAAAAACGCAAAGTATAAGTTCGTCTATGGCGGCAGTTTTCCGGATTATGTCTTTGTTAAGTCAGGGAATACAGTTCTGTATAATGTAACCCGCATTACAGGCAAAACCTATAGTATGAAGACAGAGAAGATCATTGAGTACAAGGAAGGAAAGTACAGATTGATCGCAAATGCGGGGCTGGTATCTGAGAGCAATAAGAATGACAAGGGATATTTTCAGAAATATACCGTATATGTGGAGAAAGATGACCAGGCAAAGTATGGATTCGTGATCAAAAAGATTAAACTGTATGAAAAGAAAGATGGGAAGGTCTCGAAGTAGTTCTGGAAAGAGTGGAATTGAATGATATAAATGCAAAGAAGGAGCGCCTTTGGTGCTCCTTCTTTGGAAACCTATGCCTTTTGGCCAAAGTTTTATGCTTTTGGAATACTAATTAATCAAGGGTATATGGCATCAAAGAAACGTGACGGGCACGTTTGATCGCTACAGTAAGAGCTCTCTGATGTTTCGCACATGTACCTGTGATTCTCCTTGGAAGGATCTTGCCTCTCTCGGACATATATCTCTTCAGTTTGGCTGTATCTTTGTAATCGATATAGTCATGCTCTTTGTCAGAGCAGAATGCACATACTTTTTTTCTTCTGCGGGGACCTCTTCTCCTCATTGGAGAATCGCCTCTGTCTTTATTGTAAGCCATCTTAACTAACCTCCTTATAAAATCCTGTTGTCTGTTTATACAGAAACAGACTTTCTAGTTGAATGGCAGTCCGTCTTCGATTCCATCAGGAATATTCATGAAATCATCATTTGCTGCCGCATTCGGCTGTGGTGCACCGCCGCCGAAATTGCCGGGGGCAGATGCAGCATTGGCATCTGCGGTACTTTTGCGCTCCGCAAATTCCACTTCCTCTGCGATGATCTGAACACTGTAGACTTTTTCACCATTTTTGTTGGTGTAATTGTCATTTTGCACACGTCCGGTCAGCAGCATGCGGGAACCCTGTTTGAAATACTTTTCAACAAATTCTGCCTGCCTGCCGAAAGCGGTACAGTTAAAGAAATCGACATCCGTATCACCCTGGCGGGCGAAACGGCGGTTGACTGCGATGCTAAAACGAGCAATTGCTAATGAATTTTCACCCTGGCTGTAACGGATCTCAGGGTCACGGGTAAGATTACCCATTAAAATTACCTTATTCATGGAAGACTCCTCCTTATCTTATGCCTCCTGTTTCACGCATAAGTATCTGAGCACGTTGTCCATAATGCGAAGTCTCTGTTCCAGTTCACCCGGCGTATCCGGCTCGGAATCGAACTGAATAAAGTAATAAAAGCCTTCACTCATCTTCTGAATTTCATAAGCAAGTTTTTTCTTGCCCCATTCATCGACGTTTGTAATCGTTCCGCCCAAGGTAGTGATATACTCTTTTGCCTTCTCGACGGTGGCATTTCTTACTTCGTCCTCAACTTTTGCACTAACAACTAAAGCTAATTCATACTTATTCATAGTTGCCTGCACCTCCTTTTGGTCTCTGGCTCTCTCCCAGGATATATGATATCGGGAAAGAACAAGGAAAATGATTTTTACATCACGGAAATACAGTATAGCATGAAAGGAGGGGAAAAGCAAGGAAAAATATGCTGCCTCAGGGCAACCTCAGGGCAATCGCTTAAAAATTTGTTTCAAAGCGGGCGGATCCCGTACTGGCTCCTGTTCTTATGTCACAGCCTGAAAAATAATTGTTTCTTCCGGCTGCAAAATACGCCGCCCGGGCATTGTCTGAGGTGTCTGCT
>CANRWA010000055.1 GCA_947643415.1 uncultured Clostridia bacterium | reverse complement strand
AGTGGAAATAACATTATTTTAAAGCAAATAACAAAAGAACATACCCCTCTCATTATAAAGTGGAGAAACACGCCAAGTGTACGGAAAAATTTTATTTTTCAGGAAACCTTTACGAATGACATGCACAATCAATGGATGGATACTAAAGTGAAATCTGGTGAAGTAGTACAATTCATTATATATATTAAAGAATCTGACTTGCCCATTGGTTCTGTCTACCTGCGTGATGTGGATTTAAAAAAACAAAAAGCAGAGTTTGGCATATTTATCGGTGAAGAAACTTCCCGGGGAAAGGGATATGGCCAGGAAGCCGCCCGGCTCATTTGCCAATATGGGTTTGATAATCTGGATCTCCACAAGATCATGCTGCGCGTCTTTGCATTTAATAAAGCAGCGATCCGTTCGTATGAACATGCTGGGTTTGTACAGGAAGCTTACCTGAAAGAGGAAGAAAAAATAGATGGAACATTCTATGACATCATATATATGGCCAAAATAAACACTATTTAGATATGGAGGAGAAGAATGAAAATATCAGTTGTAATTCCCTGTTATGGCTCTGAAAATACCATTGAGTCTGTTGTAACTGAAATTGAAGATACCATCAAACAAAGAAATGTAGAACATGAGATCATACTGGTAAATGACTGTTCTCCTGACCAGGTATGGAAAAAGATCACTGATCTTTCCAGGAAGTATGACTCTGTAAGAGGGATCAGTTTTGCCAAAAATTTCGGGCAGCACTCAGCCCTGATGGCCGGATACCGAAAATCTACAGGAGATATTGTGATCTCCATGGATGATGATGGCCAGACCCCTGCGAATGAACTTTTCAAATTGATAGACCAGATTGAAGCGGGATATGATGTTGTCTATGCAACCTATGAAGACAAAAAACACAATGCATTCCGAAATCTTGGCAGCAAAATAAATGATTTCATGTGTGATATATTACTGGGAAAACCAAAAGGGCTTATGGTCACCAGTTATTTTGCGGCAAAAAGATTTATCATTGATGAAATCTGCCGCTACAAAAACTCTTATACCTATGTGATCGGGCTTATATTCCGCAGCACAAAAAATATCGGAACAGTGCCCGTCACACACCGTTCCCGGACAGAGGGGAGTTCTGGTTACACATTTAAAAAACTAATCAATCTCTGGCTAAATGGCTTTACAGCCTTTTCTGTCAAGCCACTCCGTTTTGCCACAATGATGGGTATCCTTATTGCAAGCTCAG
Source organism: uncultured Clostridia bacterium (assembly GCA_947643415.1). Taxonomy (GTDB): domain Bacteria; phylum Bacillota; class Clostridia; order Lachnospirales; family Lachnospiraceae; genus Eubacterium_F. The sequence continues at coordinate 25,016 of CANRWA010000055.1, read as the reverse complement.
GATTTCTGTATGTTATATATATTCTATTAAATAAATTGATGAATCCTGAGGTCCCCCTGGGCTGGAGTTCCACAATGGCCGCTATTCTCCTGATCGGAGGACTGATCCTGTTCACCCTTGGTATTATTGGAGAATATCTGGGAAGAGTCTATATCAGTATCAATGACGCTCCCCAGTATGTCATCAATAAAAGCACAGATAACGTGAAATAAAACCATTATATAGGATCTTCTTCATCCGTGTTGAGCCTGTCCCTGACAATATAGATAGGACGTCCCTTTACCTCAGCAAACAGAATAGATATATATTCACCAATTATGCCGATCACAATAAGTGTGATTGCAAACATAAAACAAAGCACCACAATAATAGTCGCATATCCCGCAGGTGTCCCACGAAGTATTTTATCAATAATAGTAAATACCATAATCACAAATCCGATGAATGCTACAAAGCAGCCGGAATATACCCCAAGCTTCAGCGGCAGGTCTGAAAAACTACAAAGCGCATTAATGGAAAAATGCAGCAATTTCCGGATACTGTACTTACTTTCCCCTGCTTCTCTTCTCCGTGCCTCAAATGTCAGTGTTGTTTTCTTAAACCCAACGCTCTGCACATATCCCCTCAAATATCTTATTTTCTCACGGTAATCCTTTCTCAATACTTCTGCAACGCATTTTGCCATAGCAAAGAAATCAGAAGAATTATTTTCAAATTTAACCGGAGAGATCATATTTAATACCTTATAAAAGGCCCCTGACGTAACTTTTTTGACAAATCCGGCATCCGCATTCTTTGTCCGGATCATGGATATCACTTCATATCCTTCTTCAAATTTATTGATAATATCTGGGATACTTTCTGGTGGATGCTGCAGATCGGCATCCATGCAGACAATGCCATCCCCCTTTGCATGATCAATACCTGCAATCATTGCCGCCTCATGCCCAAAATTCCTTGAAAAATCAATTACCTTAACTTTCTTATTTCTCCCCGCAAAATCACGAAGATGTACAATACTGGAATCCATGCTTCCATCATTGACAAAGATCAATTCATAATCCCACTGGCACTGCTCCAGAATAGGAATCGTAGTATCATAAAACTTCTCTAAAGAAAGTTCTTCGTTATAAACTGAAACAACAACTGATATTTTCTTTTTGGCTCCCATGCCTCATACTCCTCTGCTTATCCGATTTTTCACACAAAATATATACCAAACCATTTTATATTAGTTTTCATCAAAAGTCAAGAATGCCATTTTTAGCAGCTTGTACATCAGCTTCTCTTTTCTGTCATTTTTTACAACATCTATGATGCTATTTTTTCACACTTTGTTCACAAAATGGGCGTATTTTAACATTGTGAAATATTATAGCGTGGAGGTAGAAACAATGAAAAGAATTACAACTTTTGCAATCTCAATGGCTGTGCTGGGAATCAGCCTGACAGTAGGATTAGCCAATCCTATTGACTCTTCCGCAGCAAAGATAAGATCTGTAAAGATCACAAACAAGCCCACAGAGCCATTAACTGTGGGTTCTCGTTTAAAACTTAAAACTGTAATATCACCGTCAAGCATAAAAAAGAAAAAAATACTCTGGACATCCAGCAAAAAAAAGATAGCAGCCATATCATCCAAAGGTGTAGTACGTACACTAAAAAAAGGGAAAACTAAAATCACAGCAACGATAAAAGATTCCAAAAAAAAGACATCCTTCTGGTTAACCGTACAAAATCCGGTTAAACTAAAAAAAATCAGGATCAGTGGCGACCAACAGGTACAGGTTGGAAATTCTTTACAGCTAAACCTGTCACTGACCCCTCATAATGCTACAAACACAAAAATCAAGTGGAAGTCCAGCAAAAACTCCGTTGCATCTGTTGATGATAATGGGCTTGTAACCACATATAAAGCTGGAAATGTTACCATCACGGCTACGGAAAAGAATAGTAAAAAGAAGGCAAAATACAAGATAAAGGTATTGAGTGTACCTGTTACTGGAATCAGCTTTGCTGCAAACAACTTAAAATCCATGGAAACAGGCAGCAACCTGGCTTTATCTGTCCAGATCGCGCCCTACAATGCCACGAACAAAAAGATTCTATGGACTTCAAGTGATAAAACAGCGGCCACTGTAGATGAAAATGGTGTCGTCACAGCACTGCGTCCCATTGAAAGTGTTGATATAACAGCAACTTCTGAAGGCAACAAAAATGTGAGCTGCACCTGGAATTTAAAGATCACTTTAAGTGACGGTTTTCTTACTACTTCCATACTTAATAATCTTGATCTGACAGTTATTGACAAGGTTATGATCGTAGCACATCCAGATGATGAAACCCTCTGGGGCGCTTCACATCTTATTGATGATGAATACTTTGTAGTATGTATGACACACGGGTGGAATGAGAAACGCAGGACAGCCTTCATGGACACAATGAAAAAAACCAATGATAAATATCTTATATTAAACTATCCGGATATTAGAAAACGACTGAGTAATGGTTCATATGAGACGGATATGCTCAGCACATGCCGCACTGCCCTGCAAAAGGATATTGAACGGATTCTTTCCTATAAAAAATGGAAACAGGTAGTTACCCACAATCCAACAGGTGAATATGGAAAATATCTCCATCAACAAGTTTCAAAAGCGGTAACATCCGGTTTTGATAAGTATTGCAAAAACAACTCTGAATTATGGTATTTTGGACGCTATTATAAAGCAGGAAACATTCCGGGTAAACAGATTGATCCGGCAAACCTGACTATCAAAAACCAGATGATAAACCGCTACTACTCCACTGCCAGCGGTGCCATCAAAGCTTTTGGGCATATGATCCCTTACGAAAACTGGCTGCCGGCATCCGATTGGGGAAAATAAGGTAAGGAGAATATAGGAAATGTGCAATCAAAAACAATTAAGTAAGTGCCATCTCGCAGCCTGCCTCATGGTGATACTTCTCAATATTACCGCTACCGGCTGGTTTATCGATCCTTCCACGCCAGAATGGCGGATCCTTAATCTCGTTGATACGATGGTAAGGAGCAGTGTACCACTATTCTTTATGGTCAGTGGTGCACTGTTTTTGAAAAAGAATACCCTGGATAATAAGATCTTTTTCAAAAAAACAATTTTACATTTGGTAATTCTCTATGCTGTGTGGTCTGTCCTCTATGAACTTATAGAATGCTTATCGAAATCCCAATTTAGCCTCTCTGCCTTCTTACTTGCTGTCTGCAAAGGGCATTATCATCTCTGGCTGATCTCTGCCATGATCGTCGTATTTATGTTTACCCCTGTCATTCATCATGCATTACATGGGCAGAAAATAAACCCCCTGTATCTTCTTCTCCTTTTTGGGACGATGACACTTCTTACCGAAAACGCACAATTACTCCCAGGCCTGCCAAGTATTGCGAAAGCGTTATTAGAAAAACTGGATCTAAAATATATCCCTTATGCCGGTTATATGGTCTGGGGGTATATTCTCTCCCGCAAACAATTTGGCAGGAAGGTAAAGATAGCATCAGCAGCAGCCTACATTATATTGGGATTGCTGACAGCCGCCCTCAACCGCTGGTATTCCATTTCTCATGGTTATGCCTGCTCCTGGCTATATGGCTATTTCTCGATCCCTACCTTTATCCAGGCAACTGCCATATTTACCTATTTCACTTCTTCCTGGTCAGGCGAAAAGAACTTTTGTGATACACCCCATAAAGCAAAAGGACACCCCTTCCTTCCAGAACTTTCTACCTGTGCTTTTGGAGTATATCTTTTTCATCCCATGGTATTTGAAACATTAACAAAACTGGGACTTGATGTAAAAACAGGGAATCCTGCCTATATGATTCCCATCACCTTTATCTCTACAACACTAATATGCTTCTGCATTATAATTCCTGCCCACAAGATAAAGGCAGCATTACACAAGCGCTTCGAACCAACACTTACAAGATTGACATTCAAAGACAAACCGCGTTATATAAAACCCGCTGGCATAGTAGTTTCAATAATCTTAATATTATTTGTATTTATGCCTGTCACCAGGATCAGCTTTTCCACGGACAATGTAAAATCCATAAACGCAGGAGCGAAACAGGCTTTATCAATCCGGATTCCTCCCTGGAATATATTTAATAAGAATATAGTCTGGAGTTCCAGTAATCCATCCGCTGCCACAGTAGACGAAAATGGCGTCGTAACAGCTCTTTGTCCTATCGAAAGTGTAGATATAACTGCTGCTTCTGCAGATGAAAGAAATGTAACCTGTACATGGAATCTAAAGATCACCTTAGAGGACGGTTATATTAAAGATTCCACACTGGATGATCTGGATCTATCATCCACAAACAAAGTAATGTTTGTAGCACATCCAGATGACGAATCCCTTTGGGGAGGTGCCCATCTTTTACAGGATGACTACCTTGTTGTGTGCATGACACACGGATGGAATGAAGCAAGAAAAAGTGCTTTTATAGAAACAATGCAAAAGACCAACGACAAATACATTATCTTAAATTATCCGGATACAAGAAAACAATTTGCCGATGGTACTTATGAAACAGATACTTTCAGCACATGCCGCACAGCTCTCCAAAAAGACATTGAGAAAGTCCTTTCTTACAAAAAGTGGGAACAAGTAGTAACCCATAATCCTGATGGCGAGTATGACAAATATCACCATCAGCAGATTTCAAAACTTGTAACCAAAGGCTTTAATAAATATTACAAAGACAACTCAGAATTATGGTATTTTGGCCGATACTACAACCAGGGAAAAATCCCTGGCAAACAGATAACCCCATCCTTACTGGACACGAAAAAACAATTAGTCCAGCGTTATTATGGTACTGCCAGTGGCGCCTTTCTGGCCTTTGGACATATGATACCTTACGAAAACTGGGTACAGGCTTCTGACTGGTAATATAATTTAATCCGACAAACCAAACAAGTTCTGTATGATACCGTATGGGCAGCAAAGATCCTTATAGGTCATCTGACTATAAAAATGTTCCAGTTCTTCTGACCATTCCGCAGTACTAAACTGAATGTTCAAAATTTGAGAAAGTGTATGCAGGAACAAATCCGGATAACATTCCTGCATATATTTTTCAAAATTATTCCCCTTAAAATCCAGGCAATATACGGGTTTTCTGCGGGAGATAAAATAGGATGCAAACCGGCCATTATTGGTCACCATCCCGTCTGAAACATATAACAGGTCCTGTACTGGCAGTATACGGTTTACATATCCAAAGGAGTCGGCATAAACTGCCTTAAGAGCATAAGTTGATTCCATAATATCCGGCTGGTTTGTTACAATGAACCAGCCTTGTCCAAGTTTTTCAACGAACTCACGGATATCAAACTGGTCAAGCCAATGTTTCTTCCTGGCTTCCCCATATAACAGAATTGAAAATACTTTTTTTCCCTCCATCGCCGGAAAATAAAACTGTAACTGCTCTCTCTTCCTCTGCTGATTTTCCTTCTGATTCATCTCCCACACACTCGGCATACAGATATTTTCAAGCATTTGTATATCTGTTAAAGCATACGAACTTCTAAATAATTCACTGGTAAAAGGTGAGCCTGGTATAATATGGGTATAATTTCGGAATGTTTTCCATTCCCTTTTCTCCCCCTTCCGCTTTTTCAATGCCAGCATATTTTTAAACTGATAATCATATGGAACTGCAAGTAAAAGACGAATCGCTGACTCCTCCAGATCTTTTAGGTCAGAAGACAATGACGCATCCGAACAGATAACATGCTGCATATCCCTGCAAAACTCTTTTTTCGCTCTGCCAAACCCCTGTCTGGCAAGAGGATTTGCACTTTTTTCATTCTTAAGGAAAAAACGATATGCATGTCCCTCTTTACCAAAGCTTTTTGTCAATTCGGACTGAATCATCTTCAAATCCGTATTAAATCCAGTCCCCCGGCTGCTTAAAAATGTAAGACTATTCTTTTCCATTGACTTCTCCCTCCATATACGAATTAATAACATCGGCAATTCTCTCACTGCTATGGCCATCACAGGCTGACATATATTTCTCCAGAAACTTTGTATACCTTTCCGTCATCACATGACGATCTTCTGAACGGATATATGTTATAAGATCGTCTTGTGTCTCATACACATCCCCTGGCAGGTCGTCCGGATAATTCAGATAGAACCCCCTGTTGTAATTTGCCAAGTCATAGCAGAAGAAAGCAATAGGTTTTTTCAGAAGTGCATACTCAAAAATAACAGATGAATAATCCGTTATAAGCATATAAGATACATGCATCAGGTCATTCGTGGAAAAATCCCTGATTACTTTAATATTATCGTAATCTCCCTCAACAATATCATTTTTCATAACCGGATGCGGGCAGACAAGAAACATCTGGTCAGGCAGAAGTTTCTTTGACAGTTCGTCAAAATCCAGTGCCGGATGAAATTGTGAGCGATCTTCATTAATATCTCGAAATGTAGGGGCATATAAAATCACTTTCTTATCCTGCCATTCAGGATATCTCTCATAGATATTCTCCTTCGTTTTCTTTATCCAGTCATGATCAAAAAAGTAATCTGTTCTAGGGCATCCAAGAGATTTTACTTTACATATATCTATATTAAAGGCATCTGCATAAATTGGGCGGATATATTCACTGCTTACCGTTACCAGATTATACTGTGCATGGGTTGCATTGTCATAAAAGACGGACATATTCGTACCCCTCTGCCCAAATTTTTTAAAAGCTCCACAGGCATGCCATAACTGGACGACCCTTTGATCCTCTCTCAGTTGAAAGTGCCTCAGATAACGCAGATAATCATCTGTCACGATCACCTTACTGGTATATACCTGATAAAAGAGTCTTAATCCAGTAATTAGATTATGTGGCAGCATTTTAGCACAAACCACTTTCTTTCCTCTGATATACGGATATAAAGCTTTTGCATTTCCCTCCAGTTCCCCGTCTTTTCGAATTGAAATAAACAGAACCTGGTCTTTTACAGAATGTTTTTTCAAAAATGCCAATACTTTCTTATGCAATAATTGTAATATATTTTCTGTAGGAAGAGGTACCAGTTTCGCCAGCACCTCATTTAAATCCCGCATAAGCTCAGGACTGCTCAGATCAGCATCTTTTTCCTTTAGATATTCCTGCATAAATGGAATGGTCTCCGGCGTACCAACAAAATCAAGAAATTTTTTCTCTTCATCTTCAAACAGCACGACACCATCATTCATAAAGGGATAATACCCTCTCTCATAAAACAGATTTAGATATGCACGAATCGGCTTTCTTCTGTCAAGCGAAAGTGACCGGAGAAAATCAATCCGGAAAAATTTATTTGCCAGTAAATTATCCATACACAAAAACGGATTACTCTCATATCCCAGTTTCAGAGAATCCAATACCATACGATTTAATAAAACTGCCTGGATTTCACCAAAATTCCGATGATAAACTGCCTCAACAATAAAATCCCCAGGAGACTTAATAAAGTGTTTGAATACATATTTAAAAGCATTATTCACATATGCTATCTTAGGATTTCCAAACACAATATATGGTGTCACAGCATTGTCCAGGGCATAATAAAATAATTCATGCTCAGACACTGCCGGAACAAATTGAATATTTCCATGAAGCATGTCATTTTTCTCAAGTACAGCATACATTGACTCTGGTACCAGAATAACTATTGTAATTAAGTTCTGTAACATCAGGCTATTCATACAATTAAGGAAATCATCTTTATTTTGCTCTTCTCCATATAAAGCGACCGTCATATGTGCCTGTTCCAAAGCCTCTGCCTGGGTCTCAGGCAGCCGTTCCAGAGAAAACTCCGGATGTCCATCCTGCAGGATAGAGCGTTCCCGTATATTAAGCGATGCCAGCTTTTCTTTAATTTCGTTCACCAGAAGAGATATTGTATCCTCACCCAGTTCCCAAAATTTCGAATAGAACTGGTCCAAAAGAATCTGCAGTTCTTTCCTAATTATTTCATTCATATATTTCTGAATCTCATCATATCTTTCCATTACATCTTCCATGGAATGACAATCCGGATAATCTCTCAGAAAACTCTTCTCCGCTGACTTAAAAATCAGATGGTGTGCCTCGATATAATCTTTAATCTTGGCAGGCGATATGGAAGCTGTAATAGATTCGGCCTCTCCATTATACATACGCCGATAATGAAAGATAACTTTGTCCAGGCCGGTTATCTTTTGGGAATGATAGATATAATTCATCAAAAAAGCCCCATCTTCCGAATAAGAGATCGGTGGAAGCCGGAGAGAATGTTTCTCGATGATCTCTCTTTTGAACAGTTTGTTACACAAAGAAAAAGTCCACAAAATTCGTGGATCGTATATTCCAATTTTCTTTTCCTGTACAAGATCATTAATTCCATTTACCGGAATTGTCCGGTAGCGGTCGAAAATATCATATTTCGCAATAACCAGATCCGCTTTTCTCCTGACAGCACACTGATACAAGGCACTCAATGCATCAGACTCAAGTATATCATCTGCATCGAAAAAATAGACATATGTCCCAGTTGCAGCTCCCAGCCCTGTATTTCTGGCCGATGATGGACCACCATTTTCCTGATGAATGACTTTCAAAATGGAATACCGTTCCTTATAACTTTCTAATATACTGCCAGTACTATCTTCCGAACCGTCATCAACCACTATAACTTCATAGTCCTGCATCGACTGTTGAAGCAGGCTGTCCAGTGTTTCTTCCAAATACTTTTCCGCATTATAAGCTGCAACTATAACAGAAATCTTCACGAATTACCCCCCTATCCTCTTATCTGAATTTCAGGAATAATATTTAGTATTCCCTCTATATATAAAAAAATTCTATCATATATTACTTACCAAATCAATACAAATAGTTGCTTTTGCCAGTTCTTTATGTTAGAATTTATCCGTATCAAATACTATCTTATTCAACCTATGGAGGGAGTTTTTATGCAGCAATTTAAGGCATTATTAAATAAATTACAGCCTAAAACTAGAACGCATGTTTTTTGGCTTTTCACTATATGTTTTATAATTACTATTATCCTCACATTTCTTCCCTTTTTCTTATTTAATATTTCTCTTATAAGAGCCAGCATTGATGGAAGTAATTGTGATGGTTTTCGCCAACAGTATGAGTATCTGGTCTGGCTCAAACATACAGTTTCAAATTTTTTTGCTGGTAATGGTTTTTCTTTCTGGTCTTGGAATATCGGACTTGGGGCAGATACTATTGGCTCTTTTACCTTAGTACTCTTTGACCCATTCAATTATATTGCCGTACTATTCCCAGACGATCAGCTTTCTATTGCTTATACAATTGGAATATATCTGCGTCTTTACTTTGCAGGTTTGGGCTTTCTTTATTTTGGAAAAACAGCACATCTTAGCTTAAAACACTCATTATGGGGTGCATTTGCCTATGCACTTTCCTCATGGGCAATTACATCCGCACTCAATCAAGTTGTTTTTTTGCTCGCTATGGTGCTTTTTGGTTTCATTATGGCAGGTATCATAAAAGTTCTTCGACATCAGTCACCTATTGTACTCATTCTGTCAACTGCCCTTTCTGCAATGAACAGCGTTTATTTTTCTTATATGGCAGCAATCATGATATTTATTTTTCTACTGGTACATTTTATAATAAATGAAAAGAAAACGGTACAAAATTGTATCCGTTATTGGGGTCGGCTAATCTTATATGTAGGAACAGCTCTTTGTCTTGCTGCTTTTGCCGTAATACCATCTGTCTATCTTTTATTGCATGCAGTGAAGGAAGGAAGTACCAACTATTCACTTTTTCATGCTTTATTTGCATATGTAAATTATCCGTCTTCCCTGATTGGCAGTCAGCAGATATTCTATCACTATTCAACAATCTGTGTCTGCCCCCTATTTTTGCTTATGATCCCTTCGATTTTCCATCATATCCGATTGAAAAAAGCAACTCCCGCAATGATCACCTTTATCATTAGTTTGATATTTCTTCTTTTTCCCTTTTTTAACTCTATGTTTAACGGATTCAGTTATCCTATGGGACGCTGGTGCTATACTGCAACATTTTTCTATATATGGAGTGCTATTCAGTGTCTGGCAGAAAAATCATTTGACATATCCAGATACAAAAAAAGTATTATAACTATGTTAATTTTCTGCGGATTTACGCTTTTCTTTGTAGGCCGAATTATCTTAAACATTAACAATGAATTGAACACTATTATAGGTGTTTCTAATCTGGCTTTTGCTGCCTTGTTTTTCCAGCTCCTTAAAAGTAAAAAAAACTGGCATTCTTCTGCCATCACTATAAGTGTTATGTGCAATATAATTCTTTTTGGTTTTATACAATTTTTTCCAGGAATTTCATCAAATTTGACAAACTATTCCGAACACGGTGCACAATATAAACAGATGCAGTATGCTACCCAAAGTGCAGGATCAGAAATTAAAGATGATACATTCTATCGTATTGACCAGGTTGACCACATTTCCCCTGTGAATCAAGTAAATGGCAATGAATATAAAAGTGTATCAAACCGTTTGGCACACAATCCTGCCAATGAAACACTAGTATATCAGACACGCTCTATCTACACATATTTATCCACGACTAATGGTACTCTATATGACTTTTATAAAAATATAGGTAATAATGCGTCCTATAGCAATCGTGTATGGACCTACAACAACGACAACCGCACACGCCTAGATTTCTTATTCGGCGTCAAATATTTTTTAGGCAGTAATCCAAATAACAATCCTCCTACAGGAGCCGAGAATTATGCATCATATGGATTTTCAGATTTCCAGAAATCAAGCAAGGAAATAAACATATTAAAAAATAAATATTCTATGGGACTGGGTTGCACTTTTGATTCTTATATTACTGAAACAGAATGGTTTAAACTTGATTACCCTGATCGAGAACAGGCACTGATGCAATGTATTATTCTTCCTGATAATACTAAAACTACTTTAGCTCACACAGATTACCACAATATTTCTTCTGGAAGCCAAAAAGCTGCTTACCACGTCACTGGTTCATCAAATGTTATTTCTGGGAAAAAAACATTAGATAAAAAGTATAAAAACCTAGAACGAGCTGGCACATTCCGTGTAACAGATACTGCCAACAGTATCACGTTTCACATAGATGAAGAATATGATAACTGTGAGTTATATCTCATTGCTAGAAATCTCAAACGAGATATTAAGAGCACTATTAAAATGAACTATTATGGTAAATCCATGTCCAGGTTAAACCGAATACGCACTAAAATGAAAACTGGTCCTAATTTCGACGATTATGGCGGTTTCAATATTAATGTATCCACTTCGAATATCAAGAAAAGGGCAATGAATACTCTTGGAAATGTACAAGGTTTTTCTGACATAAAAGATTTTATAATTAATCTTGGGCAATATAATGCAAAGGCAAAGGATGTCACTATATCCTTAAGCACAGTTGGGCTATACAGTTATGATTCCTTTGAATTACTTGCTGTACCTCTCTCCACATACGAAAGCAAAGCCCCTATATGTATCAACAATGCTTATAATATCAATACTTTCTCTGACAACTACGTAAAGGGAACAATAAATACTGACAAGGATTCTTCCATGCTCTATCTCTCTATTCCTTACAGTGATGGTTGGAAAGCATATGTAGATGGTAACGAAGTAAACGTCCAACAGATCGATATTGCCTTTACGGGTATTACTGTCAATGGTGCTGGAGAGCATATTGTTGAATTACGTTACCGCCCTGTAGGATTTAAACCAGGAATAATTGCCTTTGTGATTGGTATGATCTCCTGCATTGCGATTGGCATCTGGTCAATTGTAAGCAAAAAGAAGGAGGGAAGATCATGAATGATCCTCCCTCCTTCTCTTTCCCCCTATATAATTCTTGTCCAAATCCTCATTTCTTCTCTCCACTATATTCATATACTGCCTTTAACTCCAAATATTCCGGAAGCCTATGGAAAAGTTTAAATCGCTCTCCCCAACCTCCCTCTGGTATATCATTCCATAAGTAAGAACCGTATGGCAAATAACGAACTTCCACAGAAGTCTGCCCCAACATTTCCTGACGCCTAATCTGAACCAGCCTATCACGATCCACTTGATAGATCGCATAAAATATGTTTAGGTAAAATGCCATTCCAACCAAACTAATACAAATACATGCGTTTTGAAAAATTTTCCCTTCTAAAATTGTCTTTATCATCTTTCCATCCAACTGACATCCCAGTTCATTTAACAATAAGATAAACAAAACATAAATAGGAAAGAAACATCTTGGTCCGATGGGATTAACAACGAGAAGGGGGGCACAAAGACAAACAATGCCAGCATTCCAGAACAAGAGCCTCCACAAACAATTCTTTTTGATACCCACCAAGATTGAAAAAACAATTAATCCCAGCATATAAACAACAACGGCCAATCCATCCATATATAACAGCCTCTTTTGCTTCTCAGCTATGTCAATTCCAAAAGAAGACAAAAAGGCCCATACATTAAATGCTGTCATTAGAATCAGGCACAATCTCGCAGCCCAGAGTTCCTTCTTTCTTTGCCAGAGCATCCTGCACTGGCAAAACAAAAGAAAACATACAATAAGTATCGCCAGATTAATCCATACATTATCAAGACACAGATATTTTGCAATCACTTCTACATAATTTTTTTCTGCATTACCGATAATCCCTCTCTCGCCTATTTGCTGATAAGCACTTTCTTTATTTACAACGCTATGATATGCCTTGTTAGAAAACATGTAAACAGCACCTGCCACTGATCCAAGCAGCCATGCGGCATGAGAGGCAATTACTTTGTGATGAACAGCAATTGTATACACGATTATACCTATTGTAAGAATCACATTATAAATTGTGATATTCTCCATAATAAGCGAGGTCATTGCTCCCAGTAAAAAAAATGGAACACAATGCCACTTTCTACGCTTTGGCATTTCCTTTTCAAAGACAGGATACGCATATGCAATAAAAATCAAAATAAGAAAAACTGGCACCACATAATTGGAAAATCCCGAAGTCCATACAACAGCCTGACTCAAAACTCCTTTTGGAATCATTAACAATGCAATGCATGATACATAAAATGACCATTTTTTCTTGCTAATATATTCAATCAGAAAAATGATCCCTGTAAGACAAATTGCCATAACCAACGTTTTGAGTAAATTGGAACGAGTCAATGCCAATACAATCAAATTCCCTACATATCGCCCATTATAATTATAAAACCACACATTCAGCCGATCTATACCAATCTGGCTTCCCCACGCCCAGTCGTCCCCAGTATAGGGAAACATCCAGCATAATAATGCAATCAACAAAAAACATACACTATAACGTATTAATTTCATTTTGCTTTCTCTCATTTTCTTCTCCTATCCTATCTAAATATTGTATATTACTGAATTATCTTATATCAGTATAAACATAAAGTCAAGCCATACCCTTTCCATTTTCCCCAAGTCTTTCCCTCCATCCCATATACCCATCACAGCTTAATAGGATCATCAGTGGAAGAAAAACTACCAGATATCTTGCATTACATTCCCATATTGTAAGAAAAACCGCAATTCCAACCATGGTAAGGCGTCCCACAAACAAAAAATCTTCCTTATCGTTCCTTTGTTTCCATCCGTAATATGCTGACAGAATCATACCAGCTAAAAGCATACCATAATACAGTGATGTGTAAAATAGAAGCAGCCAGTTCATATCTCCTTCCATCGTGACAAACCGTGCCAGGAAACCATCCGGGTATACCGGTTCTCTGGATAAGTAGTCACAGCCACCAAATGTACTGTCTCCCCAGGTCCGCACCTGTTTATTGTAGAAAAAGAAACGCATACTTCCCGGCAGCCCTTTTTCCTGCAAACGTCTCTTTATCTCCCTTACATTCGCTTCCTGCTTTTCCTTATATGTTGGAAAACCTGACGTAAAGACCACATCCTCTTTTCGGTACCCTCCATATCCCAACGACATCATAATCCAGTGTGTAAGTGGAAATTCATGCTGGTCATAGAACTTCTCATCCAGTGCCAGCACCTGGCTGACCCCGGCATCCGCAGTTATCTTCCCCAGTGTAAAAAACAGCGCCAAGGCCAATAAGCCCGCCAATAATTTTTTCCCGCACACTTTCTTCATCAATAGCACCAGAAAAACAGCAATCACAAAGATAAACACTGTCACCTTGACCTTCCAGGCAATCGCTCCTGTCAGTCCTATCAGCCCCATATAAACTGTATATTGCCATAGTTTTTCCGTTTTTTCTGCTTTCACATATATAAACAAGAGGAACATAAGCAAGAGCATTCCTGATGTATCTGTGTAAGCATATAACGCCCACATGTAAAGTGGAAGGCACAGATATGCTATACAGCCTGCAGCGAAAGCTTTCTTCGCTCCCCACAAAATGTTCGCTGTCATATGCAATAATATGATTGCCCCTGTCACCATCAGGCAGCCAAACGCTATGGAAACAAGGTAAAATTCTCTTTGCCCCGCTGCCGGATTAAACCAGTGCACTATCTTAAATAAGACAACCATTACCATATACCAAAACTGATTATTCGGATATCTGGCATAATAAACGTTATCTTTCATGTGTCCGGTTAATACATATTTGCCGGCTGTCCGTATAATTCTGCCCCAATCCCATGACAGGCTTTCCACCCGTGCAGAATAGGCGAACCAGAACATAAATAAGGTTGCTGCCAGACATAATATCCACCATGCTATGCCATAGGGAAAATTTCGCGGCAAAAGCAGTTTTTTATGAAAAAGAAACCAGATGCCATATAGAAGAAATGGGAGCAGGAGTACAGCAAAAAAAGCTTTGGAAACCATACTCCCCAATGCGATTACCGTTATCCCACATAACATAAAGAACCATAAAGCATTACACCCTGCCATCAGTGCCCCGCATCGCCAGAAAGAATTTTGCTCCCTGTTTTTCATCCTCTCTCCTCCAGTTCCTGCAAAAATTTATTCTTCGGCACCACCTTCACAAACAGGTCGCCAAAGGCAAACCAGAAAGCAAATGCCGGGAACACCTCAAAGGGCAGAAACAGGCACTCCATCAGCGTCGCCACTACAAAACCGACACACACTGCAGGTATCATAAAAGCATACGTAGCATTTTTGCGCCGGTTCTTCAGATAGAACTTAAGGGAGAATCCCACCGCCAGAACCGTTATAATCCCATAAAAAAACATACTAAACACACCATAGGTATATCCAAACTGCAGCCAGTTATTATGGGCGTGTGCTTTCTTTTTCCCATTTATGACAAGTGAAACATTACGGTGTCCTTTATAATTGATCTTTCCCATATACCCCTTATAGATGTCAATCCTTCCACTGGTGAGCGCATTGAGCCCTTTTGTGTGCTCCAGGACATAGAAAAAGCGTGCCAGTACATTATTGGGTTCTTCCTTAAAGAAAGCCTGTCCATCCTGACCTGCCGACCCGGATTCGTGTTCCTGTATAGGCACTGGCGCCGGCGGTCCCACCTGTGTGCTCTCCACCCCATGAAACTCCGCAATGACAGTTTCGCCAAAATCTTCAATCTTACTGCCATCTGCAAGATAAAGAGTCTCCCCTGCAAATATGATAGGATGTCCAACCAGCCGTGGTATATAAGTAATACCTGCTTTGAACACAGGATACAACACACAGCAAAACAGCACAGCGATGGCAGTGTTTTTTATAAAATTCTTCCACAGATGCGCTTTTCTACAGAAGTAGACACGAAATCCGAGCCACATTACAAAGATAACTGCAACGGTAAGCATGGAAGTACGTGCCTGTGTCAGAAACAGATAGAATAGAATCAGGGCAAGGCTGATATATGTCATCAGGCACTTCCACCAATGCTTTCCTGTCTCCACGATCCAGTCGAGGTCTGACATATATACAGCAAAAATAATATAGAGATAGAGGGCAAAGGTATTGGGATTTGTAAAAATCCCCGCATATCTCCCGCCTGTATAGAGTGGCCGAAATAAGAATGAAACCACATTCATCATCCAAAAAGAGAGCTTTACTGCATCCTTAAAACATTTCCAAAGCAGATCCTTTCTGGTGTGATTCTGCCATACAAAAAATACGCCTGTGAATACAAAAGCCAGGATCACGCCAAGGCCACATGCCTTTTTGGGAACCAGTATATCTGATATGGAAAAAGAAATACACATGCCAAACCAGGCAATCCACATAGAACGCCTCCAGTGCACTCTTACCAGAGACCGGTCCAGTGACATTACTGCGATAACGATCATTAAAAGAATTCCACACACCGTATTATAAAAATAGCTCTCCTTGTGCAGTATATACCTTACAATACAGAATAATACAAGATCCGCTACAAAACAGCCTGTAATGATCCCATACCGCACCTTGTCACTGAGTTTACCCACAAAGGGAATCCATGGCCTCAGCAATGATATAAACATATCCTGCAATTTCCCTATCACGTTATGACCTCCATACTGCCAGTACAGTCTGCACCATCAGCAGTAAATCCTTTCCCAATGAATACTCCATCATATACGCCAGATTATATTTCATCTTGGCAGGCAAAACCTGCTCCACATAAATCCTGTCCACATCTTCTCCTGCTGACAGCAGCCGTTCTTCATCCTTATATTCAATACTCGCCTGGGAAGTCACTCCTGCCGGCAGGAGCAGTGTCGCCATCATCTCCGGTGTATATTCTGACACATAGCGCGGAACTTCCGGTCTTGTTCCCACAATGGACATATCACCTTTCAAGATATTGAATAGCTGAGGCAGTTCATCCAGCCGCACCTTCCGCAGGAAATGTCCAATCCCTGTTACACGGCTGTCTCCCGCTGTGGTCACCTGGCTGCCCTTTGCCTCCGCATCTGCCGTCATGGTGCGGAATTTAATGATCCGGAAATGCCTGCCATATGTGGTAACCCGTTCCTGACAGAAAAATACACCTCCCGGCGAAGTAATCCCTACAAGGATGCCGATAAGCAGCATAAAAGGGCACAGGATCAGGATCAGCAGACAGGCAATGAGCAGATCCAGAATCCGCTTTACCACAAGCGATGCTCTGTGTTTCCTAAGATGTTCATAATACGGAAAAACTTCTTCCCGCCGGATCTCATCTGGCAGTTTCTCCCATTTCTTCACAGACCAAAACCTCCTCAAGACAATCCAGAATATATCTTACATCCTCATCTGCCAGCTTTGTATGCAGCGGCAGGGAAATCTCATTACAGAACATGGCATAGGCATTTGGATAACCGGATATATCAAAGCCAAGGTCCTGGTAAGCAGTTAAGAGAGGCAATGGTTTATAGTGTACATTAGCCGCCACACCGCGCTGTGCCATTCCTTCTATAATATGTCCCCGCAGTACTTCATCTGCCCCCTGGACACGCATCAGGAACAGATGTCCGCTGGAAGTGACAACATCATCATAATGCTGCAAGCTGGTAAGCTGGTATTTCTTTATCTTATCATTAATCTCCTTCAGCCCCTGTTCATACATCCCTATGATCTCTCTTCTCCGTGCCAGCAGCGACGGATAACGGCGTAACTGAACCAGCCCCAGTGCCGCCATAATATCTGTCATATTACATTTATATGCCGGAGAAAGAATATCATATTCCCATGCACCGAGTTTTGTCTTTGCAAGGGCATCTTTGGACTGTCCATGCAGGGATAGGAGCATATACTCCTTATAGATCTCATCAGAATCAATACCCGGTACCCCGCGCCATGTCACAGCGCCGCCTTCGGCAGTACTGAGATTCTTTACCGCATGGAAAGAAAATGTTGTAAAATCAGCCATTTCCCCGCTGACTTTTCCTTTTCTCAAAGCACCAAAACCATGAGCAGAATCGGCCATGACAAGAATCCTGCCCAGCGCTTTCTGATAACGGTTCTCTCCTGCCTGAAACCGGGTTTTGGCCCGTTCCGCAATAGCAAGGATACGGTCATAGTCACACATCACTCCGGCAATATCCACTGGGATCACTGCCTTGGTACGAGAGGTAACAGCCCTCTCAAGGGCATCATAATCCATCTCGTAACTACCCGCTGCCACATCGATCAAAACAGGCGTGGCACCAGTATGGCAGATCACACTTGCTGTCGCTGTGTATGTATATGCTGTCGTGATCACCTCATCTCCGGGACCAATGCCAAAAAGACGCAGTGTCATCTCCATACTGGCCGTGTCTGAATTCAGGCATACAGCCTTCTCCGTATGACAGTATTCGGCAATCTTCTTTTCAAATTCCTTTGTCCTTGGGCCAGTAGTGATCCAGCCAGACCTCAGAGTGTCTGCCACCTCCCGGATCTCTTCCTCTGTGATATCCGGTGGTGAAAAAGGTATCTGTCTCATAATTTCCTCCATCCTGCGACAAACGACCGCTGTAAGCGGCCGTCTGGTATCATTTTTCCATCATTTTATGGTGCAAGGGTAGGCTGCGGATCTTCTGTCGCCTTACTATCCTTCTTCCCTTTCTCAGCCTCAAGATCCTCTGGTGTCTCTTTCATAAATTTATTTATCTTCTTTGTGATCTTTTCCACTGAAGAATAATTGGGGTCACACACATACTGCGTATTGGAACGGATTGAATAGGTAAGTTTCCTTGAACCGCTTCCCTCTGCATTCGCATAGGTGATCTTCCACTGAGCCATATCACTGAGCTGCATATTGCAGAGTGATATGATCTTCTTTGTAGACATGCTGGTCCGGAACATGCTTTTTGATTCTTTCAAAAGAGAGGAGAAGTTCGGGAGTACAGAAGGTGACATCACCTTATTCAGGATTGCCTCTATCATATGCTGATGGTTACGTCCACGCTGATAATCACCATTCTCAAAATGATGACGCTCACGGGTAAAGGCAAGCGCCTTCTTACCATTTACCTTATTATATCCTTTCTTGAACTTATAATGGGTACCAGCGCCATTCGGTCCCCAGTCAGAAATAAAGTCATAATCAGAGTAAACCTCTACACCACCCAGCAGGTTGACGATCTTCTTCAGACTGGTGAAATTCACACGCACATAATAGTCAATATCAATATCATACAAATGCTCCAATGTGCCGATCGAGCAGTCGACTCCATATATCCCGGCATGTGTCAGCTTATCTGGCATACCATTGGAAAATGACTTTCCATCTTTATACAACTCCACATAATAATCTCTTGGTGTACTCGTGAGCAGGATCTTCTTCGTCAATGGATTTATAGTGGCGATCACATTAACATCACTCCGGCTGGTAGTCGAGATATCACCATATACATCAATACCACTGATATAGACATTAAATGGCTTCGTGGTAACATCCGTCTCCTCTACCTGCTGCTGAACCACTGTCTCAATCTGATGTTTCACCAGTTCCCTTGTGTCTGTACTAAAGGTAGAATACTGGTCTTCCACAATGTTTAAAAATGCCTTATTAAATACGATAACCTGGACTTCTTTTGCATAAAGGGCATCCACTAATGTTGATGTATCATCAAACTCTCTCACATTCAGGTCTTTACCAACTTCTTTTCCTGCATCCTGCAGTGCCTTATTTGTATTTTCACGGTCCTGCATTCCCAGAATGCCAAAAGTATAGTCCTTTGCATCCTGCAGTCCCTTCGCCGGATCATCCTTTAAGACATAAAAGGAGATCTCATCCAGCTTTGTCTCCATGCCGCCGATATCTTCCACTGCCGCATGGGCATCATAGATATAATATCCTCCGCCAATAAAGAATGCACAGAAAAATACACACAACACCCTGCCGATAATATAACTGCTATTGGTAAGCTGGCTCAGCAACTGATACGCAAGCAGCACTACACAGACAATGATCAACATTGCTACATACTTTGTTGGAATAAATTCTACATAAAATGCAACTCCACAAAATACAGCCGAGATCAAAAATTGTATGATCAGGAACACGAAACTCAGTTTTCTTTGTAATAGTACTTTCATCTTGAACCTCCATCATTCTCTTATTGTATCTTCCCTACTACAACACGCCAATAATTATATACCATTATATGCAAAAAATCAATTCTAAAAGTCGTTTCGTGGCATTTTTATCCAAAAATTCAAATTCTTTTCTGCGGAAATCCGCCACTTTTTCCTTCCATTCGAACCCCTGCTGCCAAATATTCACAAGTTCCTGCTGGCTCTGTACTACGGGACCTGGTACGTATTGTTCATATTCTTCGTAGAAATCCCGTCCCTTCTCCCTGAACTTCTGCAGGTCATACGCATAAAAGATCATGGGACGGTCAAGCAGGCAGTACTCATAGATAATAGAAGAATAGTCTGTGATAAGGCAGTCTGCCGCTGCCATAAGCGTCGTCACACCAGGATATGCCGACATATTCATTACAGATGTGCCGCAGCATTCCAGCACCTCATCTGAAAAATTCTCTGCCACATGGGGATGGAGGCGCAGAAGCAGGACCTCATCCTCCCGCATCATTTCTTTCAGTTCCTGTAAGTCCAGTGCCAGCCTGGGATCACCTACTTCATCATCCCGGAAAGTCGGAGCATACAAGATACATTTTTTTCCCTGCAGTTCCGGATACTGCAAGGAAAGATCCCGTCTCTTACGTCTCATGGATACCTCATCCAAAATCCGGTCTGTCCTTGGCAGCCCCAGAACATAAGTCCTGTCTTCAGGCACTCCAAATGCCCTGGCGTACTGCTTTTTGGTCCGTCCGGAGTTCACGATAAGATGAGTAATCCTTTTGTTTGCCCTGGCTGCCAGCTTTGCTACCTGCCCGGTCTCCACATCGAGGCCGATCCGCTTAATGCTCCCTGTCCCATGCCAGAGCTGAACCACCTTCACCCGTCTGTTTATGGGTGTGTAAGCCATGGGCATAAATTCATTGTCCATAAATATCGTTCCCGATGTTGCCATTTGATATGCTTTTTTCACAAAGAAGTCAAATGGATGCCGGATTTCATCCCGCCTTGTCAGAAAACAGAGTTCAAAATCTGGTCTCTTCTCCCTTAATGCTGCAGCTACAATCCCGATATTGCCCTCCCCGCTGTCATCATGGGTGGCAATAAAAAACACTTTATCTTCTTTCACAGGACATATCCTGAACATGGAAAAAAAAGCCGCAAACAGATAATATCCCAATTTTTTAATCATAATATCAGTCTTTCATATTCAGATCATTTTTGATCTTTGTGGTGGATATTCCTTCTGTCCTTGGCAGATAGACAACCTCACAGTATTCCTTCAGGAAGTCAAATTTTCCTTCCCAGTCATCCCCCATTACAAATACATCCACATCATTATTCTTCACATCATCAATCTTCTGTTCCCATGTATATTCGGGCAGAACCTCATCCACATACTTCACTGCCTCAAGGATCGCTTTCCGGTCCTCGAAAGAATGATATGCCTTCTTTCCCTTTCCTGCATTAAACTCATCTGAAGATACTACCACGATCAGGTAGTCCCCCAATGCCTTTGCACGGCGGAGCAGATTGATATGCCCCACATGCAGAAGATCAAATGTCCCGTACGTAATTACTTTCTTCATCCTGTTTTACCTCCTGTAAAATACCGTATCTTATTGATTTTCACTCATCTTTGCCTCGTAAAAACTCACTACGTCTTCTATACTTCCTTTGGCAATAAGACGCCCCTGTTCCAGAAGTATCCCCTTATCGCAGATCCGGAGTACCTGTTGGATGGAATGAGACACAAAAAGTACTGTCACTCCTTTGTCAAACATGCTCTGGATCCTCTTTTCACATTTTTTTCTAAACTTAGCATCCCCAACGCTCAGTACTTCATCCAGAATCAGTATATCCGGTTCTACAACTGTCGCCACCGAGAAACCCAGTCTCGCCCGCATTCCGGAAGAATAATTCTTCACAGGCACATTGATGAAATCCCCCAATTCAGAAAATTCTACTATCTCTCTATATTTTTCCATAAGAAACTCTTTGCTGTGCCCCAGCATAGCACCATAGAGAAAAATATTTTCCCCGCCTGTATACTGCCGGTCAAACCCGGCTCCCAGCTCAAGCAATGGAGCGATCTTGCCACGGATCGATACATTCCCCTCTGTCGCCTTCAGAACACCAGACACAATCTTGAGAAGGGTACTCTTTCCTGCTCCATTTAACCCGAGGATTCCCAGCCGGTCACCTTTGCGTACCTCAAAGCTTATATCCCTCAGCGCCCAGAATTCCTGGAACATCAATTCCTTTTTAATCATCTTAATAAGGTATTCTTTGATATTATCCACTTTTTCTGAACTCAGGTTAAATTTCATGCTCACATTTTCCACTTTCAATGCCACAGGCCGCTTTGCCATGATCATTTCCTCCTATATGTTCAAAATAAAGGAATCCTGTTTCCTGTAAAAAACAAACATCCCCACCAGCAGTGTCACGATGGCAAATACCGATGTATAAATAAACAAAGTCATGTCATAAGGTTGTCCAAAGAAAGCACGCCGGAAATTGTGTATCACTCCGAATAACGGATTCAGTTTGATCAGTTTCTGAGTATCACCACTCATATGGTCCACATAGTAGAAAATCGCACTACAATACATTATAAGCATGAGCACAACGCTCCAGAGATATTCGATATCACGGAAAAAGACACATAAGGTCGCCAGAATCATACCCACGCCCATGGAAAGCACAAAAAGATTCAGCAGTGGTAGTACTGACATAAACATATAACCATTGATGGGTGCCTTATAAGCTCCTGTCAGCAAAAAGAAGACCATCACACCCAACAAAACAACCAGCGAGATCAGAAAGATCACAAAATTTGCAAGTATCCCAGATAACGGATAAATATATTTGGGAACATACACTTTCTTAATCATCGCACTGTTGGTCCGTATGGACTTCATGGCACTGTTGGTGGCTGAAGAAAAGAAAGAATATAACAGACGTCCAGTCAGTACATATACAGGAAATGGCACTCCGTCAAAAGCAGCATCCTGACTGTTGCGCCCCAGCAGATTTCCGAACACAACAGAAAGTACGATCATCATGAGCAGGGGCTCAATCAGCGTCCAGAGAATTCCCAGATAGGAACGCCGATAGCGGAGCTTGATATTTTTCTTCACAAGCTGTCCGAGCAGATAACTATATCTTTTAAAATTTAGTATGAACTGTTTCATTCTATAAACCGTCCTTTTTTCTTTTTCAATCATTTGATTATATCATTATCCCTCTCCTTTCGTCAACTATTCTGTAATAATTTCAACATATTATTGACATATTCTCTCCTTATGCTATCATATATATGTAATTTTCTGTCACACTTTTCCTGCCATCTGATAGCAGGAATCCAGTGCAGATGAATGGAGGAGAACAATATGTATAATATGGAAAAGCAGCATAAATTAGGAAAACTTCATGCTTTAGAGCGAATCTGCATGCTTTTGGATGAAGATTCTTTCCGAGAGATCGGTTCCAACATTACAAATCTGGAAGATGCATTTAATATTAGGAAAGGCCAGTTTCCATATGATGGTGTCATCACTGGCTATGGAACCATTGGAGGACAGAAAGTAGTTATTTATTCGGAGGATTTTACCGTGATCGGCGGAACCCTCGGCAAACAGCATGGTTTCAAGATTGCAAATGCCATTAAACTGGCAATTGAGAGCCGCTGTCCTGTCATTGGCATCAATGATTCCGGTGGTGCCCGCATTCAGGAAGGCGTCAATGCCCTTGCCGGCTACGGCGAGATTTTCTATTATAATACATTGGCATCTGGCTACATTCCCCAGATTTCCATTATTGCAGGCAACTGTGCCGGAGGCGCCGTATACTCCCCTGGCATTACGGACTTTATCTTTGTTATCGACAAGATCAGCCAGATGTTCGTCACAGGACCAAAGGTGATCAAGAGTGTAACAAATGAAGATATCACCGCTGATGCGCTGGGTGGTGCCAATGTCCATGCTTCAAGAAGTGGTGTTGCGCATTTCCACATGCCGGATGAAAAGGAATGCTTCAAGCATGTAAGGGAACTGATCTCCATCATTCCGCCATGCTATGAAGATGGATATCTCCACAGCAATGCCCCTTCCATTCAGACATACAATAATAATGTAAGTTTTAATGATAAACTGTCACACATTATCCCTGAGCAGAGTAATCAGGCTTATGATGTGCATGATGTCATCAATGGCATTGTGGACGAAGGCTCATTCCTGGAAGTGCAGGAGGAATTTGCCAGAAATGTAGTGGTGGGATTCGGACGCATAAAAGGGATCGCCATTGGAATCATCGCCGATCAGCCCAAATTTATGGCTGGTGCCCTTGATTGTGATTCTTCCGACAAAGCAGCCCGTTTTATCCGTTTCTGCGATTCCTTCAATCTGCCTATCATCACCCTGACTGACGTACCAGGTTTCTTCCCAGGCAAAGATCAGGAATACAAGGGAATCATCCGCCATGGTGCAAAGCTGCTGTATGCTTACTCAGAAGCAACGACCATCAAGATCAATGTCATTCTCCGCAAAGCGTATGGGGGCGCCTATATCGCCATGAGCAGCAAACATTTGAGAGCTGATTTTGTATATGCCTGGCCTACTGCTGAAATCGCAGTAATGGGCGCAGACGGAGCGGCAGATATTCTATATGGCAAACAGATGAAAGATATGGATCCCGCTTCTAAGGCAGCATTCCGCCAGGAAAAAATAGATGAATACAATGAAAAGTTCATGAATCCCAGTATTGCTGCCATGCATGGTTACGTGGATGAGATCATCAAACCAGAAGCCACTCGTGAAAGGATCTACGGTGATATCATGATCCTTTCTGATAAACGGTCTCTGGATAGTGTGAAGAAAAAACATGGGAATATACCATTATGATCAAAGATGTATAGAATCGAGTAGGAGGCGGTGATTAACCGCCGTCCTCTCACACCACCGTGCGTACCG